>DASUVS010000491.1:0-4339 GCA_036378835.1 Binatia bacterium | reverse complement strand
GCATTCCATTTAGTTTTCACTTCACGCGGAGTACCACGAGTCGCTCAGCGATTTACGTGAAGGATTTGCTGATAGAGTCCACGTCCGTCAAATCGAATCTGAGCACGCGTACGGAATCGCTCCCGAACCTCAGACGGTAGTCCGCACAATCGCCCGAAGCTAGTTGCAGATCGCGCCAGTGATGAACCTGGTTTTCTACCGGTTGCTCTTGCTCCATGTTCTAAAACATCTTTCGATGTTGTTGACAGCTGTTTGTCGGTAATATATTTCGAAGGTGATGCCGCCAAAACGTCATTTCAATTATTAAAATGAATGCTTCAGTGACCAAAGCGATCGACCTTTTAGAGGAGTTGAGCCGGGCGAGGAAGCCGCTCGCGTTGAAGGATCTTGCGCGGAATCTCAATTTGGATAAAGCAACGGCCTACCGCCTTCTGAATTCCTTGAGACAAAAGGGCTTTGTCCAAAGAATCGACGACGGCGGTTCTTATGGTCTTGGACCGAAGCTGTTAGTGCTTGCCGAGGATTATCGCAGATGCTTTACCATGCGGGATACAGTCGTTCCCTACCTGGAACAACTGGTTCAGGTGACGGGAGAGACGGCGATTTATTGTGAACGATTTCAGTACGACTCGTGTGTGACGATAGAACGGCGTGAAAGTCCGCATCACACGCGCACGGTCATCGAAACCGGAGTTCCGCGCCCTCTCTATGTGGGCTCGTCCGCATGCGCGATTCTGGCAGTGCTGCCGCAGGAAGAGATTCTATCGATACTCAACGTGAAAAAAATTGAGAAATTCACACCCTTCACGATAACCTCGCCGAAGCAGATGCTGAAAAAGATCGAGGACATCAAACGACGCGGCTATGCGGTGAGCATTCAAGAAAGATACTCGTACACCGCCGGTGTTGCTGCTCCATGTTTCCTTAGCAGAGACCTAGTCGGCAGCATAGCCGTTATAGGACCTGCAGAGCGAATTCGGGCAAATGGAATTGAGAAAACGGGGAAGACAGTCAAGAAGTTTGCCGAACGTCTATCCAGCACGTTTGACTATTCTAAAGGCCCACAAAGCTCAGGTGCGAGTGGGAAACGATTGCGGATGGTCAAGTAAATGGAGCGACTAAAAAATCGGGTTGCTATAGTTACGGGGGCGGGGCAGGGAATCGGCAGAGCGCTGGCGCTCGGGTTCGCTCGCGCGGGCGCGAAGGTCGTCATTGCCGATATCAATGAGGAAAGCGCCGCATCGGTCAAAAGCGAGATCGAAGCCTTAGGCGGAACAGCCTCGGCAGCGTGTACCGATGTCTCGAATGAGGACTCCGTCCAAACGATGGTCGATAAGTCGTTAGGAGAGTTCGGCAAGCTTGATATTTTAGTCAACAACGCAGGCATTTTCCCGGTCAGCTCCGTCGAAGAAATGAAAGAAGCGGAGTGGGATCGTGTCATCGGTACAAACCTGGTGGGGGCATTTCTCTGTTCGAGAGCCGTGGCGGGCAAATTTTTGCAGCAGGGAAGTGGCAGAATCATCAGCATGACTTCGGGACGGGCATTCCAGGGCGCCAAAAATGCCGCTCACTACGCATCGTCAAAGGCCGGCATCATCGGTTTTACAAAATCATTGGCGTTAGAGCTGGCGCCGCGTCAGATCACGGTGAACGTGATTTGCCCCGGAATCACGGATACGGCGCAACCGCGCGGCCATCAGAGCGAGGAGCAAATTTATGCTCAAGCCCAAAAGATTCCGCTGGGCCGAATCGGCCAGCCCGAAGACCTGGTAGGCACTGCGGTGTTCTTGGCAAGCGATGCCGCCGGCTTCATCACCGGGCAGACGGTGATCGTCAACGGCGGCAGCATCATGTGGTAATCGAAAGGTCCGTTTCGACAGCAGAGTGAAACCATGGCAAATAAGATTGCAGTAGTGACTGGGGGCGCGGGTGGAATCGGCCAGGCTGTAGTGGCTCGGCTGGCGCAAAGTGGCTTCGGCGTCTGCATCCTCGATCAAAACGACAAAGCCGGGCAGGAGTTTGTCGAGCAGTTGCGCAAAGACAAGTATGAGGCCGAATTCTATCGAGTCGAGCTGAGACGCGCCCCTGAAATCAAAGAAGTATTCGAAACGGTCTATGCAAAGCAGCGGTGCATCGACGTGCTGGTGAATCTAGCCGGCGGAACGCTGCACAAGCATCCGATTCATGAGTTTCCGCTCTCGGAGTGGCGCGAAGTGATCGATGTCAATCTGAAAGCGACGTTTCTCTGTTGTCAGGCCGTGAGCAAGCGTATGAAGGAAGCCAAAAGCGGCGCCATTATCAACACGTCCTCCAATTTCGGCATCACCGGTAGCGCCGGGAGGACCGCTTACTCGGCCGCCAAAGCGGCCATCATTGCTTTTTCTAAATCATTGGCCCTGGAAATGGCGCCTTACGGTGTGCGCGTCAATACCGTTGCCCCGGGTCTCACCGCCACAGCGCGGGTGTTGGCGGTTCATACCGATGCCGAATGGGCGAAGTTGAGCGCCGGCATGCCGCTTGGCCGAGCCGGAGAACCGAGGGATATCGCTGAAGGTGTTCATTTTCTCGCCAGTGAGGATAGCGCCTTTATGACGGGTCAGTTGCTGCATGTAAATGGCGGAATGGTTTTCAACTAAGATCGTGGCTGATCGCGAAGGGCTAAGCGCGCGGGCAAAGGGCTGGCGCCCTCTGTTTGGTCCTAGCTCCTTGCTCTTTGCGCCTCTCGCTAGTCTGGAAACAAACTAAATTTCGGAAGGGACGAAAATGGCTGAAGCCTACCGACTTTATGCGGGTACTCAGGCGGGGATGATTTTATTTCGGGGGGTCGCTGATATTTGGACTTCGATGGGCGGTTCGAGGGAATTTGAGCCGTACTTCAAAGATCGAGTGGTGGATTCCGTTTATGGATGTAAAAATTCTCCGGAGATTGTCTTTGCGGGCGTAACCTTCGACGGTTTGTATCGCACCAAAGATGCCGGCCGGCATTGGCAGCGCACCCTCGAGGGCGATATTCGCTGGGTCACCGTCGATCCGACTGATGACCGAGTCATTTACGCCGGAACCGAACCGGTTCATCTCTATCGCAGTGAGGACGGCGGCGATACCTGGGAGGAGCTTAAATCGCTTACCGGGATGCCGGCCGAAGTTCAGTATAAATGGTATTTTCCGCATCCGCCGCACCAGGGGCACGTGCGTCATATTTACATCGATCCGGAGGATTCGAACTGTATTTACCTAGCTCTCGAACATGGCGGCATCGTTAGAAGCTTTGACCGGGGCAAGACCTGGGAGGATGTCAGTGAAGGGCTCGAGTATCCCGACATACACATGATCGTCAGAGCACCGGGCAACAAAACAAAATACTTCACCGCGACATCGCGCGGCTTTTTCCGTGCCGATCCGCCGGAGAAAGGCTGGAAACGCGCCGAAAAAGGCATGGAGAGCGACTACTTTCATGACGTGATCAATCTGCCCGGCGACCGGCCGGCAATGTTTTTGGCCGCCGGGCATGGCTCACCGCAGTATTGGGATCGGCCGGGCGGAGTCGACGGCCGCATCTATCGCAGTGAAGATGGCGGTGAGACCTGGCGGCAGGTGGGCGCAGGATTGCCGGTGAAGCATACCGCGATGTGCTGGCAGCTTGCGTATAACCCGTACGATACCAATTCTATTTTCGCCGCGTTCGGCGATGTCGCGCGCGGTCATACGGCAGGCCCTCCGGGCGAAGGCGCGATCTATGTCACCTATGACCGCGGCGATACCTGGGAAGAAGTCGGCTTGCAAAAGCGCGGCACGAAGTATTTGCGGCCGCCGGCGATCCGGGTTCTTTGGGCGGCTGCCGACGAATAGATTAATGGAAGCACAATTAGTGTAGTGGCTCTTAAATGAACGCACTTATTTTTCGAGCTTTGAGACCGAATTTCCTCGCGGCAAAGCGCCAAGATCGCCGAGTTCAGAATCAACTTGCTTTGCGGCCTTTGCGTCTTGGCGGGAGAATACTTCGTTGGGTTGCGGCTGATTGCGCTGGGCCGAGTCCTGCTGTGCTCCGGATAAACTACTAACAGCGTGAGACACGGCACTAGCCGATGCACATTCGCCGGTCGCGCTGCACCATGGTCAGCGGGCTAGGTATCACATGCGACGATTTGAAATCCTGGAACCAAAATCGATTGCCGAAGCCTGCAAAATTCTTGCAGCCGAAGAGGACGTCAAGCTCATTGCCGGCGGCACTGCTCTGCTGATCTTGATCAAGCAGGGCATCTTCGTTCCGAAAACTTTAATCAATTTGAAAAAGATTAAAGGCGCCGGAGAAATCACCTACAACTCCACAGACGGTTTG
>DASUVS010000490.1:0-6424 GCA_036378835.1 Binatia bacterium | reverse complement strand
CGATGATCTGATGCAAACCGACAGTCAAGGACGGGGCATTATCAATGTCCTTGTTGCCGATCAGCTCATTAACGCTCCCAAGCTATATGCGACTTTTTTACTTTGGCTGTTGTCGGAGCTGTTCGAGCGGCTGCCGGAAGTGGGCGATCCGGAGAAGCCCAAGCTGATATTTTTTTTCGATGAAGCGCATTTACTTTTCAACGACGCGCCGGCCGTGTTGCTCGAAAAAATCGAGCAGGTGATCCGGCTGATTCGCTCCAAGGGCATCGGCGTGTATTTCGTCACGCAAAATCCATTGGATGTTCCCGATGTCGTGCTCGGTCAATTGGGTCATCGTGTCCAGCACGCGTTGCGCGCGTTTACGCCGCGCGATCAAAAGGCTGTCAAAGCCGCCGCCCAGACATTTCGTCAGAACTCGGCCATCGACGTTGAAGCGGCGATTACTGAACTAGCTGTCGGTGAAGCGCTGGTTTCCTTCCTGGACGAGAAAGGCCGGCCTAACATCGTTGATCGCGCCTTGATTTACCCGCCGCAGAGCCAACTGCCGCCGCTCTCGGCGTCCGAACGCGAAACTGTCGTGAAACGATCGACGATTTTCGGCCACTATGAAAAAATGGTCGACCGTGAGTCGGCGTACGAGATGCTCAAAGCTCGAGCGCCGCTTCCCGAAGAGCCGCCTGCCAAGACGGCGAGCGGCTCGTGGCAATCGGAAGCGGGAGGTTTGTTCGATGCCATGGGTAAAAGCGCGGCCCGCGCCATCGGCAGCCAGGTCGGTCGGGAGATAATTCGCGGCGTCCTCGGCTCACTCTTCGGTGCCGGCGCGACGCGCAAGAGGCGGTACTAAAATTCGGGTTTGGCCGGTCAATCTCCTGGAGGGGCCAATAATCGGCACCGTGGTAAATCCGCCGGAGAGGGGCGAGCCCCGTCCGATCGAATGATCCTTTAAGGCCTGCCTGCTAACCGAGAGCGGTCGGTTTGCGGCGCGATGATTTTAGCTTTACCGGTAATACGCTTTGATGGCATGGGTAGTAATGCATACGCAAGCCGCACAGCCAGGAGCAATGCTAACACGGCGCCGTATTGTACAGGGCGGCGAATATCGGATTTTACCAGCCAGTAAAAATGAAGAACTCCAGCGGCCGCGGCAACGTAGGCCAGCCGGTGCAACTGTTGCCAACGTTTGCCCAGGCGCCGGATCATTGCCGCCGTCGAAGTGAGCGCCAGCGGAACCATCAAGACAAATGCAGTGAATCCAGCGGTGACATAAGGTCTCTTGTAAATGTCCTTGGCAATTGCCTGAAAATCGAAGAAATGGTCCAGGACAATATAGGTTGAGAAATGCAGGAGCGCATAGAAGAAGGCAAACAGGCCCAGCATGCGGCGATATCTGATCAGGTTCCAGCCGAATATTTTGCGCAGCGGGGTGATCGCCAGGCTGGTAATCAAAAGGATCAGGGCCCACGAGCCGGTGAAGCGGGTGATGTATTCGATCGGATTGGCGGTTAGATCGTCGGTATAAAATCCATACGCGAGCTGTGCTAGCGGGATCAAGCAGGCGGTAAATAGAGCAGGTTTTATCCAGGAGCGCATCGGTTAACTACAAAGGAGACAAAACCGCGCCTAGAAATGCACCACCGGCATTGCCGTAGGAGCGGAATCAAACCTCGAAAAAAATGGAGAGCAACTTATATCCCAACCGCGGATGCTTAATAAAGTTTCTTCAGGTCCATGCCGCTGTATAGCTGCGCAACCTGATCGCCGTAACCATTGAACATGAGCGTCTTGCGCCGGAGAAACTCCCCTATGCGGCGCTCCGTTGCCTGCGTCCAACGCGGATGATCGACCTCTGGATTGACATTGGAATAAAAGCCGTACTCCTGCGGCTGCATCATATTCCACGAGGCTGGTGGTTGTTTTTCAACGAATCGGATTTTGACGATGGATTTGATGCTTTTGAAACCGTACTTCCACGGCACCACCACCCGAATCGGCGCGCCGTTCGGCGCCGGCAGTACCTGGCCATACAGGCCCACCGATAATATAGTCAATGGGTGCATGGCTTCGTCCATACGCAAGCCTTCGACGTACGGCCACTCCATAATCGGCAATTTTTGGCCGGGCATGCGCTTGGGATCGTGCAAAGTGACGAACTGGATAAACTTTGCGTTGCCGGTGGGTTCGGCGAGTTTGATAAGCCCACTTAAAGGAAAGCCGATCCACGGGATCACCATCGACCAAGCTTCGACACACCGTAATCGATAAACTCTCTCCTCGAGCGGACTTAGCTTCGTCAAGGCATCGATGTCGTACGTCTTAGGATTTTTGACCTCACCTTCGACGGCTATCGTCCAGGGACGAGTTGGAGTGAAATACTTCGCGTTTGCCGCGGGATCTTCTTTGTCCGGCCCAAGCTCGTAGAAGTTATTATAGTTGGTGATGTCCTTAAATGAGTTTTGCTTCTCACTAGTGCTGTAGGAGCTCTTCTTGACATTGGCAATCTGTTCGGCGGCAAGAGCGTGGCCTGAACGTCTGAAAACGTCGAATCCAGCGAGAGCCGCGCCTGCCGCGGCGGCAGCACCCGAGGCTGCAAGCATGAATTGTCGACGATTAAAATACAGCTCCTTGGGGGTAATCTCTGAGGACTTGATATCCTCTGGTCTTCTAATCAGCATGAGTCCTCGCTTAGTCTGTTTCGCAGGTCCCTAAGACTTCTACTAGGAGTCCTCGGCGACCCGGCGATATGTCTGTAGCGGATCATGGGTCAATTGTCCAACTAGATTTAGCCTAATTCAACCACGTACTCATCCTGCTGAGCACGGCACCCCCTCATTCATGGCCGTATGTTCTTCAAGCCGCGGATTTAACGAGTGCTCTAGTTTTAGATGATCGAATAGCAAGTTTGGTTGCAACTTGGTCGAACCATTTACAATCGTTGTTGGCACTTCAGGCTGCGATGGAATCCTGCGCCGGGAGGGACTTAGGGGGCGGAAATCCGCCCCCAATTCGATGGTGGGGTTAGTGAAGATAAGTTTTTTTTGTCGCCGGTTCACCAAAATCATCTAGGCTGCCAGCATGGGACGCTTTCCTGAGAATTTCAATCAGTGCTGCCTGAGCCAGCTTATAGGCATCTCTGTCGTTATCGGAATATTCAAAAGCAACTTCGCTGGCCGCGGCAATGAGCTCGCCAAGGGTAGTGTCCAGCTTTTTTGTCCCTTTTTCCATTCGTTTCCTTTCTTTTTTCAGGCGAATGTCGATTACGTTCTGGCGATGAGGTTGAGGCTATCATTCGCCGGAGATTGCGCCTCGATAGTTTAGACGCCATGGAAAGAGAAAGGATGTACTGTGAATCAAGGGTATTTGGGGGTATCCGCCCGGATTTTAATCTTGCAGCAGACCGGGAGCTTCTTGCTTTACTGTGTGGAATAGCGGGATTTGCTTGACTCGATCGTATTCCTCCTTACTGATATGGCCTACTTCGGCCAATCTTGCTAACACCAGGTTTCGCCTTTGAAGAATGCTTTTTTCTCGAGTTGTTCGGGGGTTGGGAAGTAACGCCACTAGAGTCGCGGCTTCCAAAGGATCCAAAGTGGCGGCGGCTTTGCCAAAATAGTGACGGGACCCTGCTTCAGCGCCGTAAATATTGCGGCCCCACTCGACGACGTTTAGATAAATCTCGAAAATCCGAATCTTAGAAAGAGCCTGCTCGAGCTGCCAGGCGATGATGATTTCCTTGATTTTCCGCAGGGGATTCTTAGCCGGGTTTAAAAATAAGTTTCTCGCTAGCTGCATTGTGATGGTGCTGCCGCCGCGTTTGAAGCTGAACGTTGTTAAATCTCTTTTCAATGATTCCTTGAGCTCGTCAAGATCGACTCCGTTATGACTGAAGAAAGAAGCGTCTTCGCTGAGCAGAACAGCTTTCTTTAGATGATTTGAAATCCGTCCGTAAGGCACCCAAATTTGCTGCCGCGACACCCGCAATTTCTTCTCTCTGTTCTCCTGGTCGCGTAGTTCCATAAGCGCCGAGCTTCGAGGATTTCTGGTCTTCAAGAGCGAAACGTTGGGCAAAGCAAGGTAAAAATGAACCAGGGATACGATTATCGCCGAAAGGAGCAGGCTTTTAAGAAGCACTCTTTTCATAGCTGGCTAGAACCCTTGCCGCTTTGAGAGTCATCGAGGATGCCGGATAGCGGTCCAGCGCGGCCGGGGTTACCCAGCGCCAGCCGGAGCCGGGCAAACCGATGGGTTCGTTCACGGCGAGATCGAACAGGAAAATGGGGGAGCGAATGCGACGATTTGTAATGCTATGACGGATTTCGCCGATGCTCAGAGGGATAGGTAAAACAGGGCCGATTCCCTGCATATGGCGGCTTAAAGTTCTCAGAACCCCATGGTTGGATGACTCCTCGCCGCCGGGAAGCTCCCACATTCCGGCGAGCAAGCCGGTTTTGCCGCGGCGCCGTAGTAGAATTTTTTCACCGCGGCGAATAATCGCCATTGGCCAAGTAACATTTCTCACTTTGAGTTTCTTCCGAGAGGCCAGCTTCTTGGAGCTTCGGCCGCCGCTGTGTAGCCGGCAGTGCTTGACCAGCGGACAAACTGAACAGAGCGGCTCGGCGTGAAGACAAATGGTTGCGCCGAGCTCCATAACCGCCTGGTTGAAATTGCCCGGGTTTGACTTCGGGGTGAGCTTTTCTGCCGCGGCGCGCACCTGCTTCGCCCCGGCCAAGTTGAACAAACGGCCCAAAACTCGCCGCGCATTGCCGTCAACAGCCGGGTACGCTTTCTGGAAGGCGATGCTGAGAATAGCGCCGGCGGTGTAATCGCCGATTCCGGGCAGCGCACGCAAACTCTCGTAATCCTGCGGCATCATTCCGCCATGTCGCCGCATCAGCTCCGAGGCGGACTTCTTTAGGTTCTCCGCTCGGCGATAATATCCTAGACCGGACCAGGCACGCAGCACCTGTCGATGCGGCGCGTGATCCAATGCTGCGATGGTCGGAAACGCTTTCAGAAACCTTTCATAATAAGGAACGACCGTCTTTACCTGCGTCTGCTGCAGCATGGTTTCCGAAATCCAGATCGCATAGGGATCCGATGTCCTGCGCCAGGGAAGATCTCTCCTGTTCTTTTCGTACCAACCGAGCAGTCTGCGGCGGAGGAGGGCAAGATTGGTTGGCAGCATGAATGCGATTCTAAAAAAATTCGGCTATAACGGGCACTCTAGACGAAATCGTTTTCGAAGGAAACTTGTAAAGCTCCGTGTTGCCGATCTTCTTTGGGATTTTGACTTCGGTTTGCTTTGCCATCGCCAGCCTCTTGGCGCAGCGCGGCTATCACCTCGCTGCGGCGCCGTGGGGCGCCTGGATTACCATTGCCGGCAATACCGTGTTTCTATTATCGGCGCATTTCTTACTTGATCCCTTCGCGCCAATCTTGGTTAATGACAATCTAATTTTTGTTGCCGTAGGTTTGTTGGTGCCGGGCGTAACCCGTGTGCTGAGTTTCCGCGGCATTCGAACGATGGGCAGCTCGGTTACATCGACGATCATCAATACAACGCCGATGTTTTCCACGGTTCTGGCGATACTCCTCCTTGGCGAGAGGCCGGGCCCATGGGTGATCGCCGGGGTTTTCGTAACCGTCTGCGGCCTGATCACCGTGTCGTGGACCGGAGCGACGAGCTCCTATCATAAAATCGAGTTGATCTTTCCCTTCCTGTGCGCGTTGATCTTCGCATGGAAGGACGTCACGGTCCGTTGGGGCCTCGGCGACGGCGGCGGACAGCCGATCCTGGCGGCGGGGATCGCCGCGCTCACCTCGACGGTCGAAATTTTTCTAATCACCCGATATCTTCACGGCGAAAAATTCCGCCTGCCTGCCGCCAATGCCGCGCGCTGGTTTGTCTGGTCGGGGATTTTTACCGGCGGGTCGTTCCTATGTATGTATGTTGCCCTCAGTATGGAGCGGGTCACGATTATCGCTCCGCTGATCAATAGTTACGCCGTCTTTGTGCTGATGTTGACGCCTTTCATGGCGCGACAGATAGAGAGCGTCACCCGGCGCAAGATTGCCGGCGCCGCTATGGTGGTGGCCGGAATCTTCATGGTCTCATTGGGAAAACATTAGCAGGCTGTCGAGAAAACCCTCTGCAAAGATGAAAGGATGAAAGCGGAAAGCTGAAAATGAGGCTTCCGGAACGAGTTTGTTTCAGATCTCATCCTTCATAATTCATCCTTTGGACGGAACCATGGTTGGAGTTTCGCGCCGCCTTTGCTATGACCTAAGAATTATTTTCGCTGCTTGGCACTATTAAGACGAAAGGTTCTCAATGCGCTACGGATTTGTCATCGATCAGAACCGTTGTATCGGGTGTCATGCCTGCACGGTGGCATGCAAGGAAGAACACAATATTGCCGTCGGAGTG
>DASUVS010000489.1:0-10908 GCA_036378835.1 Binatia bacterium | reverse complement strand
CAGCGTGTCCATGATTCTGCTCCTAGGCGGCCCGACGCTTCGGACTGTAGCGGAATCATAACGCCGAGTCTAGATAAGGTTCGAGGGTAAACCTGCAAAAGATCGAAAAAAAATAATGCCGGCCCGAGCTCGTCGAACATTTTTTAACCTGCGCGAATAGTTGGAAGCTATGCTGGGTTGTTGCCGGCACGAGTCCAAGTTGCCGAGGACGGCTGCGCTCCGCTTTGATTGCGCACTGGAAACGGGCCGTTCCGCTGACCGAAAAGGCTTCTGTGTCGCGAGCCTTGAATCGAGTTGTGAGACCATAGGTTTTTGCGGCAACAGACGCAGGTTAACGCTGGCGGGCGGGCGGCTTCCCGGATAAAAAATATCAACCTGTCTGGAGCACACGCCGCGAAAAGTTTAGATTAGATTGTTCGTAACGGGGTGCCAACCCATCCGGCGTCAAAAGGAGCAGACTCATGAGCATACATCCTTTGGCGGGGAAACCCGCGCCCAAAGAAGTCTTGATCAATGTCGGCGAACTCGAGACCGCCTACTACGATCGAATTCCTGACATTGATAATCCGTTGCAGAGAGTCGGCTTCGGCACCAGCGGTCATCGCGGGAGCCCGCTGGAAAGCTCGCTTAATGAGGCGCATATCCTGGCGATGACCCAGGCAATCTGTGATTATCGCGCCTTGCAGAAAATAACCGGACCGCTGTTTATGGGCAAGGACACTCACGCGGTTTCCGGCCCGGCGCAGCGCACCGCCATTGAAGTTCTCGCCGCCAATAGAATCGAAACCGTGATCCAGCAGGACGATGGCTTTACGCCGACGCCATCGATTTCCCGAGCGATTCTGAATCACAATCGCAACAAGAAAAATACTCTTGCCGACGGTATCGTCGTCACACCGTCGCATAACCCGCCGGCGGATGGCGGCTTTAAATACAATCCGCCTAACGGCGGTCCCGCCGACACTGACGTGACCGACTGGATTCAGCAACGGGCCAACGATCTGTTAAAGAATGGCAATCGGGAAGTGAAACGGCTGTCCTATGAAAGCGCACTGCGGGCAACCAATATTCATAAACAGGATTTGCTGACGCCGTATGTCGATGATCTGCTCGAAGTCATCGACATGGAAGCAATCAGCGCCGGTCTCGTGAAAATCGGTATTGACCCGCTTGGCGGCGCGGCGGTTTCCTACTGGCAAGCCATCGGCGAGCGATATCGGTTGGATCTGACTGTGGTCAACACCCAAATTGATCCTACTTTTAAGTTCATGACGCTTGATCACGACGGTAAAATCCGGATGGATTGTTCGAGCCCTTACGCCATGGCGAGCCTGGTGAACCTAAAAGATCAATATCAGATAGCGATGGGTAATGATGCCGACGCCGATCGTCACGGCATTGTCACCCCGGGCGTGGGGCTAATGAATCCGAATCACTACCTGTCGGCAGCGATTGATTACCTGCTGGTCGATCGGTCCGACTGGAATCCTCGGGCGGCGGTCGGCAAAACTCTGGTCAGCAGTTCGCTGATCGATCGGGTCGTGGAGTTACGCGGGCGCAAGCTTTTCGAGGCGCCGGTGGGTTTTAAATGGTTTTCACAAGGGTTGCTTGACGGCACGATTTGCTTTGGCGGCGAGGAAAGCGCCGGGGCCAGTTTTCTATGCCGCGACGGGTCGGTCTGGAGCACCGATAAGGATGGAATTATTCTCTGCCTATTGGCGGCGGAGATCATCGCCCGCACCGGAAAAGATCCCGCCCAACGGTATGAAGAGATGGTTCGAGATCTCGGTAGACCTTACTATGCGCGCACCGATGTCCCCGCCACGGCGGCACAGAAAGCAGCGCTCAAAAAGCTCAGTCCTGAGGCTTTGTCGGCTCGGAAACTGGCTGGCGAAATCATCACTGCCAAGCTGACGCGAGCGTCGGGAAACAATGCTGAAATCGGCGGGCTCAAAGTCGCTTCACAAAACGGCTGGTTTGCCGTGCGCCCGTCCGGAACTGAGGATTTGTGCAAAATCTACGCAGAAAGCATGCGCAGTGAGGAACATCTCAAGCAAATTCAAGACGAAGCCTGGCAGATCATGCAAGCGGTTTTCAAAGCGAGCGCATGATGAAGGGCAATCTATTTATCTGGCGGAGAAGGGAGGGAGTCGAACCCTCCGGGAACCTTACGGCCCCCAGACTGGTTTTGAAGACCAGCGGCACCACCGGGCACCTTCCTTCTCCATCGCAAATTCATTTGGTTAGCATGTCCTACAGTCCCGGTAAAGCTGGCTATGGCGACGCGCTTTACGTCCCAATCAAGCCGAACTTTTCACTAGTCAGCTTTGACTTATCAGACATCGTTATCGATACGCATTGACCCTCGCTTCCGGTCGTGATCCTCCCTCCTTACTTCTTCCGCTGACTCGAGCCTGTAGGCACGGCCGGCTAACGGCGCGTGAACACGCGGCTCAACTCAGGCCGGGAACCCATCGCGCCCCGACATCTCCTCGCCTGATCAACAAAAAAGAAGCAGTCTGGGACTGTCGGGAAAGTCCGATCGCGCTCGTTTGACTTGCAACTTGTCCAGGGATATATACCTGCGCCACATACACCGGGTGTGACATGCAGGTTTCTGACTACGTGCATGAGCTAAAAGGCTGCTATGACGTTTACTAGCCTCACCTTTGTTTTCTTCCTCGGTCTCGTATTTATTTCATACTGGAGTCTTACCAACCGCTTTCACCAGAATGTGCTGTTGCTGTGCGTCAGTTACATCTTTTACGGGTGGTGGGATTACCGATTTTGCATCCTCATGTTTGGCACCAGTATTTTGGACTACGGCATCGGCTTATTGATATATCGAACAGCAGAGCTTCGGTGGCGCCGCTTCTTACTGATTCTGAATATCGCTTGCAATCTCGGTGTCCTTGGCTTTTTCAAGTATTTCAATTTCTTCGCAGATAATTTTCAAAGCCTTGCAGCGTCCTTGGGGTGGCAGGTGCATCCTGTGACGCTGCGGATTCTGCTGCCGGCTGGAATCAGCTTCTATACTTTTCAGGCGATGAGCTACACCATCGACATTTATCGGGGGAAGATGGTTCCCACTCGCCATCCTATCGAATACTTGGCGTTCATCTCATTTTTCCCGCATCTTGTCGCAGGTCCGATTATGCGCGCGGCACATCTGCTGCCACAGTTTCTCAGGCGGAGACAATTCGATTATTCGCGGTCCGTGGACGGCTGCCGACAGATTCTCTGGGGTTTTTTTAAGAAAATGGTGTTGGCGGACAATCTCGCCGTAATCGTCGACAAAATATATGCTGACCCGGCGTCGATGACAGGGCCGCAACTTGCGGCCGCAACCGTCTGTTTTGCGTTCCAGATTTATTATGATTTCTCCGCCTATTCCGACATTGCCATTGGGACGGCTAAGCTTTTTGGCTTCGATCTTATGCGTAATTTTGCTTACCCGTACTTCTCGCAAACGATGTCCGAGTTCTGGCGAAGGTGGCATATCTCGCTCTCAACTTGGTTCCGCGATTACGTCTACATATCAATGGGAGGAGGTCGTGTCTCCCGTCTGCGCCGAGCGTGCAATGTTCTAGTCACCTTTTTGCTGAGTGGATTCTGGCATGGGGCAGCCTGGAATTTTGCTCTATGGGGCGGGCTCAACGGTATCACTCTGATTCCGGAACAGTTGCAATCGACCAAGGCTGCTCTTAAGGCCGTCGATACCCCCGGCGGAGAGCGTCGACTGCCAACGTTGGTGACGCTGTTACGGATCTTTAGAACTTTTGCGCTGACATGTGCGCTATGGATTTTTTTTCGCGCCCGTAGCCTTCAAGAGGCCCTTTCAATCTTCAGAAAAATAGCCGTGGATGCGCCACACCTTTCAACCTACGGCTCTGTCAATGTTGTACGAGGTATTTCTCCCATCGGCGGCAAAGTGTTTCTGATGGCGGCTGCTCTAATCTGCTTGGAGTGGTGGCAACGAGCGCATCCACATCCGCTGGTGCTAAGTAGGTGGCCGGGGTCCGCCCGATGGATCGCCTATACCGGCCTGTTCTGGGCAGTCATTTACTGGGGGACACATAGTCCGGTTCAGTTCATCTACTTTCAATTTTGATTGCTGAGGTGTTGTCCTATCAATAAATATAGCGCCCCGTGTATGCGATTATTTCTGCGTAAAGTGTTGCTCTTCATGCTCGTCCAATGCTTAATCTGGACGGGAGTAGTAGCACTGTACATTAGATCGGAGGCAACAAAAGGCGACGGCTTTGCAAAAGGATACCTCGGAGCTACGATCGATAAGCATAACCGGCTTGCACAACAACCGTCTCCTCGGATTGTGTTTGTCGGCGGGTCCAATCTGGCGTTCGGCCTCGACTCCGCGGCAGTAGAAAGGTCCTTAGGTTATCATCCGGTGAATATGGGATTGGACATAAGCCTCGGTCTGGACTTCATGTTAAGAGAGATCGAGCCATTTTTGGCGCGCGGCGATGTGGTGGTTATCTCTCCGGAATACGAAGAGTTCATCGACATGTATCCGGGAAAGTCGATCACTTTGTTTCCCGAAGCGACAATTTATCCGCGGGCGATGCGCTTTTTCAGTTACAGGCATTTCACGCTGCTTCTAGATGAGGGTTTGATATTGATCGGTGAAATCACGAGAGCAGCCGTGCGGTTTTTAACTGTAGGGGTAAGCAACGAGGTTCGATCAGACAACCCATACGTCCGTAGCGCGTTCAATGAGTATGGCGATATCACGCGGCACCATAATTTAAAATCGCGACATATTTCAATTAGACAATTTGGCCCGTCCTCTCCTGAGAGTATCACGCGAGTGATCGATCGCCTCAACCAATTCAACGACCACTGTCGAAGCGATGGGATTTCGGTCTTTTATTCCTACCCGCCGATTTTTTCAGGGCAGTTAGAAGCTTACACAGAGATGATTCATGACATCGCTTCGAATCTCACGCGTCGGCTCCATTTTCCTATCCTGAATACTCCTGACGACATGAGCTTCCCGGCAAACTACATGTTCGATCACGAGTACCACCTAACTCTATCGGGTAAGCAAATCCGCACCAATCAGCTTATTACGACGCTCCGAAAAAAGTTGACGGCTCCTGAGAATACTTTAGATCTTACCGAACCCGGCATTCTGAGCGCGCATTAAGTATCGGCTCAAGCAAAGTACCAGGACACGGAGTTGCAGCCGTCCGCCGCGAACAGTCATATCCAGTAAATCTTACAAGATCCTTAATATCGGCCAGATCCGCTCGACCTCTGGAGCGACGGTTGAACCCTGCCAAACACCCAAAAAGGGGACTCTTGGTCCTGGGGAGTGCAAAAGCTTGAAGCGCTCATATGGCTACAAACCCTTGAGGATATTGAATAACCGCCAGAATGTAACAGCTCTCTAGATTTAAACTTCAAAGACGGTCCCCCTGTTATATTGTTCTTCGGAGCGCCGGTCCGGTTGACACAGCCGTATCCTAAGGTGTATGACCCCCGCGTTTTTACACGGTAATTGTCGGCGAGGTGGCGAAAACATGGTAAGGGGGCTGGCTGATATAAATCCTCTGGTATCTAGCTGTACGAGTTCGTTTTCCCGCAATGTAGCGAAATTCAGAACCACTCGGCCCGTGAGTTCTTTAAACCCTGCGAGATCGACACATCGTGATGGACTTCGAGGTGATCCCGTGACAAAAACTTTTTACCGAAAGTTGCGCAGCGAAAACGTATGGCACTTTTGCAGAAACTGTGAGCACTGGCCGAGATCGGGCTACGAGCAACGAGAGAGTACCGATCCGCCGCATAGCTTTTGCAATAGTTGTATTCAGAAGCATCGTGACGGTAAATGCGAGTGGTTCCACGAGGAAGCGTCGTCGCCAAGAAAATCCTGATCGTCGGCGAGTAAGGCAGGTGGGCTACCGTGTTATGTAGCCTGCAGGGTGGTTTTTCAAAAATATCAAACGCGGCTCGCCATTCTCACGTGAGTTGCGGGCGGCCGATATAGGCTATCGTTGTTTGCAGTAGATGCTGATAGGTGGGTTGTTGTTGGTGCTATATATTATGCAGTTCTGTCTCAGCGACTACTTGTCGGTCTCGGCTCACATATCTAGACGGTTTGGCTTTTTCACTCACGGTAGACTGATCAAAGGCGCTCTATCTTCAGCTTGCCGCTCAAACGTTTTCTTAGTTGTCGCGGTTCTGCAATCAACGGATCGGCTACCTTTGCCGATCGGCGTTTTTTCTTCATCCCCCAACGCAGCTCACCAACAATAGTGTCCGTAAGTGCGAGAAGCGTATAGAACTGCGGTCCCATAGATATGGGCTTCTTCAGTTTTTTGACCATGGGATAATAATAGTTCAGGCCTCATCTCAATCGCAAGTAAAATTACGAAGTATGGTGCCATAGAACGTTGGCATAGACGCGGCAAAATGATCTCGGGCATGAGATCGTCTCGTTTCAAATACTCGGCCCAGAGCTCTACTGGTCTGTTTCGTTTACGCGACAGCCGCGATTGAAGCATTCCTGGAAGCGGGACTATCAGGCTTCTCAAGAATTCTCGCAACTGATTCCATGTTCCCACACGTCCCTGGTCTCCTGGTTGCTGAATGAACCCGTAATTCGCCACTGACATCCATTCAGGGAAGAGAGGGATCGAATGACTGAAGTCACTGAATTCCAACCCATCACTTATTGGCGCCAGAATGGGCTCCGACCGCTAGAAGGCGGCTCGTATTCAGAACCAAGATTGCCGGAGGATTCCTTGCTGGCCCGAGCGAAATGGGCTTCATTACGCCGGAATACTCCGGGCATAAGGTCAAACCGGGCTGAGATTGTGCAATCTCAGCAAATCTCTCCCATCAGTGGATTATTGGCTGACGTGGATAGGTTCGTATACGGTTTGCTCGAAATGCCAGCGAATAATCGCCCTGCTATCGATGTCGAGATGCCCTTGGATGATTGGTTCTGGTGTGGCGATCCCGCTATGACGCCTCGTGTATGCCTAAAGAAGCGAATGTCTATTCTCAGCCATTTCGACGGCTAAATCTTTTAATGGAGTTGATTATGTTGCCTGAAGCACAGCTATGGACTCAGGTTATCATTCAAGCGATCCGGGACTCGGAGGAGCCAGCTTTATCGAAAGCTCCAGCCGTCAGACGTTATGCTAGGCATTGGCTTGCGTCTTCCAACGAGGAAGTCGGTAGCTTCTTATGGGCTTGTCAGCTCATAGAAGTTGACCCTTATTTTATCCGGTCAACGTTGGTGAAAGCCGCCGGTCCACGTCGGCAGGTAAGAAGGTCAAGTTAGCTAATCGGATGTGGGCTCATTCCGGTTGATGATCAAGTCTCAGGAAGTGATTTAGCAAGTAGCTCCAAGTCATCGGCGACTACTTCAAGGGATAGCACATTCGCCGGAGTTGAATACAGCTTCGGCATGTCTCGGCTTTGCAGGCGTTTGGGCAGTCTCCTCTGCAGTTCCTCTCTTAACAGTGCAGCGTTGGGCGCAAAGTTTTGCCGGTAATTCCCGAGCGAGGCACCCTGCGCAGCGTCAATCTTTTTGCGCCATTGATCTTGCAGCAATGGTCGTTCGGTGGTTCGGGTCGCCAAGTACTCCGCTTCAAAATCACTAGTCAGATCACGATCTTTTTCATTATACGAATTAACCAGTTGCCTAATGGCTTTGACTACGGTCAAAGCTCGGCTCTTAAGCTCTTTGTTCGAGAGTTTGGAATAGTTCGCTGGAACCTCGGAAGCTAAAGCCGGTGTGGCTATCGCGCTCAGCGCGCCCCAAAGAACCAGAAATGGAATGATCTTACAACTGGTCACAACAACCTACGAAGTCATTATTATAGCGGAGCCGGCCCGCACAACTCTGACGATGAAAGCAGGGTTACTAAATGTCGGCCGAAGCGTCATGATGGAAAATTGCCCGCGGTTTTTTTCGAGTTCTCATGTCGCTTGTGATAACGGCCGCAGAAACTGCAGAATTTCGCCTCGATATCATGTTGGCTGCGACTTGCTCTCCCGCAGTTTTCACACTGAATGGCTTCGATGTTGCCGTCCTCATCGAAGTTGTAACGATACCCCGGGCTGCGCGCCTGTTGCCGAGCGGTTGCCCATTCAGTAAAAACGAAAAGACCAAACGCCGGAAGAGCGCAGACAAAAAAGAACCAGTGAAGGATCAGCCCAAGCGCCAGGAACGCCGCCAGCGCTAAAGCTGCTCCCGCCCCGATGTCAGCATAGTCTCTCACGTTAGCTACGCCATCTCACTAAAGAGGTTCGGCTCGCTATCAATCCATCCGTCGGTAACCCGCGGCCAACCTACATCTAGTCTAGCGCGTTTTGACGAATTTTTAACATCGATGGGTGATTTTGAAGTCACCCATCCGCCGTGCCGTGCCCGATACAAGGTACAGGGAAAAATGACAGGGCGAACGCCAGGTCCGGAGCGCGGCCGCCGCCTTCGCTTATTGCACCGCGAACTGTTCGGGTTTGCCGTGGTCGATCCAAGATCTAATCGCGTTTAGAATGGCAGTTACCGCCGACGCTTTGATCTTATAATGGCGCACCGGGTCAAAAAAAGGAACAGCTTCTGATCGACCTGCTTGAGGTATGTAAACTGTGGCGTCGCAGGCCCAGGATCGGCTTACGGGATCCCATTTTGGGTGAACGGTTATTCGATGATTCTTGTGATTGATCGGGCGCATTTCTAGACAGCTAAATTGAACTTAGCGCAAAACGCACCCGAGAAGTAGAGGTGCGGGGCTCGACGATCTTGCCGCATGGCGCCAAAAGGAAAAATGAAATTCATCGCGCGCAATCACGAAGACTCGGGTTGTAGACTTTGCTCAACATAAGGAAGCGCTAGAAGTTCCGCGATCGGCAACACCTTACATCTTGTTCCGGCGCCGGTGCAATCCGCTCAGTGGATAAACTCCAGCAAAATGGAAAAAGCGATCAGAAAAATGATCACCCACTCAAGAATTTCCAGACGGCGAGTGGCGGCCTGATCGGCGATTTTTTCATAGATGCTTTCGAGCGTTTGCAGCTTGCGAATGATGCTCGAATCCCAATCAGCGAGGTGCAATCTCCGATTCACCAACCGGTAGACGCGCGCCAAATATTGATCGCCGACAAGCTTAAGCGTGTTGTTGACGCCTTCGAATAAGAGCGCATTATCAACTTGAAGCTCGGCCACACGGCGCAAATCAGTGCTGTAATAGCCGAGAAACTTCGGCAAGCTCCACGACCGCTTAGAGAGTGTTTCGTAGGCTTCAAACAATGCGCGATCGAGTTTCTGATCGAGGTAGCGCATTTCCAACAACTCTACATTGGCAAACTCTAAAACCGCCTGAACGTCGTCGCCTTCGCGGTCGACCAGCAGCGCGGCGTTCCAATCGATAATCGTTAGGTCGTCGGTGCCAAAAGAAGTCCGAGCGCTCAGCGCGTCTTCGACTTCCTCGACCGAAAGACGCTGGCGTTCGGCGCGCAGGATTCTTGCAATATCGGGCGCATGGTTGGCGCAAAAAGCCGCTGGACTCGTGGCCGGCTCCAGAGCAGTGATCCGAAAGATGACGTAATCTTCCACAAGGCTGGCGCTATGCACATTTATGGCCGCATCACCGAGCGCGCCGATGATCTGTTCCACCCGCATGCGCGACTCGGTCAGCAAAATCTCGTTGTCGTAAAGATCTTCGCTGAGCGCCAGCAAGGCCGCAAATGGCCCCTCAATCGGAATACTATAGATGACGGAGACGGCGCCGAAGTCGTAGAGAACCAGGTCCACCATTCGATGGCTGGTATATTCGCCGATCTTGATCGGCTGGATCTCCTGGCTTAATCTCAGCGGTGGCGGCTGGTATTCGAGATAGCTTGGAGCGCGCCGTTTGTGCTGGATCGTCTGGCGCTGCGTCGCTTCATGAATGCGACGTTCGGCGGCATCAAGGTCGATGGAGCGCGCCGCATCGTAGGCGAAGAGCACATAGCAGAGGCCCCTTTGAAGTATCGAATCCCTGTCTGCCGCGCCGGAATCGAAGCCCATGTGTCTAATCTAGCACGAAGCGGCACCGCATAGCACCGCAAGTTTACCTGGCCTAGGCCCGACCGGTAAGAAGAGAACCCGTACATGTTCCATTCGATATGAGAGCTTAGTCGCTATACCTCGCGGATTTCAGAACAATTGGTCTCATCCACCGCAGCCGATCGATGTCATGCGCAGACAATGAAACCACGGACTATAGTAAAAAAAATTTCTTCTGAAAAAGAATGGCAGCAGGCCTTGAGAATTCGCGTCCGCGTGTTTGTCCGGGAGCAGGGCGTGCCCGCAGAGCTTGAGTTGGACGACGACGATAGAAAAGCCCTTCATCTGCTCGCCTTTATTGGAACGAGAGCGATTGGCACAGCTCGGATAGTGATGCGCCCGCGCCAAGCCAAAATCGGCCGCATGGCGGTTCTCAAAAGTCACCGGCGAAAAAAGGTTGGCAGGAAATTATTGGCCCGCGCGATTGCGACCGCAAAAAAGCAGGGCGCGCGGAAAATCTATCTTCACGCCCAGGTGCCGGTAGTCGAATTCTACGAATCCGCGGGATTCCGCTGCGTCGGTCCGGTTTTCGAGGAAGCCGGCATTGCTCATCGAAAAATGGTTCTGAAAGATTAAACAGGCAAGGTTATCCTTACAGAAGTTGCGAATACGAGTCCGATTATCTAAGCGCGCTTTTCATGCGCTACATTAAGAGCCGGTGACTAGTAAAGCAGATCGCTTTATGCGCGAACGCATTTGGCGGCGGAGTAAGTAGCAGAGTCTTCACTGGGCGATCTTGTGCTGGCGCCTGTTATCTCGACTCGCGCCGCATGAGTGGTCGCGCGCGATGCAATCAAATCAGCAGAACCTGAAGTAAAGGAGCA
>DASUVS010000488.1:0-20024 GCA_036378835.1 Binatia bacterium | reverse complement strand
CGCATTGAAGCGCTTTCACATCCGGTCGTAAGATAGGCTCGGCAACTCGCTCACAAAACGATTTCCCGAACCTCTTTTCCGACTCCGGCAAGGTCATCGTCCACGGGCTCAAGATATAGCTCAACCGCCTCACGGATGTTCTCAAGCGCCTCGGTTTCGCTTTCCCCTTCGGACACGCATCCGGGAAGGGAAGGAACATAAACAATAAAACCGCCTTCGTCGGAAGGTTCTAAGACAACCTTTAGTTTCATGTATCCTCCGTTCGACAGAATCATAGGCCCTTCGGAAAGCTGAGTCAAAACAAGCTTGGCAATGCGGCACTGCTCAGATACCTTTACGTTAACAGACCGGGAAAGGCATCGGGCACTTTTTCGGCGCCATGCAGATCGACGGCTTCATCGATAAAGACCAATTCAAAAGCAGATCGATGAATGGATTCGCGTCTTTCGCAAAACCAAACCCGCTCCGGGCACCAGTGGCCCGTTGATCCCGGGCGATCCCGAGAGAGAAGCCGAGGCGATTCGCAGCAAAGAAGGCATTCCGCTGTTGAAACCCGTCGTGGATGATTTGCTGAATATTTCGAAGAAGACTCAAATACCGTTCGAGATTGGCTCGGCGATATGATTGGCTGATCGTCGAAGTTTAAGATGGAGGACCTATGGTGACAGCCGTCGTTCAATTCAAAATACCGACGCCTATGAGCCGGGAGCAAGCCAAAGAGATATTTACGAGCACCGCGCCGAAGTATCAGGCTGCACGGGGGTTGATTCGCAAGTACTATCTTCTCTCCGAAGATGGCGGCACGGCCGGTGGGGTGTACTTATGGCAATCAAGAGAAGATGCCGAGAGCCTCTATACAAAGGAATGGAAGAGCTTCGTGAAAGAAAAATATGGCGCCGAACCGGCCATTGTCTACTTTCAGACCCCGGTTGTCGTCGACAATCTGACAAAAGAAATCATCGAAGATTAGCCGTGTACGGATCCCCGGAGTAGCGCGTCCGCTAAGGACATCCATAGTTAGCGCAAAAACTTTTTAGTGGATTCGAATTCTCAACTTCTCGTAAGCCCTTCATCTTCCCGCCCTTGAGTGGGATAATCAGACAATTTCGCGAATGCAGCTAAGTTCCAGTCTGCTCCTACTCACTCCAATGCGATTAAATTTTTCCGCTTCATCGCCGCTATGGCGCTCGCTGCGCCATCGCAATTACCGGCTCTATCTTACAGGCCAGCTGGTCTCGGTCTGCGGCACCTGGATGCAGCAGGTGGCGCTGAGCTGGCTGGTGTATCGCCTCACCGGATCGGCAACCCTGCTCGGTGTCGTTGGCTTCGCGTCGCAAATCCCGATCTTGGTTTTGGGTCCTATCGGCGGCGTTATCAACGATCGCTACTCGACGCACCGGGTCGCGGTATGGACGCAATGCGGGGCACTCGCTCAAGCGCTGCTGCTGGCATTGCTGGCACTGACCGGCTGGATACAGCCAGTCCACATAATCCTTTTGGGGATGGCGCTGGGAATCGTCTATGCCTTCGATATGCCCGCGCGCCAGGCATTGGTGCATCGATTGGTCGATGCGGAAGACTTGCCCAACGCGGTCGCGCTCAATTCTTCGATGATCAACGCCGCGCGAATCGTCGGACCCGCGCTTGCCGGGCTGGTGGTGGCCCGGTTCGGCGAAGGCATCTGTTTTGTTATCAATGCGGCGAGTTACATAGCGACCATTACGGCATTGCTCAAGATGAAATTCATCGAGCCACCATGTCGCGATGCGACGGTAACTTCGATCGGTCGCTCGTTGATTGAAGGTTACCGCTATACGACGGCGACCACGCCGATACGCGATCTGCTCATGCTTTTGGGCGTGGTCGGCGTCATGGGCATGCCCTACATGACACTGATGCCGGTGTTTGCGGCGCAAGTGCATGGGAGCGGCGCAGGCACCCTTGGGATCATGTTCGGAGCGGTGGGTTTTGGCGCGCTCATCGGCGCGCTCTTTCTCGCGCAAAGAAAAAACATTATCGGACTTGGCCGGGTGATCGTCTTCGCCACCCTGGGATTCGGAATGGGACTCGTTTGTTTCACGTTGGCCAAGATATTCTGGCTGTCCCTGCTGCTTCTCGTCGCCGTTGGCTATGGTTGGATGGTCTTGATCGCCGCCAGCAATACGGTGCTGCAAACCCTCGCCGATAATCAGATGCGCGGCCGGGTCATGAGCCTATTCTCGATGATGCTGGTCGGCATGGCGCCATTCGGCAGCTTGCTGGCAGGATGGGCTGCTGACCAGGTGGGCGCTCCCATGGTAGTCGCGATCGGCGGCGGCTTTTGCGCCATCGCCGGAATCGTTTTCGCCAGGCGATTACCCGGGTTGCGAGAAGCGGCAAAACCGATCTTGGCCGCCCGGGGGATCATTCTGGAAGCAAAGTGAAGGAGTCTCTCGGACATTCGACGTTCTTCGTGCAAGGAACATCCAACCCGCCTGATGATACACCTCCCTATTTTGCATGAAGCAGCTGTCCATTGCAGGCTGCTCAAAAAGATCTCAGAGCCGAGGGGCGCGACAAATCGATGAGCGGAGACGTACTGAGCGAGCACGTTGACGTGGAGGCGATTGAGGGCAACGAAGGATATGAGTTTTTTTCAGCAGGCTGCTAGAGCACACCCGCTCCCCGCGCCCACTTGTACTTGGCGCCCAGCACTGCGACGGGTAATTCCGTCGTATACGGATAAGCCACGATGCCGCGTTCATAGAGGTACTCGCTCGCTTCTTCGACTTGCACGTCGCCGACCAGCGACGCGACGACAGGCTTGTCGATGCCTTGATCGCGCGCCTCCTGGACAACTTCGGCGCACAGTTTGGCAAATACCATCGGCGGCGTGATGATCGTATGCCAGTATCCGAGGATGAGCGAGTGGATGCGCGGTTCTCCCAGCGCGTAGCGAATGGTATTCGCATAGGTTGTCGGCGGCTCGCCGCCGGTGATGTCAACGGGATTGCCGGCGGCGCCGAACGGCGGAATGAATTTGCGAAACGCAGCGTCGAGATCCGGCGGCATTTTCATCAGGGACAAGCCGTTATCGACGCAGGCATCCGACAACAACACGCCCGATCCGCCGGCGCCGGTAATGATCACCACATTTTCACCTTTGGGATTCGGCAATACCTGCAGGCCGCGAGCGAATTGCAGCATGTCGTTTAAACTTTTCGCCCTGACAACGCCGCATTGCCGCAGCACGTCATCATAAATCTTATCGTTTCCCGCCAATGCCCCGGTATGGGACGCCGCGGCGCGGGCGCCCAGCGCGGTCCGCCCTGCTTTGAGCACGACCACAGGTTTCGTTTTTGATACCCGGCTCGCCACCTCGGCGAACGAACGGCCGTCTTTCAAATCTTCACAATGCATGGCGATGACTTGGGTGTTGTCATCCTGTTCGAAATAGGTCAGGAGATCGTCTTCGTCGAGGTCCGACTTGTTGCCCAGGCCGACGATGGCCGATACTCCCATCTTCGTGGAGCGCGAAAATCCGATAATCGACATGCCGACGCCGCCCGACTGCGAGCTCAGAGCGACTTTTCCCTTGACGTCGTAAGGTGTGCAAAAAGTGGCGCAGAGGTTTTGCGGCGTATAGTAAAAGCCGTAAATATTCGGGCCCATGACCCGCACGTTGTGTTTGCGCGCGACTCCGATTAGTTCGTCCTGCAGCGCCTGCTCGCCGATCTCGGCAAAGCCGGACGGAATCATCACGGCACCGGGAATTTTCTTTTGCCCGACCTCCTCCATCGCGGCGGCGCAGAATTTGGCCGGAATCGCAAACACCGCGACGTCGATTTCCTCGCCCACTTTGAGCACGCTTGGGTAGGCCTTGCGTCCGAGGATTTCACTCGCCTTGGGATGAATCGGCAAGATGGTTCCTTGATAGCCGCCGTTAATAAGATTTTTCATCACGGAGTTGCCGATTTTGCCGTCTTCCGCCGAGGCGCCGATCACCGCGACCGAACGAGGATTCATGATCCGCTGCATAGCCGCGAGAATTTCACTCTGAGTGTAACGCTGCCGCGCCTTTGGCGGCTCCCCCAGAACAATCCGCACGTCCACGGCAGTGGCCCCGGTCTCCGTGGCAAAGATCGGATTCAAATCCACCTCGTTGATTTCGGGAAAATCACTCACGAGCTTGGATACTTTGGCGATGATATCGGCCAGCGCCGCGCGATTGACGCCTTTACCGCCGCGCACGCCGCGCAGCACTTCAGCGGCTGCGATAGAATCGAGCATTGCCAGAGCCTCGGTCTCGCTCACTGGCGCCATGCGAAAGGTGATGTCTTTCATCACTTCAACCAGAATGCCGCCAAGACCGAAGGCAATCATTTTGCCGAAGGTGGCATCGGTCACGGCGCCAACCATGACTTCCTGACCGCCTTTGAGCATTTGCTGCACCTGCACACCCTGTATACTGGCGTTGCTCTTGTACTGCTTGGCATTGCTTACAAGCCGTTCGAACCCTGCTCGAACATCGGCTGCGTTCTCCAAGCCGACGATCACGCCACCCGCCTCGGTTTTGTGGAGGATATCGTCCGAGACAATTTTCAGTACAACCGGGAACCCCAACTTCGCCGCTACCTCCGCCGCTTCTGACGCCGTCGTTGCCAGCGCTTGCCGTGGCGTCGAGATTCCGTATGCCTCGCAAAGTTGCTGCGCCTCGGGCGCGCTCAAGGCTCGACGTCCTGCAGCGAAAGCAGAGTTGATGGTGGCCCGCAGATTTTCATTCTTCATCGGAACCTCCGAAGCTTAGGTCGATTAATCGGAATGCGAACAGGTACGAGAATTCCGCCATTGCTGAAAAGCTAAGCTAGTTCATGCAAGGGAACCTGCCGGCGCAAGTGAAGAAAGCCTCCCGGTGCTCATAGGCATGTGAACTCGTCACTCAGGGCTTGAACCCGGAACGTGACGGATGACGGATGTCTGCCGGCTGAATTCGTGGCGCTCGCACACCTACGCGCACAGCAAGATCAAATTGCGCCTTCCTTGCGCGCTGCCGCGATTTCCGTTTCACTCCAGCCGACGACCGATTTCAAGATTTCATCCGTGTGCTCGCCCAACAACGGCGACGCTCTGACCTCCGTCCGCGACTCGGACAGCTTGATCGGATTGCCGACGGTAAGAAATTTGCCGCGCTTGGGATGATCCACTTCGACAACGGTGCCGGTGTCGCGCAGCGACTGTTCCGCGGCAATTTCGCGCATGTCGAGAATCGGCCCGCAGGGCACGTCGAATTCGTTGAGCTTGCGCATGACTTCCAATTTATCGAGAGTCATCGCCCACTGCTCGATGATCTCAAAACATCTCTTCAGTTTCGGCAGGCGCTTCTCCGGAGTCGCCCATTCGGGATCGGTGATCAGCTCAGGCCGGCCGCAGAGCTTCATCAAGGGTTCCCATCCGGGCGGTTGAATGATGACGTAGATATAGTCGTTCGGTCCGCCCCCTTTAGTGCGCACGGCCCAGCCTGGTTGTCCGCCTCCCGACGCATTCCCTGCGCGCGGCACGGCATCACCAAAGACTCCGTTGGGATACTGCGGGTATTCCATCAGCGGTCCTGCCGCGAGCCGTTGCTGATCGCGCAGCTTGACCCGGCAAAGATTGAGCACGGTGTCCTGCATGGCGCATGTCACCCGCTGTCCTTTACCGGTTTTTTCACGCTGGAAAAGCGCCGCGAGGATCCCGGCAACCAGATGGATGCCGGTGCCCGAGTCACCGATCTGCGCTCCGGTCACCAGCGGCGGGCCATCGTCGAAGCCGGTCGTGCTCGCCGCGCCGCCGGTGCATTGGGCGACATTCTCATAGACCTTGCAATCTTCGTAGGGGCCTGGCCCGAAGCCTTTCACGGAAGCATAGATCATGCGTGGGTTGAGCTCGCGAATGACTTCCCAGGTAAACCCTTGACGATCGAGCGCGCCAGGAGCAAAGTTTTCCACCATCACGTCGCAAGCCTTTATCAGTTTGCGGAAAATCTCTTTTCCCTTCTCATTCTTGGTGTTGAGCGTGATACTGCGCTTGTTACAGTTGAGCATGGTGAAATAGAGGCTGTCGACATTGGGCTTGTCGCGCAATTGGCCGCGGGTAATGTCGCCGCGTCCCGGCAATTCCACTTTGATGACATCGGCGCCGAACCAGGCCAAAATCTGCGTGCAGGTCGGCCCCGACTGCACGTGCGTCATATCGAGAATACGAATTCCGTCGAGCGCTTTGCTCATCGCTTACCTTTCTGCGAAAACTTTGCTTTCACCACTAAGGACACGAAGATCACGAAGTGCAGAGATCTGATAAGTTGAACCCTTCGTGTCCTTCGTGATCTTCGTGGTGAGACCTCTCTTTACGTCCGGCTGTGTCTTACTTGTACATCGTCTGCGCCTTGGTCCCTGGCGCGTATTCATTGATATCGACCCAGATGTTGACGATGGCGCATTGACCGCCGGCAACGCGTTCGCGCGCTTTTTCCAGTGCAGGGCGGATCTTGCCGGGCTCGCGCACGGCAATACCCCACCCGCCGAAGCAATCGGCGAATTTCTCGAAATCGACGTCGCCGAGTTTGTTGCCGACACAGCCGCGCTCGGGACCGTACTTGCCGATCTGGCCGCAGCGGATTTGATTCATCGCCGAGTTGTTGCCGATCACGGCAAGATAAGGCAGGCCGAAACGCTGCGCCGTCTCCATGTCCCACGAGGTCATTCCGAAGGAGCCGTCGCCGTAGTAGCACAGCACTTCTTTCTTGGGATGCACGAACTTGGTCGCCATCGCGAACGAAGTGCCGACTCCGAGCGTACCCAGCGGCCCGGGATCCATCCAATTGCCGGCTTTGCGCGGTTCGACCGCGGTGGCCGTGATGGTAACGACATCGCCGCCATCGCCGATGTAAACGGTGTTGTCGGTTAGAAACTCGTTGATCTCATAGGCAACCCGATATGGGTTGATCGGCGTTGATTCCGATTTGAACGACGGCAGCAGTTTCTCGTACGCCTTGGCTTCCGCGCGGCGCAATTCTTTCATCCACTCAGCGCGTTGCGCATTGCCCTTCGATGCACGGCTCGATGACGCTTGCTCGACCGCCTTGAGAATCGCGCCGCAATCACCGACGAGCCCCAGCGAGATATCCCGATTTTTGCCGACATTGCGGTAGTCCAAATCGATTTGCACGACCGTCGCATCGGCGCGCAAGCGGCGGCCATAACCGAGACGAAAATCGAAGGGGCTGCCGACGATAAGGATCACGTCGGCCTTGTCGAACGCCAGCCGACGCGTTCGGTTGAACCCATGCGGATCGCCGGGAGCGAAAATACCGCGCGACGAACCGTTCATATAACCGGGGATATTGAGCGCGCGGCAAAACTCCACCGCCGCGTCATGTCCTCGGCAAGTCCAAACTTGTGTGCCGAATAACGCGGCCGGACGCTCGGCTTTAACTAGAATATCGGCGAGCCGTTCGATATCGACGGGATCGCCCACCGATTTAGTCGATGCGCGGTACGCGCCGGGCTTGGGAACCCGCGCCCGCTCCAGCGGCACCTTGGCATCGAGGACATCACGGGGAATTTCCAAATAGCTCGGCCCCGGCGCGCCATTGACGGATTCCCGGAAGGCCATCGACACCATATCGGCGATGCGTTCTGTGTGCGGCACGCTGGCAGCAAACTTGGTTATCGGCGACATGAAATCGACGTGAGGCAAATCCTGCAGCGAACCCATCTTGTGCTGGCTCAGCGCGCCCTGCCCGCCAATCATGAGAAGCGGGCTTTCAGCGCGAAACGCATTGGCAATGCCGGTCATCGCGTTGGTGGTGCCGGGCCCCGCAGTCGTAACCACGCAACCGATTTTGCCGCTCTGGCGCGAATAACCATCGGCGGCGTGCGCCGCCACCTGTTCATGGCGCACGTCGATAATCTTGATGCCCTCGTCGATGCAGCCGTCATAGATATCGATGATATGACCGCCACATAGCGTCCAGATCACCTCGACGCCTTCATTCTTAAGCGCCTTGGCGACTAGATGGCCGCCGGAGATGACCGGTCCGGTGGCTTCCTTTTTGGATTCAGAATTCTCTGCCATCATTACCTCGCTTGCTCTCGGGTTAAATTGTGATCTTGCCGCTTCGATGCTGTGGTTCTGCGCGGATCTCCGCGCGCAACCACTCGTTCGAATACCGGCGGCTATCCGATTCTACTCGCCTGCTCACGCAGTACGCCTCTATCTCGCGTACTATTCTGCCTGTCGTTTTTTAACAACCGGCTTGTCGACAGCACACTTTCTTCTACCTGTTCGATGTGGCGCAACATTTCCGCTCGAGCTTTAGCCTTGTCGTGCCTTCCGATCGCGGCGATGATTCTTCGATGCGCTGCGATCGAGGTTGCTCTGCGATTGTCGGTCTGCAATGACTCCTCACGGCTGCGGCTCAACAGCTCCATCAATCCCGAGACCAGTTTCTGCAAAGCGTGATTCCGGGTGGTACGGCTAATAAAGAAATGCAGCTCAGCATCGGCCTCAACGCCGGTCTCGCCGCGGCTTACCGCCGTACTCTGCTTGGCGAGAATTCTTTTGAGTTGCGCAACGTCATTCCGGGTGGCCCGCTCAGCCGCCAAAGCGGCAATGTGCGGCTCGATCAACTTACGCATTTCGAACATGTCCGCGAGAGCCTTTTTCTCGTCGATCAATAGCCGCGCGAGCGGCCCGATTAGAGATTCAACCGGCAGGTCGGCAACAAAATTGCCCGTGCCGGTTCGGCTGACGATAAGTCCTTGGGTTTCAAGCGTTCGAAGCGCCTCACGCACCGAAGTTCGGCTGACTTTGAATGTTTCTGCTAGCTCCCGCTCCGAGGGCAGCTGATCACGGGCCCTGAATCTGCCCTCCTCGATCAGTTGACGGATTTGCTTGAAGACTTCCTCGTGAATCCTGATTCTTTTGATTGCGCGCAGCATCAAGTACCACCGGCCTACTGGTCTGACCAGTTATCGAATCCCAAAGTGCATGTCAAGTTATCCTAAGCTCATGCGACAGCCACAATCAATCGATCTCTTTTCGGAAAGCCGGAACCTGTGTAGGACCAGCGAACCCTTGACCTTGCCAGTCTGGACTACTATGCATAGCCAGAGCCGCGATGTTGAAAGTCAGATGATAGCGGTGAAACTACAATCGCTCCGAGAGATATAATCAGATGTCTGATGCCGATTTCAGTCGCATGCAATCCATCCTCATCGGATTGGCGCCGCAGGGACGCGCTGCGCTCCTGCCGGCCCTTCACCTGGCGCAGCAAATCCACGGTTGGCTCCCCGAAGCAGTGGCCGCGGAAGTTGGCCGCGTTTTAGGCGTGCCGCTGGCCGATGTTCATGGTGTTATCGATTTTTACGAGATGCTTTCGCGGCAGCCGATCGGCCGAACGGTCGCGCGCGTTTGCGCCGCGCCGGTGTGCGCGCTCGCCGGAGGGGATGGGGTGGCTGATGCGCTGTGCAGCTATTTCAAAGTTGAACCAGGCCAGGTCAGCGCCGACGGAGAGTTCACGGTGGAGCATGCGCCTTGCTTGGGTTTGTGCGATCACGCACCGGCACTGCTGCTAGGCGAATCCGCGATTGGACGTGCCGCTCCCGAACAGCCGGACAAAATCAGTGCGCGCAGCATAGAACGGCCGATTAGCTTTGTCGGCGGCGACATCCGCATGCTTACCAGCAATTGTGGTCAGGGCCAGTGTACCTCGCTTGCCGATTACAGCAGCGGCGGCGGTTATGCGGGATTGAAGAAAGCTTTGACGATGGCGCCACAAGACGTGATTGCGGAGGTGAAGTCGGCGGGCTTAGTGGGTCGCGGCGGCGCGGCATTTCCAACCGGCATCAAATGGGAAGGAGCGTTCAAGGCGTCAGGACAACCCAAGTACATCGTGTGCAATGCCGACGAATCCGAACCCGGGACCTTCAAAGACCGCATTCTAATGGAGGAGGACCCGCACCGTACCCTCGAGGGCATGATTATCGCGGCCCATGCCGTGGGTGCGCGCCACGGCTACATGTACATTCGCGGAGAATATCCTTACGCATTCAAAATAATGAGCGAAGCCGTTGATGAAGCGCGGCAGGCCGGCATCATCGGCAAAAACATTTTCGGCTCGGGATTGGACTTCGATATTGAAATGCGGCTAGGCGCCGGCGCCTATATTTGTGGCGAAGAAACCGCGCTGCTGGAATCGATCGAGGGCAAACGCGGATTTCCCCGCATCAAGCCGCCGTTTCCGACCACCCATGGATTGTTTGGTAAACCCACCGTGATCAACAATGTGGAAACCTTCTGCAACATCCCGCTGATTCTCGAAGGCGGCGCCGTAGAGTACCGAAAGATAGGGACGGAACGCTCACCCGGCCCCAAGCTGTTTTGCGTATCGGGGCAAATACAGAAACCCGGATTGTACGAGGTGCCGTTTGGCGTCACTTTGCGCCATCTGTTGTTTGATCTGGCCGGTGGCTTGAACCAAGGGCACAAACTTCATGCCGTGCTCATGGGTGGCGCTGCTGGCGCGTTCGCCACGGAGAAAGACTTGGATGTGATCTTGTCGTTCGAGAATCTGAGCGCTACAGGCCTGCCGCTGGGCTCGGGCGCGGTGATGGTCTTCGACGATACTGCCGATCTGCGCGATGTGCTCAAGCGATTGGCGCACTTCTTTGCCGACGAAAGCTGCGGCAAATGCTATCCCTGCCAGCTCGGCACGCAGCGACAATTTGAAATTCTCGATCGCGCTGCTGCTGGAGCTGCCGCTGCCGGCGACCGGGAATGCTTATCGGATGTTGGCGGCACGATGATAGACGCTTCGCTGTGCGGCCTGGGTCAAACGGCCGCGACCGCGGTGTTGAGCGCGATGAAAGTATGGCCGGAGTTGTTTGAGAGAAAAAAGTAAAGATGAAAACGGAAACAGGAAAGCGGAAATTTTCGTCTCAGCTTTCAGATTTCAGCTTTCCGGTTTTACAGGAACCGCACTATGGCTGATATCACGCTAACGATCGACGGCGAGTCCGTCACAGTTCCTGACGGCACGACGATCCTCAAGGCCGCAGAAAAGGCCGGGCGGCAGATCCCCACGATCTGCTATCACGACCACTGTACCGCAAACGGCCTGTGCCGCATCTGCGTGGTCGAAGTCGACGGGGTAAGGCCGCTTGTGCCGGCGTGTCTGAGCCGGGCGAGCGAAGGCATGAAAGTCACGACCTCGAGCGCGCGAGCCGAGCGCAGCCGCCGGACAATACTGGAGATGCTCGCCTCGGCCGTGGATCTTTCTGAGGCGCCGGAGATTCAAAAGTTTATCGATGCGTATCGCGCCGATACGGCGCGCTTTCCCGATGCCGAGCGGCGCGAGTATCCGGTGCTCGATGACAATCCGATGTATCTCCGCGACTACTCCAAATGCATCCTGTGCTGGCGCTGCGTTCAGGTATGCGCCGAGGATGCGCAGTATACCTATGCGATCAACTTCAAGGGGCGCGGTTTCGAAACCGGCATCGGCACCTTCTTTGACAAGCCGATGCCTGAGACGACCTGCGTATTTTGCGGCCAGTGCGTCGGCGTCTGCCCCACCGGCGCGCTCAAGCCCAAGCGCGAGTCGCTGCTCGAGCAGGGCCTTTCGTTGGATGAAATCATGCAGGCGTCCAGAGGCGGAAAAAAACGCCGGAGGAAATCACCATGATTACACCGGATCGCATCGTCCCGACCACCTGCCCCTACTGCGGCGTGGGATGCAATCTGGAGCTGCACATCAAGGACGATTTCGTTTACAAAGTGACCTCGCCGTTCGAAGCAGTGGTGAACCACGGCAATCTGTGCGTCAAAGGACGCTTCGGCTACGACTTCATTTACAACAAGGAACGGATAACCACGCCGCTCATTCGCAAGACTGCGCAGGAGCCCGGCAGGCGCACTCAGGCCTTCGACCGTGATCAGTGGCGCGAGGTATCGTGGGATGAGGCGCTTGATTACGCCGCAGGCCGGCTGGTGGAGATTTACCGGCGCGACGGCGCCGATGCGATGGCGGTCTACTGCTGCGCCAAGGCAACCAACGAGGACAACTATCTCCTGCAAAAACTGTTTCGCGCCTTATTCCGCAGCAATAATGTCGATCACTGCACACGCTTGTGCCATGCGGGCTCGGTAGTGGCGCTGCAAATGGCGCTGGGCTCCTCTGCCATGAGCAACACCGCGGCGGAAGTCATTCACAGCGACGTTTTTCTCATTACCGGCTCCAACACCGCAGAGACCCATCCGATCATTGCGCTACAAATGAAAGCGGCGGTGGCCAACCATGGCGCCAAGCTCATCGTCGTCGATCCGCGGCGGGTTGAGATGGTCAACTGGGCAACGCTCTGGCTGCCGGAAAAACCCGGCACGGACGTGCCGCTCTTTTCCGCGATGGCGCATGTCATCATCAAAGAACAGCTTTATAACCGCGATTTCATCGAGCGGCGCACCGAAGGTTTCGACGAGTTCGTCAGGTCCATGGAAAAATTCACGCCGGCATACGCCGAAGCGATTTCCGGGGTGGACCGCAATCTCATCATCGAGGCCGCCCGGATGTATGCGACGGCAAAAAACGCGGCAATCTATTGGGCGCTGGGCATCCCCGAGCATTCCCACGGCACCGACAATGCGATGTCGCTGATTCATCTCGCGCTGCTCACCGGCCAGATCGGCCGCAAAGGCACCGGCCTCAATCCCTTGCGCGGGCAGAACAACGTGCAGGGCGCATCGGATTCCGGCGCCATGCCATGGCATTATCCCGGTTATCAGAGAGTCGATGACGAAGCGGCGGCAAATAAATTTGAGCGCATTTGGAACAGCGAACCGGGCAGCCTAAACCGCAAGCTGGGGTTGACTACCACGGAAATCATGAGCGCGGTGGGACCCGGCGGTGTGCGGGCGCTTCACATCATGGGCGAGAATCCGATGATGTCCGAGCCCAACCTGAACCACACGCGTCATAAAATGGAAGAGTTGGAGTTCCTGGTCACCCAAGACTTGTTCATCAATGAGTCCGGCGCCTATGCCGATGTCTTTTTGCCCGCGGCTTCATGGGCGGAGAAGGAAGGAACGTTTACCAACACCGACCGGCGCGTCCAGCGCGTGCGCCAGGCGCTGGAACCGCGCGGGCAAGCCCGACCCGATTGGCAGATCATTTGTGATCTTGCTGCGCGCATCGAACAGAAGCTCGGCCGCGCGCAGACAGCCTTTTGGGACTACGAGAGCCCCGCCGAAGTGCTTGAAGAGATGGGGAGTGTGGTTCCTGAATACGCCGGCGTAAAATATCGGCGCATCGAAAATCAGGGCTTGCAGACGCCGGTATGGGATGACAATCATCCCGGCACCCCCTATCTATTCGCCGAGACTTTCCCCAGCGGCAAAGGTAGGTTCCACCCGCTTGAGTATGTGCCGTGTGTGGAAATGCCGGATGATGAATACCCGTTCATCCTCACCACCGGACGCCTACTCGAGCACTGGCACGGCGGCACGCTGACGCGCCATTCGAAGCTCGACGAGCTGTATCCGGAAGCGCGCATCGAGATCAATCCCGCGGACGCAGCCCGCCTCAAGATCGAAGATGGACAGACAGTGCGGGTCTCGTCCCGGCGCGGTTCCATCGTTCTACGCGCCTGGGTGACACCGCGGGCGACGGTGGGTGTGGTCTTCATCCCGATGCATTTCGCCGAAGCTGCCGCCAATCTACTGACCATCGACGCTTTGGATCCCCTCGCCAAGATTCCCGAATATAAAGCCTGCGCAGTGCGCGTCGTACCCGCCACCGAAGACCAATTAGCCAGGCCGGACGAGAGAATTCAAAGGGGGAGATACTAACGGCAAGTGTTCGTCGCCAAATCAGAATCTACACAGTCTGTGAGTACATTTTCTCAGGCTAGGCGCTGATTACTGCGTAGAGCGGATACGTCTCACCACGATTCACACGAAGGCCACGAAGAGTTATGCCGTTGAAGTCAAAAACTCTTGAACTTCTTGCTCTTTATGACTAGTCCAGTGAAGGCTTACGCTGTTGAGGCAGCCCTCGCATCTTACGCCACCAGGGTGTCAATAGCGGCAAAATGAAAAAGAAAATGGCGACGGCCGTGATCACGCCCGATATCGGCCGGATCAAAAAAATCATCAGTGAGCCTTGCGACATAATCAGACTCTGCCGCAACGCGTTTTCCGCCATATCGCCGAGAACCAGCGCCAGTACCAGCGGCGCCAGCGGATAATCGAGTTTCTTGAAAAGATAGCCGATCACGCCGAAAATCACCATGTACCAGATGTCGATCATGCTGTTGTGGACGGCATAAGAGCCCACCGCACAGATGACAACAATGAGCGGCGTGAGGATCGCAAACGGAATGCGCAGGATGGCCGCGAAGAACGGCACGAACGCCAGCACGATCAGGACGCCGATTACGTTTCCCGTGTACATGCTGGCAATCAGGCCCCAGACAAAGTCGGGGTTATCGACGAAAAGCATCGGGCCAGGCTGGAGGCCCCAAATGATCAATCCCCCGAGCATGACCGCTGCGGTTGGCGAACCCGGGATGCCAAGAGTGATCATCGGCAGCATCGCTGCAACGCCCGCCGCGTGGGCGGCGGTTTCAGGAGCGACAATGCCCTCGATCTCGCCCTTGCCGAATGTCTCTGGATGCTTTGAGAAGCGCTTGGCAAAGGCATAGCTCATGAAGGAGGCCGGGGTTGCGCCACCCGGCTTGAAACCCATCCAGAAACCGATGATGGAGCTGCGTACAAACGTGCGGTAGAAGCGCGGCAAGACCTTCCAGGTATCGAGCACGACGCGCATGTTCATATCGGTCTTGGCGCCTTGAAAGCGCAGCCCCTCTTCCACGCTGAGCAAAATCTCGCCGATGCCGAACAGACCGATGACGGCAATGATGAAGTCAAACCCCTTCATCAGATCGGTGAAACCGAAGGTAAGCCTGAGCTGGCCGGTCACGATATCGAGCCCCACCGTGGAAAGTATGAAGCCGATGAGAATCGTCGCTAACGACTTGAGCGGATTACCCCCGCCGAGCCCGACGAAACTTGAAAACGTCAGAAGCTGGATGGCGAAAAACTCGGGAGGGCCGAACTTCAGCGCAATCTCGGCGAGAAGCGGCGCAAAAAACGTGATCAGCACGATCGAAAAGAAGGCACCGACAAACGATGAAGTGAATGCGGCTGTAAGCGCCTCGCCGCTCTTGCCGTCCTTAGCCAACGGATAGCCGTCGAACGTCGTCGCCACCGACCACGGCTCGCCCGGAATATTGAAAAGCACCGAGGTGATCGCGCCGCCAAACAAAGCGCCCCAATAAATACAGGTGAGCAGGATGATCGCAGAAGTGGGAGGCATCGTGAAAGTAAGCGGCAGCAAGATCGCCACGCCGTTGGCGCCTCCGAGTCCAGGCAGTACACCGATGATGGTGCCAAGGAGTATCCCCACCACGGCGATAAACAGATTATAAGGTGTTACGGCAACCTGGAAGCCAAGAAGAAGATTCTCGAGTCCCACGAATTAGTACCCAAACCAACTCTCGACCGGTCCTTTGGGCATAGGCACCAGAAACCAGGTCTCGAAAATCAGGAAGGTGAGGACAGGTATCAATGTGGCGAGCGCAACCACCGTTCGCCAATCGTGACCGCCGACCCAGCGCATGTAAAAACCGAGATAAAGACCCGCCGCGACATACAGTCCGAGCCCGGACCATGGGCCCGGCGGATCGGTTATGAGAACGAATCCGGCCAGAGGTCCGAGAACTTTGAGAACCGGAACCAACTGCTTCCGCGTAACGAAAGGTTCTTGCGACCGGATGCGCAGGGCCTGCACGAACAAAACGATGCTGACCATGGCCAGTAGGATGGCCAACCAAAACGGGAAAAAACCGCTTTCAGGGCCTTCACTGCCCCAACCGGCGCCGAGCCGCAGAGCTTGGTAAATCACTGCTGCGCTCAAAAGCATCAGCAGCGCGGCGGTCATGCTATCGACAGCGCGCATTCTACTTCTTGACCAAACCGCCTTTCGTCATCAGTTCCTTGTGGAGTTTGTCATTCTCTTCTACCCATTTGACATACTCGCTACCGGTGGCAAAGGCCGGTTTAAGAGCCCCCTTGTGTAAGTAATCCTGAAAGTCTTTGGTCTCAAAAATTTTCTTCAGAAGGCCGATGTGCCATTCAAGCGCTTCCTTGGGCATATCGGCAGGGCCGAAGATGCCCCGGAGCATATTGTACGAGATATTGGCGCCGAGTGCCTCTTTGATTGTCGCGATTTCGCTCCATTCTTTGTCAGGGATACGCTCCGGATCGAACACCGCGAGCGGCCGGACACGTTTTGCCTTCCAGTTGCTAACGCACTCGGCCGGGTTATTGACCGTTGAGTCGATATGATTGCCGACCAGATTGGTGCAAACCTCACCGCCACCTTTGAAGGGCACGTAAGTGAACTTCACCCCCTGGCTTTGCTCCAGCAGGACCGTGATGATCTGATCTTCCTGTTTGGATCCCGTGCCGCCCATCTTCATGCCCGGTTTCTGCTTCACAGCGCCTATGTAGTCTTTGGCGCTCTTGTAGGGTGTTTCGGCATTCACCCAAAGAATGAAACGGTCAAGCGCCATGCGGGCAACCGGCGTAAAATCGCGCCAGCTAAACGGCGTCCCGGTGGCCAGCGGTGTGGTGAAAAGGTTTGACAAGGTAATGATGATCGTGTGCGCGTCGCCTTTCTTTTCCTTCACGTGCAAAAAGCCTTCGGCGCCGGCGCCGCCGGATTTATTGACCACGATGAAAGGTCGCGGCGAGAGCTTGTGTTTATCGCTGATGCCGGCCATCAAACGCGCCATTTGATCGGCGCCGCCACCGGTGCCGGCCGGTATCACAAATTCAATTGGCTTGGTGGGCTCCCAAGCGATTGCTATGGATTGTCCAAGAAGGAGCTGAATGATGAAAGCCGTGGAGATCACAATACCCAAGCCTCTTGTAAACTTCATAGAACCCCCTTTCTGGTTCAGCTTTGATCCAATTAGACTCAGGTTCCTGCTTCAAAGCTGCCACATCTCGCCGTGTTTGGTGAGTAGGGGTAATCAGAATTTGAGCTAGTGTCAAGACAGGCCAAGGCGATCTGATGACGGATCACGGGCATTACACAACATAAGAGAGAGCCAACACCCGCCGATGAGGCTCAAGGATACTTACCAAAACACGATTCCAATGTTCCCTGGTACCGAGCCGATTCTCTTCTTTGTTTAGAGGTATTGCAGGCTGAACCCGGTTCCCGATTAACGCCACCTCACAATCGAAACGCTCGCAGGCTCAGGCCGATTTGCGCGAGCATCAAGATGAAGCGGTCCGACGATTGTTTTTTCTGCTTCGATCCAATAACGTCCTGTTACGCGCGACTGCATAAACGAGCTATGGTATCTCATGAAGCGCTTTTGTGAACAAAGAATTTCACGCATTATCTTCGCTGCGGCGGTTCTCATCAGCACCCTGCTAGGTCTTACCCGTTCCACTCATTCTTCTTGTCGCGACCCGGAAGTTGCAGGCAGCTTCGGATCTTTCGCTTATGCGGCGAATGTCGACGCTACGATCCAATACTTCGGCCACAATTTCTTTCTCATCACCACCAGCAAGGGAACGCGCATCGTCACCGACCCTCTGGGACCCGGTTGGTATCCCAACCCGAACGTTGTCGGAGACGTTGTCACCGTCGGTAAAGAGCAGTTTAATCACAATGCGGTTCAGATCGTTCTCGGCAATCCGGTGATTTTGCGCGGACTGAAAACGTATGGGGCGGGCTGGAATACCATCAGCACGAGCATTAAAGACGCCTTCATTTACAATGTGCCAATTCACCAGAACGCTGAATTTATCCAGGGCATTCATGGCTCGGCCTTCGTTTTTGATTTGGGAGCTTTGTGTATTGCGCACCTCGGTGATTTAAGCCAAAAGCTAAACGATCAGCAGGTCAAAGCGTTCGGCAAAGTGGATGTGGCGCTCACACCCATTGGCGGCCGGCGAACGATGGATCCGGAACTCGCTCGCGAAGTCCTGGCTCAGCTCAAACCAAAGATCGCCATTCCGATGCATCACCGCGACAATCCATCTCTCGTACAACAGTTTAGCGCGGGCATGAGAATGCAGGTATTGCCGGGCGACACGCTGATGCTGAGCAAAAGCTCGCTTCCGCAGGCGACGGAAATCAAAGTGCTGCAACCGCGCGGCGCAATGAGCTATCAGTAATCTCTCGTCTAAGAAGTGATCGTGTTCGTGGGATGCGAACGCAGCGCGGTGGACATCACCTGATTTCACGTTAAGTCGCGCTCGGATTCTTTCGCTTGACTGATTTTCCAACGGCAACCAAGAACATCACGCTCTTACCGGTGGCATCGGGCGAGAAAAATTCGGTCACATCGTCGTCGAAGAACGTCAGCCCGGAGGCGCCGAGGCGTTGCGCGTAAGCGCCAAGATAAATTTTCCCGCCGATGATAGCGGCCTCGAGCTGCGCGGCGCGATAACCGCGATTGCCGTAACGCTCGAGGATGCGATGCAAATCAGCCAGAAAGTAAATATTTACGCTACAATCCGCCGGGATTTGCTGGCCGAGGCCGAGATAACCGGCATCGCCGCGAAAATCGCCCGGCTTCAATAATTCGAGCGCGCGCCGCTGGCGACGAAAGACATAGGCGCCGGAAGGCAGACCCTCCACGGCATTAACAATCAGGTAAAGATCATTAAGAGTTTCTTCCGCGCCGAGTAAATCGGTCGATACACCGCGTGTCGCGCGATCGAGCATGCTCGAAAGTTGAACAAACGTAATCGACTCGCGCGAAAATTCGCGCGTCGACCCGCGCCGGGTTATCACCGTCTCGATGGATTCTTTGGGTAGTCCCTGATCACTGAGTGACTGAAGCGGGAAAAGCCGAGCTTCGCTCTTGCCTTGATCCTCTGTCGTTTTGTCATTCCCGTATTGACGCCTACGCCAGGCTGCAACCTCCTCCCCGCTTTGTAACGAGGACGCCTCATGCATCCGCCGCATGTCAGAATACTCGATCTCCGACTTCGACAGGGGAATCGTTTCAAAAACCAGCGGCTCGATAACTGGAGAGAGAGTGATCTTCTTCTTGGACCAACGGCCTAACGCCACCAACGAAAGCGGCGCCTCCCGCTGCGGATCCAAGGCCAAGAGTTGGCTCACTGTAGCATCGATGAAACCCAGGACGAGCTTTGCCGGAATATCGCGAGCCGCCGCAATGGCAAGCAGATTGGCCAGTATGGTTCCATTGTCCCAATAACAGTGCCGATACGCACGAGCCTGATATTTCCAGGCGTTGCGCCAGAAGGTCGAGGCGCTCACGAGGATGCAGGAGGCTTGTGCAATTGCCCGTTCCTCGCCGCTGGCTTCCACCAGGGCCGATTGATAATCCCCTTGGCGCAATTGCCGTAGTGAAAAATCCTGCGGGCTAAAGTGGTAGACGCCCGCATCCAGGCCGTCCAGCTCGCCGCAAACAAGATACAAATCGATATGATAGAGCGCGCCCGTGCATGCCGCCGCACGAAACAACATTTCTCCTCCGGCATACTTCCTCTGTCTGGTGATGCCCGCGGAGAAATAAAGGATTTCCGCCAGAGTTTGTAGATTCACTCGAACTTCGCTGGTCGCTACGTCTGCGGCGGTTGAAATCGCCGAAAGCGCGGGCATCCCGGAGGATGATAAGTTTTGCGGCAGAGAAATAGCCGGCAGATTGGAGTAAATTTTAAAAGCCAGGGGCTGGTTGTCCCAATCCAAGTAATGTGGCTTGGCCCGGATACTCTGATATGAGTGTTTGGTCGCGTCATGATAAGCCCATGCGGCTTCAGTGTGAAAATTTTGCATCGAAACTCCTTCAACGATTAGTCATCAGCGGACATCCGGTCCACTTCCCCGAGTAGCTCGATCTCTTTACTCGTAGCAAGTGTATCGATGCGGCGCCAGCGATCAGCGTCCGGTTTGCCGC
>DASUVS010000487.1:0-11868 GCA_036378835.1 Binatia bacterium | reverse complement strand
CGATCGAGTTAAGGCACAGGATCAAGATGATAATCCGCTTCATCAAGCTCTCCTTAGTGATTCGCCAATGCTCGCGCCCGCGGCTCCGGATTATCTCAAGGGGTGATTCGCTGTCAATCTCATGGGCCTGGCGCAAACTTTCTGTGTCAAAGAGCTACGCACAGGTGGACCATCATCCGCTTCGATTCAGCCGCTCGTACCGTCGGTGCTTTGTTGACTCTAATTTCTTTATTGGATAGCGTCTCGATGCTCGTTTGCGTGGCTATTCTGTATACGGGCGGTAAGCGGAAGGAGTTCCAGCATGGATGAAATCAAGCCGGTCAGGAGCGGCAAGGTGAATGTCGACGGCGTCAACCTTTACTATGAGCTTTATGGCCAGGGAGATCCGCTGGTGCTGGTTGCCGGCACCGGCATCAGCCTAGCGCCGTGGCGCATCGCTCAGGTGCCGGAGTTCTCCAAGCATTATCAAGTTCTGATTTACGATCATCGCGGCCTGGGCCGCAGCGATAAGCCGGACGTTCACTACTCTACCCGTCTGTTTGCCAAAGACTGCGCCGGTTTGATGGATGCGCTGGGCATTAAAAAAGCGCACGTTATGGGTCATTCCATGGGCGGCCGCGTAGCCCAGTGGCTGGCTCTGGATTATCCGGAAAAAATCCGCAGCCTTGTGCTATCCGGTAGCGGCTCGGGAAAGTACAGCGACCTGCTCGAAGACTATCCGCGCGGCGTGCCGCTGGATGCCGCCCTGGAAATGATTGAAAAGGGTTATGAGAAATACCAGCATGACCACTGGGGTCCCGGCTTTATGTTCAGCGAACAGTTTATGAAAGAGCACCCGGACGTCGTGCAAAAATATCAGGAGTTGATCGTCGATGAAGTCCCGCCCTTGAAGTGCTATTTGCGGCATGTAGTCGCGCGGCAGTGTCATGAGACCACCGACATCGTCGACAGAATCAAGGCGCCGACTCTGGTCATTGTCGGCAGCAAAGATACTCAGGAAGGCGGCACCGGCAGCCACGTTGATTCGGCCAAAGCGCTGGCGGACAAGATTGCCGGCTCCGAGTTTGTTCTGGTCGAAGGTGGAAGGCACGGTTATCTAAGAGAGATGCCGGAAAAGGGGCATCCGCCGATCATCGATTTCCTGCGACGCCACTAACAGCCTGACCAAAAAGATCTCATATGCTTCGTTGCGCTCGATCGCCTCACGTCAACGTACTGAAACAGTACGCCTCCGTTCGTCGAGTCATCGCGCGCCTAGCCTCTGAGACCTTTTTGATCAACCTGTGCCAAACTCCTACGAGCGGCAACAAGGCTGCTCCGCAGAGACATCTTTCGGAATGTAGATAACATGATGAGAGTTGGTTGAAAGAATGAACAAACAAGAAATCCTCGACAAACAGAAAAAATATCTTTTTTCCTGTGTCGCCACCTATTACGACCAGCCTTTGGTGGTGGATCACGCCAAAGATCACTACGTTTATGATGCCGACGGCAAAGAATTCTTGGATTTTTTTGGCGGCATTCTCACCGTTAGCGTCGGCCATTGTAACGAAAGGGTCACCAAAGCGATCGATGAACAAAGCCACAAGCTACAGCATATGTCGACTTTGTACGCCAACGAGCCGCAAGTTCAGCTGGCCGAGAAGCTGGCGCAAATCACTCCGGGCAGGTTAGAAAAATCATTTTTCACCAACAGCGGCACGGAAGCTAATGAGACCGCCGTATTGCTGGCGCAGATCCATACCAAGTGCCAGGACGTCATCGCGCTGCGCCATAGTTATAGCGGCCGTTCGTATCTGGCGCTGAGTCTGTCGGCGCAATCGAGTTGGCGCCTAACGCCCAACGTCGTGCCCGGCGTGCACCACATTCCCAACGCCTACTGTTACCGTTGTCCCTTCGGACTGACCTACCCGAGCTGCAATATCAAATGCGCCACGGACATCGAAGAGGCGATTCAGACGATGACATCGCAGGGGCGGATCGCCGCTTTTTTGGCCGAACCGATTCAAGGCGTCGGCGGTTTTATCACCCCTCCCAAAGAATATTTCAAGGAGATCGTCGGCATCGTCAAGAAATACGGCGGGCTTTTTATCTGCGACGAGGTCCAGACCGGCTGGGGCCGCACCGGCGGCAAGATGTTCGGCATCGAACATTGGGGCGTCGAACCCGACATCATGACCTTCGCCAAAGGCATGGCCAACGGCGTACCGATCGGGGCGACGATTGCCACGCCGGAAGTCGCCGACAGCATGCAGGGCAACACGATTTCGACTTTTGGCGGCAATCCGGTCACATGCACCGCCGCACATGCCACGATCAGCGTCATCGAAGAGGACAACCTGGTGGAGAATGCCCGGGTGATGGGCAACCGTTTGCGCGAAGGTTTAAATGCGCTCAAGGACAAATACCCGATCATCGGCGATGTGCGCGGCATGGGCTTGATGCAGGGAATGGAGCTTGTCGGCGAGAAGAAAAAACCGGATGCCGAGAGCACGAAGCGGCTCATGGAGTTGACCAAGAACCATGGCCTGTTGCTCGGCAAAGGCGGAACCTATGGCAATGTCGTACGGGTATCACCGGCCCTGAACGTCAATAAGGACCAGATCGATCATGCCCTCAAAGTGCTGGACCAATCTTTTTCCCATCTGGGGCTTTGATCGCCTGCCGGTGAATTCCCCAACGCTCTGGTTCTCAATGTTCTAAAGAATGAACACCCTGAGCCGCAGAATACTTGGCGCGATACCGGTCTTACTGGGTATTTCGTTTCTGGTTTTTATGCTCATGCATATCGCTCCCGGAGATCCCGTATCCTTGCTCCTGGGCGACGATGCCACGCCGGCCGATATCGAGCAGACCCGGCGCGAGTTAGGCCTCGACAAGCCCCTCATGGTGCAGTACTGGGATTTTTTGACGCGCGCGCTCACAGGGGACTTTGGCAGGTCCCTCAAGTTTAACGAACCTGTCATGAAGTTGGTTTTTGAGCGGCTGCCCGCCACACTAGAGCTTGCAGTTATCAGTTTGATCGTCGCCATCATCATTGCGGTACCCCTCGGCGTCTATTCCGCTATCAAGCATAACTCGCTCTTCGATCATGCCGGCATGAGCGTCGCGCTCATCGGCGTTTCTTTGCCGAATTTCTGGCTGGGAATTATGCTGATCTATTTCCTGGGAGGACAACTCAATCTCCTGCCCGTCGCCGGCCGGATCGAGTATGGCATTGAGGTTAAACCGATTACCCACCTCTATCTAGTGGACAGCCTGATCACCGGAAATTTGACCGCGTTTTGGAGCGCGCTCCAGCACTTGCTGATGCCGGCTTTTACGCTGGGCACGGGCTTGGCCGCGATTGTTACCCGTATCTCGCGTTCCAGCGTCCTCGAAGTGATGCGGCAGGATTTTATTACCACGGCGAGGGCAAAAGGGTTGAGTGAAAAGACCGTGATCTGGCGGCACATCTTGCGCAATGCGATGATCACCATTGTCACCATTCTCGGACTCCAGCTAGGAGCGCTGCTAAATGGTTCGGTGATCACCGAGACGGTTTTCTCATATCCGGGCATTGGCGAGTTATTGATTCAATCGATCTCAGCGCGAGATTACAAGTTGACGCAGGTGCTGATTTTGTTCTTCGCGGTTATTTACTTCGTGGTGAATTTACTGACCGATTTCCTCTATAGCTGGATCGATCCGAGGATCAAATTCTGATGATCGGATTAAAGTATTTGAAGATCTGGGTGGGCGGAATTATTTTGGCGGCTCTTTTCGTTTGCGGTGTCGCCTCGCCTCTGTTGGCGCCGCATGATCCACAGGCGCAAACCCTAGAGGATCGATTGCGGCCGCCGCGCTGGGCGGAGAATGGTTCGCCGGCCTATCTGCTGGGGACAGATAACCTCGGCCGGGATATCCTGAGCCGGATCATTTATGGATCCCGGATCTCTTTACTGGTCGGCGCCGCCACCGTCATCTTTGCGGGTCTGCTCGGTTGCACGTTGGGAGCAGTCGCCGGCTATTTCGGAAAAGTTGCCGACGATATCGTCAGTAAGATCTCGGAGATCTTTCTTGCCTTTCCATTTCTGCTGATCGCCATAGCCATTATGGCGTTTCTAGGGCAAGGCGTAGTCAATCTCATTATGGCGCTCATGCTGAGCCGCTGGGTCCAATACTGCCGCGTCGTCCGCGGCGAGGTCCTGTCTATCAAGGAACGCGATTTTGTCACGGCGATTAAGGCTTTGGGGGGGCGGGACGGTTATGTTCTGTTGCGCCACGTGGTGCCGAATACGATCGCCAGCATCACGGTGATCGCAACATTCGCGATGGCGATCGTTATTATATCCGAAGCGAGTTTGAGCTTTCTCGGCCTCGGCGTTCCCGCCCATATCCCGACCTGGGGCTCGATGCTGAGCGAGGGCAGGAGTTATATCAATCGCGCTCCCTGGCTGACGATTTTCCCTGGGCTGGCGATTTTTATCACGGTGTTCGGCATCAATCTTCTAGGAGACGGTTTGAGGGATATCTTCGACCCGAAATTGCGCAGGCAGAGATAACAACAGTCCCGATTTAGGAGGATCGATGGCTAGAAAAAAAACCGATATCAGTCGCCGAAACTTTTTAAAGAAAAGCGCCGCCTTGGGTGTCGGGGCAGCGGTGTGGCCGGGATTGTTGCGCCGCGCATCGGCGGCTTCACGGGATCGGGTTGTGATCTATCACAGCAGCGTGGCCGACTCGATTCATCCTTATAATCATAGCTCCAGCCCGATTTACGGTAACTGGCAGCATGTCATCGAGCCGCTGGTGGAGCTGGACTACGATAAGAAAGAGTACGTCGGCGTTCTCGCCGAGTCCTGGGACTTCCAGGGCAAGCAGTGGGTGTTCAAACTGCGCCAAGGCGTCAAATTTCACAACGGCGCTCCACTGACCTCCAAGGATGTGGCTTTCTCGATTGAGAAGATGCGCGATGAGAAGGGCGGCAGCTTGCAGGCGCCCAACTTCAAGGATGTCACCGAGGTGCAGACGCCGGACGACCAAACCGTCGTGTTCGTGACCAAACAACCTCTGGCGATTTTCTTGGATCGCTTGGAGAACCGGTTCATTCTTAGCAAAGTCGCCGGAGACAAGTTCGGCGATCAGCTGTATCAAAACCCGATCGGCACCGGTCCCTACAAATTCGTCAGCTACCAGCGCGGCGGCAACATGGTGTTTACCCGCAACGACGATTATTGGGGCGGCAAAGCAGCGATCAAAGAAGTCGTGTTTCGCAAAGTGACGGAAGAAGCGGCGCGCTTAGCAGCATTGGAGTCCGGTCAGGCCGACTTCATTAACAACGTGCCGGTTCATGAGGTTGCCCGATTTCAAAAACACCCGCGCGTGAGAATCGACCAGCTCGAAGGGTTAAGAATGTTCTTGCTGGCGATGAATGTTGCGCATAAGCCGTTTGATAACAAACTGGTCCGCCAGGCCGTCAACTATTCCGTCGATGCGCCGGCAATCGTCAAGAATATTTTCGACGGTATCGGCTACCCGCTCAATGGACCGGTCGGATCCAACGTTATCGGCGCCGATCCGAAGCACAAGCGCTATCCGTACGATCCTAAAAAAGCGAGAGAACTTCTTGCTCAAGCGGGATTTAAAGATGGTTGCGATGTGCAGCTCTATTACTCGCCCGGGCGTTATCCCAAAGACCGCGAAGTTTGTCAGGTGGTTGCGGCGCAGATGGTGAAGGGCGGTTTCAGAGTCGAGTTGATCTCGCAAGAGTGGGCGCTTTTCTGGGACAAGACGGGGGTCAACGGCGGCAAGTTGCCGTTCTACTACATCGGCCGCGGTTCGCTCACGGACGCGGATACGCTCTACGATCAGTACTTCCGAACGGGCACGACGAAGCGCACGAATTACAGCAATCCGGAACTGGACAAGATCATCATCGAACAGCAAAGGACGGCGGATCCGAAAAAACGTGTCGCGCTGTTGCAGCAAGCGGGGACGATCATCATGGAAGAGGCGCCCATGGTGCCGCTTTATAATCTGGCCGATATCTATGGCAGCGCCAGAAACCTGATTTGGAAAAAGCGGCCGGATGAAAAGGTTCTCGCTTGGGACATGAAGATCAAATAAACCTGTCCCATATTTCAAACTCTGAGCGGCTCTTGGCCGGTCTGCTAGTGCGCCAAACGGGAGGCGCGATGCGTTGGAACGAACCTGGGATCAAACGAAGAACGTTTCTCAAGCAAAGTGCCGTCGCCGGTCTAGGCGTTCTTGCAGGCACCGGCTGGCCGAGGCTCGTTTTGGCAGCTTCAAGAGAACGGCTGATGATTCTGAGCAGCATCGGCTTGGACGCCCTTCACCCTTATGCGCACAGCTCCGGTCCCCAGTATGGCATCTGGCAGCACATGATCGAGCCGCTGGTGGAGATCAACTACGCGCGGAAGGATTATTACGGGGTGCTCGCCGAGTCATGGAAATTCGAAGGCAACAGTTGGGTGTTTCAGCTCAGGAAAGGAGTTCGTTTTCACGACGGCTCGCCGTTTAGCGCCCACGACGTGGTCCACTCGGTCAATCGCATCAAAAATGACAAGAGGAGCTTGCAAAAGTCGAACTTCGACGACTTGACGGAAATACGAGCGCTCGACGATTACACCGTCGTGTTTACCACGGCGCAGCCCAACGCGGTTCTTCTGGATCGGTTACAGAATCGCTTCATTGTCAGTAAGACCGCCGCGGAGAAATATGGCGAGGAAGTCGATCAACATGCCATCGGCACGGGGCCTTATAAATTCGTCAGTTGGCAACGCGACGGCAATCTGGTCATGACGCGCAACGATGAGTACTGGGGCACTAAGGCAGCGATTAAAGAAATCGTCCTAAAGAAAGTTGGCGAGGATGCCGGGAGAATGGCGGGACTGCTCGCCGGACAAGGTGATGTCGTCAACAATGTTCCGGTGGAAGAGATCGCTCGCTTGGACAAACATCCGCGGGTGCGCGCCGAAAAAGTCGAGGGGCTCAGAATGTATTTCTTGGCTATGAACGTCACGCACAAACCCTTCGACAACAAGCTCGTGCGCCAAGCGTTCAACTATGCTGTCGACCCGACTGCAGTCATTAAACACATCTACGAAGGCAATGGTTACGTAATGAGCGGACCGCTCGGCGCTAACGTCATCGGTTACGATCCCAAGATCAAGCGCTATCCCTACGATCCGAAACGGGCCAAGGAGCTACTCACGCAAGCAGGCCTCGCCGATGGTTTGGAGGTTAGACTCCATTTTTCGCCGGACCGTTATCCTAAGGCGAAAGAAGTTTGCCAGGTTATCGCCGATCAATTAGCCAAGGCAGGTGTCAAGACCGAGCTCGTCTCTCAAGAATTTGCCATCTTCTGGGGGTCGGACGGAGTCAACGGCGGCAAAATTCCTTTTTACTACGTGGGCCGGCCGGCGATCGATGCGGATACGGTCTACGATCAATATTACCGATCGGGAAGAACCAAGCGGGTCGGTTTTCAAAACGCCGAGGTCGACCGGTTGATCGACGAGCAGCACAAGACGGGCGATCAAAAAAAGCGGATCGCGTTGCTGCAGCAAATAGGCCGCGTCCTGATGGAAGAGGCGGCGTTGGTGCCGCTTTACACGTTGGCCGAAATATACGGTGTGGCGCGCAACGTGATTTGGAAGGCGCATCCGGAAGAGAAAGTGTTGGCCTTCGATATGAAAATTCGCTGAGAAAATAATCACGCAACGCGGGTAAAACAATACAATTGCTAACTGGAGGACGAATGAGTTCAAACATTAAAGGCATTAAGCGCAGGGATTTTCTCAAAGGAGGGGCGTTGGCCGGCTTGAGCGCGGCACTGGGCGGTTCGTTGATCAGGGTGAGTTATGCCGCTTCGAGAGATCGGGTGACGGCACTCAGCAGCATTGGCTTGGATTCGCTGCATCCGTACGCTCACAGCTCGAGTCCTCAGTACGGCATTTGGCACAATATGATCGAGCCGCTGGTGGAAGTGGATTACGACAAAAAAGATTACTACGGGGTCCTTGCCGAGTCATGGGAGTTCCAGGGGCAGAAATGGGTTTTCCGCCTGCGCAAGGGCGTGCGTTTTCACGACGGCACTCCGTTCGGCTCCAAAGATGTGATCCATTCGATCAACCGGATGAAAAACGACAAGCTGAGTTTGCAGAAGGAAAATTTTCGCGATGTCACCGAGATGCAGGCACCCGACGATCTTACGGTGGTTTTCACAACCGAAAAACCCAATGCCGTCTTCCTGGACCGATTGCAGAATCGCTTCATAATCAGCAAAGCGGTGGCCGATGCCAAAGGAGAACAAGCCGATCAAACGCCGATCGGCACCGGACCTTACAAGTTCGTCAGCTGGCAACGCGACGGCAATCTGGTTATGACCCGAAACGATAATTACTGGCGCACCAAAGTCGCGGTCAAAGAGATCGTCTTGCGCAGAGTGAAAGAAGACTCTGGACGGGTCGCCGGCCTGCTCTCCGGGCAGGGCGACGTCATCAACAATGTTCCGGTGGAAGAGCTCTCCCGATTTGAAAACAATCCTCGAGTACGGGCCGAGAAGGTCGAAGGCGTCAGAATGTATTTTCTCGCGATGAATGTGACGCACAAACCGTTCGACAACAAACAGGTGCGGCAAGCCTTCAACTACGCTATCGATCCCAGAGCGATCATCAAACACATCTATGAGGGCAACGGCTATTTGATGAACGGACCTCTCGGCTCCAATGTGATCGGCTTTGATCCCAAGATGAAGCGCTATCCTTACGATCCCAAGAAGGCCAAGGAACTTTTATCGGCGGCCGGCCACCCAGATGGTTTGGAGGTGAAGCTCTATTTTTCACCCGACCGTTATCCCAAAGCGCGGGAAGTATGCCAGGTCATAGCCGATCAGCTTGCGAAAGCCGGCGTCAATGCCGAGCTGGTGTCACAGGAGTTCGTTATTTTCTGGGGCAAGGACGGGGTCAACGGAGGCAAGCTGCCGTTTTACTACGTCGGACGACCTGCCGCGGATGCGGATACCGTCTACGATCAGTATTTTCGTTCCGGCGTCAGCCCGCGGATCCAGTATAAGAACCCCGAATTCGACAAGCTCATCGATGAGGAGCAGAGGACCGGCGATCCGAAAAAGCGGGTCGCGCTGTTACATCAGGCGGGCCGTATCTTGATGGAGGATGCGCCATTGGTGCCGCTCTACACCTTGGCGGAAATCTATGGTGCAGCGCGCAACGTCGTGTGGAAAGCGCGACCGGACGAAAAGATTCTTTACGCCGAGATGAAAATCAAGTGATTCGAGGAATCGTTCCGGCAGCGCGGCCGGTGTTATCCGAAGAGGTGGTAATGAATTCAAAATTAGAAGGAACCAGTCGGAGATACTTCCTGAAGCAGGGAGCTCTCGGGGGGCTAGCTGCCATCTTCGGAGATTCTCTGCTGAAGGTGAGTTTGGCCGCCAGCAAAGAGCGAATAACCCTCTTGAGCAGCGTCGGCCTGGATACACTTCATCCCTACGCCTACACATCGGGACCGCAGTACGGCATTTGGCTGCATATGATCGAGCCTCTCGTCGAAGTCGATTACGCCAAGAAACAATATCGCGGCGTGCTCGCCGAATCATGGGAATTTCAGGGCCAGAAATGGATTTTCCGATTGCGCAAGGACGTGCGTTTTCACGACGGCACACCATTTACAGCCAAGGATGTCATCCATTCGATCAACCGAATCAAAAACGATAAGCAGAGCCTGCAAAAAGAGAATTTTAGAGACCTGACCGAGATGCAGGCGCCGGATGATCATACGGTGGTGTTTACCACCGAGATACCGAACGCGGTTTTTCTCGATCGTTTGGACAATCGCTTCATGATCAGCAAAGCGGCGGCGGATAAGCATGGCGACCAGGCGGATCAGCATCCGCTGGGTACCGGGCCGTACAAGTTCGTCAGTTGGCAGCGCGACGGCAATCTGGTGATGACACGCAATGACCAATACTGGCGCGCGCCGGCGGCGATCAAGGAAGTCGTCTTAAAGCGAGTTAAAGAGGATGCCGGCCGGGTCGCCGGGTTATTGTCCGGCCAGGGCGATGTCATCAACAACGTGCCGGTGGAGGAGCTTTCGCGTTTCGCCAACAATCATAAGGTGCGCTCTGAAAAGGCCGAAGGCGTAAGAATGTATTTTCTCGCCATGAACCTCACGCACAAGCCCTTCGACAATAAGCAGGTGCGCCAGGCGTTTAACTATGCAGTCGATCCATCGACGATCATCAAGCACATCTACGAGGGCAACGGCTACGTGATGAATGGGCCGCTTGGCTCCAACGTGATCGGTTTCGATCCCAAAATAAAGCGTTATCCGTACGATCCAAAGAAGGCCAAGGAGCTTCTCGCCGGCGCCGGTTTTGCCAATGGCTTGGACGTCAAACTTTATTTTTCGCCTGACCGTTACCCCAAAGCACGCGAAGTATGCCAGGTGATCGCCGATCAACTCGCAAAGGCAGGCGTCAAGGCCGAGCTTGTTTCTCAAGAATTCGTCATCTTCTGGGGCAAAGAAGGAGTCAACGGCGGCAAGCTGCCCTTTTATTACGTGGGCCGGCCGGCCATCGATGCCGATACGGTTTACGATCAGTACTACCGTTCCGGAGTCAGCAAACGCGTAGAATACAAAAATCCGGAATTCGACAAGTTGATCGACGAAGAGCAAAAGACCGGCGATCAGAAAAAGCGTGTCGAATTGTTGCAACAAGCGGGACGCATCTTGATGGAGGATGCGCCGTTGGTGCCCCTGTATACACTAGCTGAAATCTACGGCGTCGCCCGCAACGTCGTCTGGAAGGCGAGGCCGGATGAAAGAGTTCTCAGTGTCGAGATGAAAATCAAATGACCATGCCGGGTAGCGATTGGCTTCTCCAGTGTTATCGCGTGCCACAGATGACGACGAATGCAGCAACGTGAAAATCTTAGCGGTAGACGCTTTCGACAAAACCGCTCCCTTCAAGTTGCCTGATGATACTCGTATCGATGAAGTCGTCGGGCTTGTAATTCTTGGCTTTCGGATACTGTAAAGAGATTTCATCCAAGATCGGCTGAATCCCTTCGGGGGCGGGATAAGGAACCTTTTCGTAAAGCGCCGCAAAGACTCGGTAGGTCTCGTCGAGAATTTCTCGATCGCTCGATCTGAGCATCTTTCCTAAAATCTTGATGGCAAATTCCCGGTCGGTTTTTACCCGGTGAATTCCCTGGATCACTGCCTTTGCGAATTGCGAAAAGGTCTCGCGCTCCTTCCGTAATTGGCTTTCGCGAGCAACGATAACGGTGGTGGCGTATTTGAACTCCTGACCTAGATTGGCCAGTTCGTTAAAACCAAACTTCTTTCTACCGATGTAAGCCCGCGGCGGATCGAGCACGGCGGCGTGAACGCGCCGTTTTTCCAGCGCAGCGACGCTTTCGATATAGCCGCCCGTTGCCAGGAATTTGACGTCCGATTCCAAGCCCCACTTTTTTAACAGGCGTTGCGTCAAGAGCGTTGGCGAGCCTCCCAAGCTGCCGACGCCGATAAATTTGCCCTTGAGATCCGCGGCATTCTTGATTTCCGGTACGGTGACGACAGAAAGCGTGAACGAGTTGAGGAGTCCCATCATGATCATGGTATCGGCTCCCTCGATGCGCGCTCGAATTGGAGTGGTGCCGGATAAGCTTGCCGCCAGCGTATCTCCGGCCAAGATCAGTTGCACTTGCCGGGCTGCCGATTGCAGGCCGAGAAGCTCGGCGTTAAGTCCCTGCTTCGAGAACAGCCCCGCCTCGCGTGCGGCCCACAGAGGTAGCTGAGCGGAGCCGAGACTCAGAGAGACACGGATCGGTTTAAGTTCTTGAG
>DASUVS010000486.1:0-3205 GCA_036378835.1 Binatia bacterium | reverse complement strand
GTAGCGCCATGCATCGGTCGAAAGATGCATCCAGGTAAGGAAGCTTTTGCGCGTCGCCGACCTCGAAGGCCACCCGGGGATCAACATTTTGCGCTCGGGCATATTCCACAAAGCCATCCGAAGGTTCGATGCCGACAATTTGCGAGGCTCCTGTGACTCTCGCCAATGTTGTGGTTAATGAGCCGGTGCCACAACCGACGTCAAGCACCTTGTCAGCTTCCCGAACCCCCACGAAATTTATAAACAATGGCGCTAGCTGGCGGCTCCATCGCCCCATCATCGCTTCGTATGCTTCGGCGTCTTCGTACATAAATTCCTACTTTCGGCAATATGCCTAACTAATGAGTGAGCCGCCAGAGGCCACGGCATGAAGCCGACCCGTCATTGCGGGGTCGAGGGCGGGCTATTTCGGCTCGCCCTCCGGTCTCATAAGCAATCAGCTGGTGTTGACGCTCTCATGCATGTAATTCACCGGCCCGAGAGCAACGACACGCGAAGCAGTCGCGCTCACCTTTTCGACACCTGCTCGAAAAAACCGCTGTCGTCGAGTTTTTTGAGGATGGAATGATTGATGACCATTTCCGGTTTGACTTTGGCAACCAACGGATCGGATTCGGCGATGAATTCGATCATCGAAGCGATGCTGGGGACGTCGACGTACGGTTTTGGCGCCATCACCTTGAGCGCTGCCTGATAGTGTTCCTCAGCTTGTGCCACTCGCTCAAGACGTAGGTACTTGGCGATGACCTGCTTAACACGCTCTTTATTTTTTGCATCCAAGCTGAAGCTGTTGCCGGCAACGACACCTTTCATTACTTTCTCGACGAACTCACTATCACTCTTCAACGTGCGCTCCCGCACGCTGATGGTTTGTTGCGGATAGGCAATCGGCAGCTCGGTAAAATCGGCGATAATGTTATTGCCGCGTTCCTTCAACGATGGGCCAAGGCCGGGGTTGACGATGATCGCATCGCTGCCTCCCGACTGCAGCGACGCGACCCGCGCGCCTTGATTGCCAATTTGCAAGATCGTAATTCGATCCCGCCGCGCCTCGAGTCCCCAGTGTTTAAGCCCCAGCAAGACGGCGTGATAGGAAGCGGTTCCAGCCTGGGCCGCGCCGATGCGTTTGCCCTTGAGATCCTCCGGCTTTTTCATGTTGGGCGCGCCGACCAGAACGTAATTCATTTTGTTGACCGTGCCCGCAATCATCGTCAGATCGGCGCCGCGCGCGCGGGCGCTGATTACCGGTTGACCCGCCATTCCCATAATCGGAATGTCCCCTGAAATGAGCGCCTGAGCGCCGCGCGTGCCGCCTTCAATGAGGATTAGATCCGGCTCGGTGCCGAAACGCTTGAAGAAACCTTCCTCTTTCGCGACCCAAATAGGAGTCTGATTTGCGCTAAACGAAGAGTAGCCCATTAAGAAATTCTGTTGGGCCTGCGCTTCTCGGGTGGCGAGCAGCAATGCGAGGAGAAAAAGAAATCGAAGATGTTTCGTCACGACCCCTCTCGCTTGTATCATGTATTCGTTGACGTTTTCACCATCGTCTATGGATGCACATCCTGGGTAAACCAATCGAGCGGCACTTCGCGCCCCAAACCCTTTTCCTTGGCGGCTTCGAACACCTTGGCGCCAACGGCGGCAAACTGCACACCGAGACCGATGTTGTTGACGAATCCGGTAATCTGCTCGGCGTTCTCCCGTCCTTTGATGCGCCCGGTAATCAGGTCGGGCAAAGTCGGCAGGGTTCTCCAATCGATGCCTCTTTGCATCGGATGATCGCGAAACTCAAAGCCGGGGTTCGCCATCTTCTTCAGTTGCGAAGAGGTACTGTTGTTTTCCGTCAGGTTCGTGTGGACCACCAACGGCCGGCAACGGGCAAGCGCCTCATCATTGGCTTCATCGCGTTGCATGCAGCTGAGATGCACGCCTTGGGCGAGCGCCTCGGGTCCGAGAAACGGTTTACGCGCATTAGTCGAGGTCACGATGATATCGACATCGCGAACAGCCTCTTCTTGAGAACTCACCGGCACGATCTCCACACCGACCAGCGGCGCCGTTTCGACGGCAAACTTTTCTCGATTGGCTCGGGTCGGGCTATACACTTTGATCTTCTTGATTGCGCGCGCTTCGCAAACGGCCATCACTTGCGTTCCCGCCTGCCAGCCGGAGCCGATCAGGCCGACGGTTTGCGCATCCGCACGCGCCAGGTATCTGGAAGCGACTCCATTGGTGCCACCCACCCGCATGCGTTGAATGACACCATCGTTCATAATCGCTAGAAGTTCGCCGCTTGCCGAGCTGAAAAGTAAGACGATGCCCAGCCAGCGATTGCCCGGCAAAGCCGGTATTTTTTCCCGGCGCATGCCCTCCCCTGCTTGGCGCCACGCGACGATGTCTGAAGAAAATCTCAAGGCCGCGGTGCCAAAATGCGGCGATGCGCCGCTCATGCTCTTGAGATAATGCGCCATGGGCGCCTCGCCGCTATGTGCTGCCGAAGTCGGTGAATGGATATCCGTGCGTGACGCCGCCACGGCTGCGCCTTCGCCGAGCTCGCGGTAAAGGACCTCCAGCGCATCCATGCAGGTCTTGATCGTCAGGAGCTGCTCGACTTCTTCATTGTTCAAAAATAGCGGCATAACTTCCTCGTGCTCCTGCTGGATGTTTATCTGAACGTTTGACCCTGCCGGAGTAATACAAGCATCTGTGCTAGTCCCTGATATCCTGTAGCAGCCACTCCGTGGGAATCTCCCGCCCTAAACCTCGCGCCTTCGCGAGCTCATAAACTTTACCTGCGACGGCAAAAAACTGCGCGCCCTGAATATTGCCCCGCTCCGAGTAGCTAATCTGCTTGTCCGAGGTCCGTCCCTTTTTCTTTCCGGTTAGAAGTTCCTCCAGCAGAACAGCGCGATCCTCGGCAATAATCCCGTGCGCCCTTTTACCCGCCCGCTTCATCTGAAAATCCGCATTGTGATCGGGTTTCGCCGCGTAGGTGATGTATTCGTCGGCAAGCCCGAACTCCGGCAGCCCCCATGGATGGGGCGCATTGCCGAGCCGCAATGAGATATCGATGCGGTTCAACGTGGCTTCATCCGGCTTGCCACCGACGCAGGTGACATGCGTTCCTTCTTCCAACCATTTGCCGGCGATGATCGGCACCGACGAGTCGGTGCAACCCGCGACGATATCCGCGCCTGTGTAGGCG
>DASUVS010000485.1:0-4775 GCA_036378835.1 Binatia bacterium | reverse complement strand
TGGCCATCCAAACGCCGGTTCCAGCCGCGCCGATGGAAGAAAAGCCGAACGAGATTCTGCTCGGTTCCGCGGCGCGCACATCGATTATCGACAATGACGCTAACAAAAAACCCAGAAGCACTCGTCTTAACAATGGCATTGCCAATCTCCTAAATCTGCGCATCATCACCGCTTCTCGTTAAGTTCGGTCCGGGTACGTCCGCTAAGCTCGCACGCCATGTGCAAGTAGAAGCGCGCCGCTTGCGCGATATCCTCTTTCGCAACATGGGTTCCGTGCAGTTTATTCATCTCTGCGCCATTGGGTTCGGTTCGTGCGTTGGGCCCGCATTTGATGGCTGGAATGCCGTGGCGACGAAACGTGTTGGTGTCATTGGATGCATTGCCCTCGCCGCGCGCGAAGGGCCGCGTCGGATAACCCATGCGCCCTTCCATCACCTCGACTGCCGTGCGGACCAGCACCGAATCGACGGGCGTGACGAGACTGGGCTCGTTGGAAAGATAGACCTCCAGATCGTACTTCAAATTCGGGCGCTCGGTCGCAAGCTCGCGCAAACGCGCGTCCAGTTCGGCCAATGCTTGTTGGCCGGACAATGCCGGCGTGGTGCGCAGATTCACATAGATGTGGCACACGCCCGGCACGCTGCTGGGCGCGAACGGCCAGCCGCTGTCAATGGCGCCAAGGGTCACAGCCGGTTCGACCACGCCCATGCCGGTGTCGAAGGTGTGGCGTTCGGTGTAGCGGGGACCCCATTCACTCAAAGCCCGCACGACCTCCGCCGCTTCCTCAATGGCGCTAATCCCAGAGCCGCGATGCCCGCGTGTCGTCAGGTACGCGAACTTTCCCCAGATAACGATTTTGACAAACAGATAACCGGCCTGCCCATTGACCACATACAGCCCGGATGGCTCGCCGACGATGGCATAATCGATGGGCTCACAATGGGTCAGAAGATAGCGCGCCCCATGGCCACTGCCGCGATAGCGCCGGCCTTGATAATCGCGCATGGCGCCGCGAACCGGCGCCTTCTCGCTCTCGCCGGCAACGCCGCTGGCCATGACATGGCCGCGCAACTTTACCCCCGCCCGTTTCAAGGCGATCAGCGTCGAAAACGCCGCGGCCACACCGCCCTTCATATTGTTGGCTCCCAAGCCATAGATGCTATCGCCGATCTCGTAAGCTGCCGGGCGATGGTTCGGACCGGGTATGCCAAGCGCGGCGTAGTCCTCCCAAAAGTCGCCGGTATAAGATGTATCGAGATGACCATTGAGCATCAAGGTCGGGCCGTCCCCGGCGCCGCGCACGACCGCGATGATATTGGCTCTTCCTTCTTCGACTTCTTGAACGTGTGCTTCAACGCCGGCCTGGCGCATGTAGTCATAGAGAAAACGCGCGCACTCAAGCTCTTCGCCTTCCGGACTAGGGATATCCACTAGACGCTTGACTAGATCGACGGCCTCATTCGGCTCGAGGGCGTCAATGACCGTTCTTCGAACATTTTCTTCCATTTGAACTCCTGAACTATTCTGTTTACAGCGCTACCGCTGCAACCCTAGTAGCTGTTCGACTTTCACCTGCCAAGCTTTAGGGCCCCATGCGTCTCACTTAACAACCGTAGTGAGCCTCCCAAGTCGCGCTCGTCGACACCTACACCGGCCGGATGCGGCAAGCAAGTGGAGCGCTGATACATGAGGTGGAAGTGCGGTAAAACGATTGACATATATTACGACCGACGCTTTACGCCAGCTCGGGTAAGTTAAAGAATGGAGAAATAACATCTCTTTTTGGTTGGAGGTGTTAGCGGTCGCTATGAAGGGGAATCCCTTTTCTGTAAGCTTCGATAGGCTTGAGTGTAAGGGTAGATTGACTAGCATCAGAGTCACATGCGCCAAACGTATATACTGGGATACAACCCAGAACGTGTTACCTATCAGCTGACCGGAAAAGAGCTCGACAGGAGAGATCCACACGCTAGCGTTTGCTGCTCATCAGCCCCCGAGTGACGAAGGTGCGGTTTGACCTTCGATGATGGGGTGACTTTACTGCTCGATAGAAACAGTTATGGTTTCCACTCTCGGCAGTGTCGTCGGCAGGATTCAACTATGCTGCGTGACTAAATGTGACTAAATAGGTCGCACGACCTGCATTTTGCACCTGCATTTTGCGACGTTGACATATTTCCCTCCTCAGCAGACAATGTATGTCCCATTCCGCCAGTTAACTGGATCTTAATCACCGGGCCAAACAAGGCCCGAACCCGAACGGGGGGATTTCCCGTGGCCTATGTTCTTTACCGAGATCACACCATCGTGTCATCTGCTGTTTACGATGATATAACCGGAGAATGGAAAGTGAACGCTTGCGTTAGCTGGCAGGCGAGCGGCGACCGAATTCAGTTTCTCAAGAACCCGCTACTGAGATTCGCTCGTTTTGAAGAGGCAGAAACCGCTGGTATTGAGTACTCAAAGACTTGGATTGATAAAAAGCTATCCTCATCGGTCCTGCCTTAGGTGTTTACAACCTGTTCATTCATCGCTGTTGAATTTGCTCCGCTCCGCTCTGGGTGCGGCTCTCACCAACGGGCCTAAAAATTAGGCGCTAGGATTGAATTCTGCTCCTGAGCTTCGCACTAACGTTCAGGATCATCTTTAAAAAGCGACCGAACTTTAACTTTGGCTATGATCCTATAGCTTTCATCAAGTAAGTTTCGACTTCGTTCCACTGTATCTGCCAACTTGGAGAGTAAGGTGTTTGACCTGTTCAAGAGTTCATGTGAATAGGCGATCTGTCTCCTCACTGTTTCGGGAAGTTTCTTCTTCATCCCAGAAATGCCCCTAAAGATTAGCGTTGCAGCTGCAGCAAACTTGTCAAGCCGGGTCTATAAGCGTTATCAAACTTTTCTGTTTACTTATGAAATCTATTAAGATTAGGTTGAAGGTCCTTCAGCATTTCAAGTGAATTTTGTCAGCCGGGCCATTCTAGGCCGGGACCCAATTTAGGGGTCTTCCTATCGCCGTCTACGCCGGTTTACGACGATAATACCGGAATATGGAAATCCAATACATCCGTGACCTGGCCGGATATTGGAAACCTCCATGGAGCCCGTTTTTCCACGGGTCTCTTTCCAACTATTCCGTCGATCTGAGGACGCAGAGCAAGCGGGGTTCGAAGCGGGAAAAAATCGGGTAGAGAGCGGTTTCAAGAAAGCGCTTGCGAGCTGATCCGCCCGACCCTACATGGCCTATTTCTCGGGATCACAGTTGCTCGTCAACCCAAGCGCGAGCTACGATGAAGCCGAAGGACAGTGCCTGTTCTTCTGTGGCAAACGTCGAATTCAATTCCTTAAACTGGTGATAGTAAAACTCGCGTCCATCTCCAGCGGATGTAACGCTTGCATATGGAAGCCAGACGCGAATCTTCTCGTTGAAATGTGGTCGGGAAACTAAGTAGTATTTTTTGTATTCTGATGCAGGCATGGCGCGGAACTCCTCCGATACTGTGCAGGCGTTCCGGCCCTGGCTGACCTGTCGAGATGTAGATCAAAAACGCGATTAGTTTGCTGAGATGGAATACAACCTATCCCGATATGTCGGCAAAGTCCACAAGATGAAGAAACTTCTCGCGCCTCACCTATATACGAAACGCCCGCATGGTCTTTTCGTATAACCTTAGACTGCTTCAGAAAGACTGCTTCAGAAACCCACTGTCTAATATACGACGACTGCGCGGAACAAAACATACAGCCAGAGCATATGGAAGTGAGCGCACAAGGCGGCGCATGGTTATTCGGTAACGGGTGTGTTCGGGAAGTAGCGAGGACTGCTTTGAAAGCTGCGGCGACAACGATGGTGATTAGTTGTTCAACCGCGGTGTCTGGTCTATCCCCAGTTCGCGAGATAAGGAAAGATCACAGAACTTATCAGGGCTGTCCATGTTTTATTTGCTGTCATTTTTTTATATTTGGTTAGTAGAATTCGACTTTCAAACTAAACTTTTTAACCGCATAGTTGGGGCAACTCCGATTCTCTCGGCAACAAATTCGGCGCTCACCAGTTTTTCGCTAAATACGCGCCTGATTCCTGTCAAGGCCATATTGTTTTGATTTCGCGAGTCCGGAGCGTCAACCTTAACAGCGGAATCTCGCGGCTCGTGCGTTGTTGATAGATCTCGAACTGCGGATATAACTTCACCAAGCGCGGCCAAATGAGTTTTTTCTGGTCAATACTTATCTCGCGCGCGATTATCCTTCGGCGCTCGCCTCTGATCACGACTTCAGCTTCCGGATGTTCTTTAAGATTGAGGTACCAGGCGGGATGCATGTCATTGCCGCCGAAGGAAGCGATTACGATGAAATCGCGGCCATCTTCAAGGTAGAGCACCGGCGTCGTTCGCAACCGCCCGGTTTTACGGCCCTTGGTAGTCAGCAAAAGAAACGGCGCTTTTTTAGCGGCATCGACAAACCTGCCGTGAGTTAGCGTCCACAACCATGCATGGAATCGTCCGATCAGTCGAATTGTTCGAGGTTTGAAGCGTTTCATTCGTGTTTGCGCTTCAGAACTAGATCGTGTTCAACCTGCGCATAGATGGATTCGAACTCCGGCCCGTGTTGGCGCAATACTTTTGAATTATTGAAAAATTCGGAATACAGAAGATCACAGATCCTGATAATCTGTGTTTACTCCGGTCGGGAAATCAAAGGAAGGAACCATTTGAAACATATCACCTGCGGCTTTTTACTGTTGGCTTCTGTGTTCTACTCAGTCTCAAACCCGGCTCT
>DASUVS010000484.1:0-7288 GCA_036378835.1 Binatia bacterium | reverse complement strand
ATGTAGAAGAACGTCTTCATATCAGCTCCTTCACGCTGTTTGTCACACCTTAAAGCCGTGCTCTCGGTACCACCTCTCGGCGCCAGGATGGAGCGGGACGTCGCGCGGAGTGGCATCGGTGTTTTCACCGAGCTGGCCGATGCCCGTGTAAGAGTCTTCCCAATAAATCTCGTCCTTGCGGGCCGAGAGCGCCTCGCAGACTTTATAGGCGTCGTCATCCGGCAGCGAGGCGCGAGTATAAAGCGGCCAGCCGCTGTAGTCGATGCAGGTGTGGTCCTCTTTGAGGTTCTTGAATCGTCCGGGGCGAATAGTGTATTTGCGCCAGCCGAGATCGACCAGATATTTAAAGGTAAAATCCTCTAACGTGATCGGCCTCAGACCGGCGGCGAGCGCGTCGTCGAACCAAAGCGGCAACCCCTCGTCGAAAACCGCATCGACCGTTCCAGCGCTCATGGCATCCTGCCGTCGCTGATCTCCGGGGCCGCCGTTCAGTTGGAAACTGCCGCCCCAGGATTCGATGTCCTTCAAGGTCATGCCGTACGCCGCCAGAGTTTGGTCGACAAGCACGCGTGTGGAGTGCGTTGCGTCTTCCCGGATCGAGAGGCGCAGAGGAAACTTTTTCTCTTTGATCTCGGCCAACGACTTCAAGCCAGTTCTCGGATGGATGAGATAGACGAAATGGTCCAGGGATGGATAAACCGCGATGATTCTGATCGGCAGCGGCTGTGAGAATAAGCCTGTTCCACGATAAGCTTGGGTGAGCAGGCCGGACGGGTTGATCATCGCCATTTCCAATTCGTTGTGACAGACCGCGTGCGCCAGAATCGGCGAGCCGGTGGACATGCGCAACCAGGGACGAAAGTTTTCGTTGGATCCGCTGCCGACGGAAATGCACATGTCACGCGGGCCGTAATAAGGAGTGTTCGGATCGCCGGCGATATGCAAGCCGATTTCCCAAAGCATTTTGGCTCTCTGAAAATTTGCGCCACGCGGAAGGGGTTCCATTAGTACCTCCAGTAAAGTGATTGTCCGGCGCTACCTTAGTGATTTCGGCTTGTCGGTGTCAACAGTGCATCGTTTTTGATGAATGAGAATGACTCGTCACGAAACTGTATTTAAATCACAGCTCTGTACTTTCGTATTCGTTATAAAGTTCGTGGTAAAGTATTTTGATCGTACTCACTAAGATACTTTGCCTCGCGTAGTGAAAGTCCGTCATGCTCGCGAAGGCGGGCATCCAGGCGGGTGCGAGAGGAAGAATAAAGCAAGATGGATTCCCGATAGGAGCATTCGGGAATGACGGAATCGGCATATAGTCGGCGTCCAGTCCGTCGGTTCCGGATCCATTGGATTTAGCGGGAGCTTTCGTAATCATGAGTTTCGATCCACAAGCCGTCTTTGCCAATCTTGCGGAGAAAGAGCGTATCAAGGGGCACCATTCGCCGGAAGGACGCGCGATCCGGATGTTGAGCCGCGCCTTGAACGGCTATTCGTCCGGGAATCTCTCCGGCCGCGACGTTGCCGTTTTGTGTGATCAGGCGATCGAAGATTGGCTCAAGGCCAAGTGTAAATTCTCACCATGGTCGATGCGCAGCTTGCCCGAATTGCTCGTGATGGCGGTGCAGGCGCGCTGGATCAGCCGCTTAGAAGCCGTGCGTCTACAAAAGCTTCACAATACTCGGGAGTCGATTAATCAGCAGCGCGCAGATGTGCCAGGTCTGGAAGTGAAGTCCACATTGAAGCTTTGCATCGAACTCGTCGAGAAACACTGGTGACCGAAAGCTGTGATGTGTTTCGTGAGCAATCGGGTTGAAAAGACTATCAAAGCACGAAGGACACGAAGAGCACGAAGTAAAAAGATAAATGTATGAATTCTTCGTGGTCTTCGTGCGCTTCGTGGTTTAAGTTGATTTGCGAGGAAACGTTGTAACGCTGCAACGATAAGCTGCCTTAGCAAAAGAATCTCTCGCCGCAATACATTCTATCCATTCCCCTTAACCTAGTTAGACATGGATTCACGCATCAACTGGTTACTGCTGATCAACGCGGCGCTCGGCAATTTCATGGCGGGAACGGCAAGCCGGATTTTCACCGTTTCGTTGCCGACGGTCGCCAACAGTCTTGAAACGAGCATCATCGCGATCTCCTGGGCGGTCATTGCTTACCAGATTTCGCAGATTAGTTTATCGCTGGTCTTTGGCCGAGTCGGTGATATCTACGGCCGTCACACACTCTTTGGCGTTGGCTTGGTGATTTCGTCGCTGGGAGCGTTGATGTGCGGCCTGTCTCAGAATGTAACCCAGCTGATTGTGTTTCGATTCTTTCAAGGTGTCGGCGCTTCCATGACCCAATCTCAGGGACGCGCATTAGCCATGGAATCCGTGCCCAAGGACTCATCGGGAAGAGCGCAGGGGTATATGACCACGGCATTTCACTCAGGCGTGCTCATCGGTCCCAGTGTCGGCGGCTTGATCATCGACTATATTCATTGGCGCGCGGTGTTCTTTTTTCTGGTTCCCATCGGGCTCAGCGGTATTCTGTTGACACTCTTCAATCGTCGAACAGGAAACATCTCGACGCGCGGGACACCGCCTTCATCGCAGCGCGCCATAGATTATCTCGGCGCAATCCTCCTTGTCGCGGCGACCATAGCGCTGATCGCGAGCATCGATCATCGGATCATGGAAGCTGCCGGAGCGGCGATGCGGTTTGTATTTGTCAGCGGCTTTGTCTTGCTCTTCGGCGGCTTTATTTATCGCGAGATGACCTGTGCTAGTCCGATTCTCGATCTCTCGCTGTTTCGCATCCGGATGTTTTCTCTGAGCAGTTTAACTTTGCTTTTGGTCGGCGTTGCCCAAGTGATGATCGGCTTCATGTTGCCGTTCTACCTGCAAGACATTCTGCGCCTAACGCCGTCGTTTATCGGCCTGTTGTTCATCAGCGCGCCCATTTTTACCGTGACGCTGTCGCCGTTTGTCGGTTGGGCGGTGGATAAGGTGGGGCCGCGCTTGCCGGCGACCGTCGGCATTTCTTTTCTAGTTTCTGCCGCGTTGCTGGGTTCCTTCCTGCGAAGCGATTCGCACTGGTCGTGGGCGGTTGCGGTGCTCGCCTTGTGGGGATTGGCTACGGCGCTGTTCTTCACATCCAATCATACCGCAATGATCACGTCGGTGCCGGCGGAACATCGCGGCGTAGCCACCGGCGCGATCTATGTCATGTTCGGGCTGGGATCGACATTCGGTATATCCCTGGGCACGCTGCTCCTGACCGCGGCATTTCGTTATTACAGCGGTGATCCGGCGGCAACGCCGACGCCGGCAAACGCGACGGTGTTTGTGCAGGCAATGAATTTCAGTTTTTTCACCGGCGGCATTATGGGCTTAGTCGCAATGGTTTGTTCGTCAATGAGAGGCAAGGGGCGGGCGGCGCAGCAATGATGCAGAACAGATGAAAGATGAAAACGGAAAGCTGAAATAACTCAGGCGATGCTATCATTATCAGCACTGTCAAAAAAATACGGCCTGATCGCGCTGGCGTTTTTGCACATCGCAGTCAGCCGCGGTCTTCACGGCACTTTCGGTGTTTTCTTCGTTGCGATGGTCAGCGCATTCGGCTGGTCGCGAGCAACGACGGCGGGTGCAATCTCCTTGGCGATTGTCTTCGAGGGCGCCTGTTTGCCTTTTGCGGGGGCCTTAACGGATCGCATCGGCGGCCGCAAGACTCTGATGCTCGGTGGTTTGGTGCTGGCCGTCGGATTAGGATTTGCTTCGACGATTTCTTCGATCTGGCATTTTTATTTCTGGGTTGGGATTGTCTCGGCCTTCGGCATCGCCTTGATCGGCATGGTGCCTCACGTTGCCATTTTGTCACGTGAGTTTCCGCAACGCCGCGGCACCGCGCTGGGCATCGCTTGGGCCGGTGGTGGTGTGGGCATCGTATTGTTAGTCCCGTTGGCGCAATTGCTGATCGATAAATGGGGCTGGTCCGTCGCCTATATCGGTATAGCGATGGTCACGGCGTTGCTGGTAATTCCGCCGGTGCAACTCTTTCTGCCGCGCGTCTCCACGATCAGTCCAGAGCCGCCGAGCACGACGGCTAAATCAGCAGCAAAGCATAACGAAACGGATTGGACGGTCAGGCGCGCTTTGACGAATCCGGCATTTTGGCTTCTGTTTATCGCCAGAACGTTGGCGAGCATGGGTAATCAGGTGATTGTGACGCACCAGATCGCCCATGCAGTCGACGTCGGTTACGCTACGGTCTTTGCCGCGTCGATCTTCGGTTTGATGGGAGTGATTAGCATCGGCGGCAGAATTCTCTTCGGTTACCTCGCCGATGTTATGAATCGGCAAATGGTGTTTACCTGGGTCCAGGCAATCTCCGCTGTTGGAATTGTCGCTCTATTGATGTTGCACGATGCGACGTCGCCCTGGTTGCTCTACACCTATGCGGTTTGCTACGGGCTGGGCCAGGGCTCGCGCGCATTGGTGCTTTCGGCGATCTCGGCGGATATTTTTCATGGCAAGCACTTCGGCGCGATCTTCGGATACTTCACCTTCAGTATCGGGCTCGGCGGCGCCATCGGCGCATGGCTTGGCGGCTTCCTTTTCGATCTCAATCATAGTTATAAGATTGCATTCTGGGTTTCTCTTGCGTGTTTAATTATTTCTGTGTTTATCGTTCTGGCGAGCGCTAAAGTCGTCAAAGCTCAGAAAGGAAGTTACTCATGATTCAACTCTATACCTGGGCCACGCCCAACGGAAAAAAAGTTTCGGTCATGCTCGAAGAGTTGGAGCTTCCCTATGAAGTTCACCCCATCAACATCGCCAAGGGCGATCAACTCAGGCCCGAATATCTGGCGATCAATCCCAACAATAAAATTCCTGCGATCATCGATTCTGATGGACCCGGCGGCAAGCCGCTGAAACTCTTCGAGTCCGGTGCGATCCTGATGTATCTGGCGGACAAGACGGATAGGTTTTTGCCGCGGGAGATGGCCAAGCGCTACGAAGTGATTCAGTGGCTGATGTTTCAGATGGGCGGAGTGGGACCGATGTTTGGCCAAGCTAATTATTTTTATCGGCTGGAAGAAAAGGTTCCCTTCGCCATCGAGCGGTACTATAAAGAGGCGATTCGCCTGTACAAAGTACTCGAGCAAACCTTGGAGCAAAGAGATTATCTGGCGGGCGAATACTCAATCGCCGACATTGCAACCTACCCTTGGGTGGGCCGCCACGATGGCCATAATGTCAAGCTGGAAGATTTTCCCAACGTTAAACGTTGGTTCGATGCGATTTCGCAACGGCCGGCGGTAAAGCGGGGGATGGCAATACCGAAAATATAAAGCCGTGTCTGGGAATCGTGTTCGTGAAACGTGTTCGTGCAGGTCGTTCGAACGCAATCAGGGTGATTATTCGGCTAGCGACCTCATGGCATGAAAGGATCAGAATATGAGCAAAGCACAAAAAATCGAGAAGCCGCGTGCAGAGTGGGGTTCGGACGTGGTCGTAGATCTGTTGAAAGCATTCGAGTTCGAGTATATCGCAATCAACCCGGGCGCGACCTTCCGCGGCCTGCATGATTCGCTGGTCAATTATGGCGGCAATCATGCGCCGGAGATCATTCTCTGTACTCATGAGGAAATCGCGGTCGCTCTGGCGCACGGCTATGCGCGCGCCAAGGGCCGGCCGATGGCCGCGGCGGTGCACAACGTCGTCGGCCTGCAGCATGCCTCGATGGCGATTTACAACGCGTGGGCAGACCGGCTGCCGGTGATCGTGCTGGGCGGCACCGGGCCGATGGATACAGCCAATCGGCGGCCGTGGATCGACTGGGTGCACACCGCATTGGTGCAAGGCAATCTCGTCCGCGACTTCGTCAAGTGGGACGATCAGCCGGCCAGTGTCGAAGCGGTCCCCGATTCTTTCATCCGCGCTTATCGATTGGCGACGACCGAGCCGCAGGCGCCGGTTTACATCTGCTATGACGGCGACGTTCAAGAGAAGCAACTCGAAGGCGAAGTGAGCTTCCCGTCGCTGGATCGTTATCCCGCGCCTTTGCCGTTGCAAGCGCCGCAGGAAGGTTTTGACAAGACGATTCGCTCGCTGCTCGAGGCCAAGAAGCCGGTCATTATCACTGATTGGGTCGGCAGGAAAGAAGCCGGCTTCCAGGCGCTCGGTGATTTGGCCGAGATTCTCGGCGCGCCTGTGCTCGATCAATTTGGCCGATTCAATTTTCCCGTGCAGCATCCGCTCAACCTAACCGGGCAGAGCGACAAGGTGATCCCGCAGGCCGATCTGATCCTGGCTTTGGATGTTCCCGACCTCGAAGGCGCGACGAGCCGCCGGGCCCAGGAAAAGGGCAATCGGCGGCCGACGCCGTTGATGCAGGCCGGCGCCAAGATCATCAATGTCGGCCTCGATGACTTGCTCGTGCGCGCCTGGGCAACCGATTTCAACAAACTGCGCGAGGCCGACTTGATGATCACCGCGGATACATCGGTATTCTTGCCCGAGTTGGTGCGGCGCTTGAAGTCGGAGAAGACACTGAACGATTCGAAGGACGAGATCGGCCGGCGTCGCGCCGATTGGGGCAAGATCTACGAGGATAAAAAAACCGCGCTGGAAAAAGAATTAAAAACAAAATGGGACGAGAAGCCGATTTCGATGACGCGAATTTACGCCGAAATGATCGAGGCGCTCAAAGGCGAGGACTGGGTGCTGACCAACGGCAGTTCGCAAGGAAAGGAAAACCTCTACCTGCCCGCAGCCAAGTTCAATCAGATCCTGGGCAAATACAAAGGCGGTGGGTTAGGCTACGGCTTGCCGGCATCGTTGGGCGCCGCGCTGGCGCTCAAGGGCTCAGGAAAATTCTGCGTCAACATCCAGCCCGACGGCGATCTCCTCTTCACCGTCAGCGCATTATGGACCGCGGTCCATCATCAGATCCCGCTCCTGAGCATCGTTTGCAGCAATCGCTCTTATTTCAACGACGAGGAACACCAGGAGCGCGTTGCGCACCAGCGCAATCGTCCGGTGGAGAACAAAACCATCGGCATCCGTATCGAAGATCCGAATGTCGATTTCGGCGCTATGGCGCGGACCTATGGGTGCTGGGGCGCCGGACCGATTAGCGAGCCTAAAGATCTCATCAAGACGCTGCGTGAAGCCGTTAAGGTAGTGAAGGAAGGCAAGCCTGCATTGGTCGATGTGGTTTGCCAGATGCGGTGAGTTTACTAGCGCACAAACATGAGAGAGCCTCAATCAACTTGCTTGAGGTTCTCTCTGAC
>DASUVS010000483.1:0-7727 GCA_036378835.1 Binatia bacterium | reverse complement strand
CGTTGTAGTAAACCCGGTTATTGGTCATTACCGTCAGCAGCGGCACACCGGTGTTGGCGGCGGTCCACAGGGCGCTAGGCGTGTAGAGCATCTCGCCGTCGCGCTGCAGGTTGACGCAGATCTTGCCCGTGCCGCGGTAAGGCAGAGATGCGCCGACGGATGCAGCCGGCCCATATCCCAAGCCGCCGCCGCCATAGCCGCCAAGAAACAGTCCGGGCTTGTCCCAGGTCCACAGCCGGCTTGGCCATCCGCGAAAAGCGCCGGCGACCAGTAGCCAGTCTTCTTTTTTCAGCGCTTCCCAAATTTCCCACGCAAGACGCGGCGGCGCGATGGGCCGCTCGTCCCAACGCTTCTTCAAGTCGGCCTGCCAGCGCGCGTGCACCTCTTCATGTTGCCCCGCCATCGCTTTGCGCCGGTCATCGACCACGCTCTTGGAAAATTTTCCTTGTTTTTTGATTTCTTCGGCGAGAGCGGGGAGAAAGACTCTGGTATTAGCGACGATCGGCACGTCCACCGGCGCTAGTTCCTGAAAGTCGCTGGTCCAGCTGCGAACTACGATATCTTTGAGCGTGACATTGATCACTTTGCAGCCGGGTTTGGTCGCGGGAACGTTCGCATGCGTGTTGGGATCCGAGCGCACCAGCGCGCCGTAAAGGTCGGTCATGTCGAGGCCCATGATCACATCGGCGTTGGCGATCAGTTCACGATTCCTGCCGGTGAGATTTAAAGAATGTGTGTTGGGAAAGTTCAATCGGGCGCCAAAGTCGATGACCGGAATCGACAGCAGGTCGGCCAGCGCCACCAGGCTCATCACCGCTTCGTTATTGCGCCCGACATAGTCGGCAAGAATCACCGGGTTTTGCGCCGTGGCCAAAAGTTGCGCGGCTTCTTTGATGGCGTCATAGTCCGCTTGCAGGGGGGCCGCTGGACGAAATCGTTTGGGATCAGGCAACGGGATTTCTTTTTCGATCGCGGCCTCCTGATCAGTCACATCGAAGCAGAGATAGACCGGACCGCCGGGATCGCTCATGGCCATCCGATAGCCGCGCATGATCGACGACGGAAAAGCTTCGACTCCCATCGGTTGGTCGTCCCATTTGACGAAGTCGCGCACCAGATTGCCTTGCACCTGAGCGGTGTGAATCCAGTCGATCCAAGGCCGTCGCTTGCTCGAGTTCATCGGCCCGGTGCCGCCCATGACCATTACCGGCGTGTGGTCGCACCACGCATTGTAAATCGCCATTGAAGCGTGCTGCAGGCCGACGACGTTGTGGACGATGGCCGGCATGATCTTGCCCGTTGCCTTGGCATAGCCGTGCGCCACCGCCACGGCAATCTCTTCGTGACAGCACAGAATCATTTCCGGGTTCGGCGTGCGGCCGCTTTCGTAATTCACCAGAGAATCATGGATACCGCGAAAGCTCGATCCGGGATTGAGCGCGACGTATTCGATGCCGAGAACTTTGAGTAGATCGACGACCAGATCGGAACCATACCGTGCCGGCATAAAACCTCCGATGGCTAGATTTTTATTTTTACCTCTTCAAGAAAACGAAACGGTCGAGGATTAATCGCGCTAAGACAGAAGGCGCAAAAAAATAATTTCCCGACCGCTACATCTGCGAGCTTTGCCTCTTTACCCGGAGAAAATCATTGTGTATTTGCTGAAAAAAAAGCGCGCCGCGGACGTTTTCAGTCCGCCAGCGCGCCGATCGTTCATAGCAGCAAATCGCCGCTCCTACTGCACCGGATGGGCTATGTCGATGTCATAGAGATTTTTAACGTTCGAATAAACCAGCTTTTTACGGACGTCTGGCGGCAAATGACCGAGATCGCGGTCGATATACTTGCGCGACTCCGGCCAGGTTGAATTGCCATGCGGATAGTCGTTCGACCACATGCAGTTGTCCTGGCCCCACCATTCGAAACTGTGACCGGCGGCAGTGTCGCGGAAGAAAGTGCCGAAGATCTGAGTCTTGAAAAATTCGCTCGGATCTTTGGTGATCGGCAGGGGATTCACACCGCGGAATCTCCTGTAATAATAATCCCACTGCTGCAGCATGAAGGGCATCCAGCCGATTTCATTTTCTACGCTGACGAATTTGAGCTTGGGATAACGCTCCAGCACGCCGTAGAAGATCAATTCAAAGAAGGCGTCGATAATCTCTTTGAGCTTTAAATTGACGCTGCCGCGATAGGCCTCGACTCCGGTTCTTTTGTTGCCGAACACCGACTCCTTGTGGTAGCCGTGCCCGGTGAGAATGTGCAAATGAACCGGCAGATCCAATGCCTGAGACGCTTCCCAGAATTTGTTGTAATGCTCGGAATGAAACGGCAGGTCCGGGTGCGGCGCTTGCCAGATGATCGAACCCTTCACACCGGCCTTGGCGCAGCGTTCAAGCTCTTTCACCGCTTCGTCGATGTCGTAAACCGAAATGGCGGCGATGCCGAGCAAACGCTTCGGCGATGTGCTGCAATAGTCAATTAACCAGTCGTTGTAGGCGCGGAAACAGGTGGCCTGCAGCTTGGCATCGTCCATGGCGAAGTGCGGCAGGAGATAAGTCGGATACAGGATTTCGGCGCTGACGCCGTCGGTTTCCATCTCGGTGATTCGGTGTGTCGGATCCGAACCTCCGGGATGAGTTTGAAAGCTCTCACCGAGTTTCAACTGAGGGAAACGCGGCGCCTGGTCTCTAAAACTCTTCGGCACCCGCTCAACCAAAATCTCAGACGGCTCCATTACATGGGAGTCGGAAGAGATGATTACTTCGAAGCCCGCATTATCACCATTGGCAGCCATAGCGTTCCTCCTTTTGTGTCACCTGATTGGTAATCCATTTAAAGGTCTATTTGAAGCTGTATCACTGCGCCCCTTGAACCGTCAAGATTGCTAAATTTTCCGACTCCGCGCCCTCTGCGCCTCGGCGGTGAATAATCCGGACGTTTACACACAGAGACACAGAGTACGCAGAGGTTTAGCAGATCACGAAGACCATCTTTGCCGCTGCGATTTAGAACAATCCCTCTTTTTCAAGTCTGCGGACGATCCGATCGTCGACGATATTTTCCACTTTTACCTTCCTCAGTTGCTCGCTGCTGTTTCCCAGCAAGCGGATTACATTCCGCAGCCCTTCCTCATTGGGATAGATGCGCCGGTCATAGAGCGTGCGCATCACCTCGTAGCCGGCCTGGGCATCCTCCGGTTTCGACAGGCGCAGTTCCTTGCTCAAGCTTTTTAATACTAATCCCTTATTGGCAGGATTATTGATAAAGCTGATGGACTCCACCATTGCTCGCAGGGCTTTCTCGGCAACTTCCGGCGTGCGATCGACGAGATTGCGCCTCGCCATGACGCCAAGCCCCTGATACGGCACGCCGATTTTCGCCAGATCGGCCAATATCCGGTAGCCCTGGCGTTCCATCTGCGCGCCAAACGTGTATCCCAGATAAGCGCCGTCGACGATTCCTTGGGTCATCGCCTGGGCAATCACCGACTGATCACCAAGCACTCGAAACTGAATGTTATCCCGCTCGGGGTTGAGGCCCCATTTTTCGAACGCCAGCATCGTAAACATCCAGACACCGCCGCCGATGCTCTGCACGCCGATTCGCTTGCCTTTGAGATCCTCCGGCGCGCGAATCTTCGGCGCGACAACGAATGTGCCGTCGAGTTTGTTGATGAGACCGGCGATGAACGCCAAATCGACTCCGCCGGCCATGGCGCCGATCGAAGAGCCGGTGGCGGAACCCACGTGAAACTGTGTTTCCCCCGAGGCCAGAGCCGACATGCCAACGGCGGCATTGCGAACATTAACTACAGTGGCATCGAGCCCATGTTTGTGAAATAGGCCCGCGTCGCGGGCGACGAACAGCACACCGCTGCGTTCGTTGAGACCGCCGAAGGTAAAGATGGCTTTGTGAGGCGCGGACGCGGCGGTTGCCGAAACGGGCGATATAATTGTCAGGACAATAACAAAGAGCAGCCGCAGCTTATCGAAACCAAGTGTCATATTGTCTCCTCCTGAAATGCCATGAAGTAGGATACTAATCGGTTCTAAGCGTTAACCCAATTTCTCCAACTCAGCGCGTGCTCTATCCAACCACAATCCCATTTCCATCTCGCGCATCATCGCAACGCCATTCGTAAGATGCTCCCTCGCTCGCTGTAAATCGCCGGTGCGCTGATACAATTTCCCAAGGCCCACATGGCAGTGCGCGACGAGCGGGCGCAAACCGATTTCATCGGCTAGAGCGATTGCCTGGCGATAATGATCTTGGACTCCCGCGATATCCACCGGAATAGCGGACAAACCAATCTCACCGAGCACGTAAAGTGCTTCTGCTTCGCGGCCTCGTTCCCCCTGACTTCGGGAAGTATCAAGGGCCTGACTGGCGATTAAGTCAGCTTGTTCTCGCCTGCCAATCAATAGATATGCCTGCGCCAACTGTGCACGCGCCGAGGCAAGCCTTAACCGCTCGTATGCAACATCCAGGAGAGGCAGGGCCTTAAGATCTAGTCCAGCCGCAGCATAGGCATATCCGAGAGCAGCCCCCACACGCCGAAGATTCTGATGAAGGTTCCATGACCGGCAAAATTCCAGCTCGCGTTCGAGCAGGCCGATCGCCTGGTCGATCGCGCCTTTGCTGATATACAGATAGCCAACAGCATAGTATGCCGTGCTGAGGCTAAACGGATGATTAGCGGTCTCGGCAATGCGAACGGCTTCAGTCCCATGAATGGCTGCTTCGTCAAATTGGCCGCGCTCCGCCAAAAGTATCACCAACTGATAGCGGGAACCCACGGAAGGAAGAAAAGCTAAGCCGAATCGCTCGTAGATCTTATCGCCCGCCAGTGTATCGACGTTCCTTCTGAAATGCGTGAGCGCGCGATCATAGTCGCCGAGGTAATGGTACGCCGAGGCGAGGAAATGATTGGCCTGTACCTGAAGAGCAAAATTTTTAGTTGAGGAGGAAATTTCGAGAGCCCGTTGTCCTTTCTCTACGGCCCGAATAGGGTCATCACCCGCTTGAATAAAGTAACCGCTCAGGTAGGCTGAGACCTGCCCGAGCCTTTGTTGGTCATGCAAAGTCTCGGCGAGCACTTCCGCCTCGCACATGCGCTCGAACAACTTGAGCTGTTCGCCGAGCGGTAGAAGCGAGCTACGCATCTCGATGCGAACATCGATGGCTTGCTCGATTTTTTGACGGCTTTCGGGCAGATGCTTGAGCGCTTCGAGCACTCGCTCGAAGTAACTGACCGCTTCAGGGTGGGCAGAACGATCGGCCGCCTTACCGCCAGCTTGCCGTAGGTTAGTGACCGCTTTCTCCCACAGCTCGCCTTGGAAAGCATGGTGCGCGAGCAACTCGACCTGCTCGATCAAGCGATCAGGATAGAGCCGTTCGATAGCTTCGACGATTCCCGCGTGCAGCGCCCGGCGACGATCTTGTAAGACACTGCCGTAGGCAACTTCGTGGGTCAACGCGTGCTTGAAAGTGTACTCCAGATCAGGGAACAGGCGCGTCTCATAAAGAAACTCCGCCGCTTGAAGATGACCCAGATGGCAACGGAGTTCGTCTTCCGGTAATTCGGCAATCCCTTGCAGTAGCGGAAACGGCACATCCTTGCCGACTACTGCCGCCGATTGAAGCAGACGTTTTTGTTCGAGCGCAAGCCGATCGATGCGGGCCGCCAATACCGCATGGACCGTCGCTGGGACGTGCGTGATCACCGACGATCCACTAAGACGATATTTGCCGCGGTCGCCCGCTAGAACTTTTGTCTCAATCAGAGTCCGGATGCTCTCTTCGATGAAAAACGGATTGCCCTCGGTGCGCTCAATCAGAAGCTGCTTGAGCGGCTGCAAACTCGGATCGTCACCCAGAGTAGCCAACAGCAATTGCTGCGCGCTTTCGGGAGGCAGGGGATCGATTCGCAATTGACTATAGTATGTTTTGTTGCCCCAGCTATGACGGTATTCCGGGCGGTAGTTAACGAGGAGAAGAAGTGGCGCCGTGGGCAGGCTATCGATCAAGCTATCCAGAAACGATTCGGTCTCCGAATCGATCCAATGCAGATCCTCAAAGACCAGGAGCAAAGGTTGAACGTGGCTCTCCCGCAAAAGCAAGCCCCTTATCGCATCCAAGGTGCTCTGGCGGCGCTGGAGCGGATCCAAGTTTTGCCATTGCGGATCGTCTATCGGGACATCTAAAAGCGACAGCAATGCCGGCAGCGCAGGTTCGAGAGTCTTGTCCAGTGTCAGTAGCTTGCCGGTGACTTTCTCACGCACATCGCGCTGAGTGTCACGGTCATGAATTTTGAAATACGCTTTTAGCAGATCGGCAACAGGCAGGTACGGAGTCGCCTTGCCGTAAGAGACAGATCCCGATTCTATGATTAAACATCCCTCTGCGCGATGGGAGCGAGTGAACTCGAAAAACAGCCGCGACTTTCCGACTCCCGGCTCGCCCATTACTGCAACGACTTGACCATGCCCCTCCCGCGCCTGCTCCAGGGCTTTGCGAAGCTGCTCGGTCTCGACATCGCGCCCAATAAATCGAGTAAGACCTCGCCCAGCCGCGGCCTGGAGTCGCGTCCGGGCGATTCCTGCTCCCGTGACCTCATAGAGGTCCACGGATTCGCTCATCCCCTTTACATTAACCGGACCCAGAGGCTTCACCTGTACATAGCTTTCCGCCAAACTGAGAACATGGGCAGTCATCAAGATCGATCCCGGCATCGCCATCTGTTCCATGCGTGCAGCCAGATGGGTCGTCTGGCCCACTGCCGTGTAATCCATCTTGAGATCACTTCCGATGGAGCGCACGACTACCTCTCCAGAGTTCAAACCAATTCTTATTTGGATGGGTACTCCCTCGGTCCGTCTGACTCCTTCAGCGTAATGCTTCACCGACTCCTGCATCCTGAGCGCCGCATAACAAGCGCGTACCGCGTGATCCTCATGGGCCAGCGGCGCGCCGAACAGAGCCATGATGCCGTCGCCCATGACTTGGTTGACGGTTCCTTCATAACGATGGACGGCGTCGATCATATGCTCAAGAATGGGATCAAGAAGCTTGCGCGCGTCCTCAGGATCACGGTCCGCGAGCAGTTCCATCGAGCCCTTCATATCGGCGAAGAGCACCGTAACCTGCTTGCGCTCGCCTTCGAGAACATCTTTTGATGTGAGAATCTTTTCGGCGAGATGTTTGGGCGTGTAAGACTTAGGCGAGGTAAAACTCGATCCGGCGGCGACTTGACCGAGCGTCGCTCCACACTGGCCGCAGAATTTGTTTGTTGGCGGATTTGAAGCCTTACAGGAAGGACATAGCGCCTCAAATCGCGCGCCGCATTCGCCGCAGAACTTCACCCCGGGAGGATTTTCATGCCGGCAACGGAGGCAGTGCATTGCGATGGCTCGTTAACCGTTGATTATGGGCGACTTACAAGTTTACTCAAGGCGCGGTTTCCTTAGAGCTCAGTCGGCAGCAGCAGCGTCATGAAAGAAGCACAGCGACGAGGCGGCCAAGAAAAGCCGATGTATGGTCCTCCGTAGTTGTGCTTACTTCTATCCTCGCAGCAGCACGATTTGCAAGGAAGATTAAGAAATATGAATCTGGATAGGTGGCTCGGAGCTCGGCTGGATGGTGGCCATACGCGTAAGCATTGTGCTCGCGCCATCTGTGAGATGTGCTAATGGGCGACGCTTACAGGCGCAGGAATAACGCTG
>DASUVS010000482.1:0-13908 GCA_036378835.1 Binatia bacterium | reverse complement strand
TCAACGCCCCGTTGAACCAATGGCTGCAGGAAAAGGAAAAAGAGTATCTGGCGCAAAAACTCGACGATTTCGGCGGCAACGTCGGTTTGACCGCTAAGAGCTGCCGAATCGGCGTGCGCACCCTCTCTCGTAAAATGCGCGCTTACGGTCTCGATAAGAAGTTGTTCAAACAAAAAGACGACGCCGCAAAGGCTATCTCGCCCAAAACAGGCCAGGCCTGATCCCCACAGTTTAGCTCACCGTTCCTTCTTTCCTTCTAGTTCCGACAAATCTCTTTTATCGGTCTTTCGTTAAGGCCGGAGGTGCGGACGGCTGGCTATGCCCCTTTGCTGATTATTTGTTTGTATACCTCCAGCGTAATTTGCTAGACATAAGGCCAAGGTCTTTCTGTTACACCCGGATTGACTGAATCGCTCCATTCCAAGACAGAAGCCTTCACGAAAGCGCTTCTCCTCGCTGATAAGCTGCGCCAGGGCATCATGGGAAGGACCCACCTGGCCGCTCAACCAGATGGTGAACCCGCGTGGGGAATTCAACTATCGAGTTTCTGGGGAGGTGCTTGACCGATCGCTCGCTAAGGTTGAAACCGACGTCAAGATGAAAGAGAGAGGAACAAATGACAGAACAGCAATCGAGAGTGGCGCAGCTTCTTAGAAAGCATGAACGCGATGTCTTACAGCAGTGGTTGTCGTACCAGATCTCGGCGACAACCATGCGAGCGGATTTAATTAAGGAGAGCGATTTGCGCGAGCAATCGCGGCGGTTTCTGCAACTCTTTACCGATGTTGTGCAACAGAATGGCCATGATGAAAACACCGGCTCCTGGAAATCGGTCAAAGACATGCTCGGCGAAGTATCGCGCGGCCGGGTTGCCCAGGGTTTCAGCCCGTCTGAAACCGCGACGTTCGTTTTTTCACTCAAGCAGCCGCTTTTTGACATGTTGCGTCGGGAATTGCGGGACGCTGAAGAACTGTCCCGCGAGATCTGGATAACCACGGCGCTGCTCGACAAGCTCGGGCTGTACACCACGGAAGCCTACCTGCAGAGCCGCGAATCGATCATCTCGCGCCAGCAGCAAGAGTTAATGGAGTTATCCACTCCGGTGGTCCAGCTCTGGGACGATATCCTGGCGCTGCCACTGATCGGTACTCTTGACAGCGAACGCACGCAAGTAGTCATGGAGAGCCTGCTCGAGAAAGTCGTCGAAACCGGCGCCTCTATAGCGATCATCGATATCACCGGCGTGCCCACGGTGGACACACTGGTTGCGCAACATCTGCTAAAGACTGTCGCCGCCGCCCGGCTCATGGGAGCCGATTGCATCATCAGCGGTATTCGTCCGCAGATCGCTCAAACCATTGTTCACCTTGGCATAAACTTGGCCGATATCATCACAAAAGCGACCTTGGCTGATGCATTTGCAATTGCCCTGCAGCGAACCGGCGCCAAGGTGACGCGCCTGACCGGCAAAGAATGAGGTGATTGATGGAAAGGATTCCGATCCTGAAAATGGGCCGCTTTCTGCTTGTCACTATTCAGGTAGATATGCACGACCGTCTAGCGATGGCGCTTCAGGAGGACTTGACCGAACGCATCGTCAAAGACCACGCCCGCGGCGTGTTGCTCGATATTTCCGCTCTGGAAATCGTCGATTCATTTATCGGCCGGATGATCGGTCACATTGCCGGCGTCTCGCGCGTGCTCGATGCCAAAACCGTGGTGGTAGGCATGAGGCCTGCGGTTGCCATTACCCTGGTAGAACTGGGCATGACGCTCGAGGGAGTCAGCACGGCATTAAATGTCGATAGCGGTATGGCGATGTTGAGCGCATCGCTGGAAGAGAGGGAACAACTTAATGGTGGTCCTCAAAGATGAGACTGCTCCGATCCGGAGTTCTGACGACATCGTCAGGGTGCGCCGTATTGTCCGGGAGTGGGCAGTATCGCTGGGGTTCAGCTTGGTGGATCAGACCAAGGTCGTCACGGCAGCCAGCGAGTTGGCCCGTAATGTCATCGATCACGGCGGTGGTGGCGACTTCCTTATCGAATCGCTCAACAATGATGCCAGGCGCGGGCTGCGGCTGACGTTTTCCGATGAAGGACCGGGTATTCTTGATATGGATCAGGCAATGAAGGATGGGTTTACCACCGGCGGCGGGTTGGGTCTGGGGCTGGGCGGCGCAAAGCGCCTGGTTAACGAATTCCTGATTGATTCGAAACCCGGCCGAGGCACGACGGTGGTCGTCATCCGCTGGAAAAATCTATGATCCCTGTTTGGGAAAGGCAAAAGACCTTTGAAATAAGCGAACCCAGTCATGTTGCCGAGGTGCGACGTTTTACTAGCCAGTTGGCCGGAGCAACGGGCTTCAATGAAGCACAGGCAGGCGCCGTTGCGCTCGTCACTACCGAACTGGCAACCAACCTGCTGAAGCACGCGAGCAGCGGTGAGATCGTCGTCCGGCCGATCGTTGAGCGCGGCATCGCGGGTGTCGAACTACTGGCCCTGGACCAAGGGTCGGGGATTGCGAATCTTGCCGAATCTCTGCGAGACGGCTACTCCACGGCCGGCTCTCCGGGCACCGGTCTCGGCGCCATCACCCGGCTGGCTGCCGAATTCGACATTCAAACGCAACCGGGGAAGGGCACGGCAGCCATGGCCCGGCTCTGGAGTGCCAAGCTTGACGGCCCGGACGATAACATCGCGTTCGGCGCGATCTGCAAGCCGATGCGTGGCGAGACGCGTTGCGGTGACGGATGGGGCTGCGAGCTCCTCGCGGATCGATGCATTTTGGCGCTGGTGGATGGCCTGGGTCACGGAACGGGTGCTGCGGCGGCAGCCGAACTGGCCATGGCCAGCGTCCGCCAGCACCGTGCCAAAGCTCCGGCGAGCATCGTTCAATATGCCCACGACGCGCTACGCGCCACGCGCGGTGCGGCTCTCGCGGTGGCCGAGATCAATTGGGCTCAGCAATCTGTTCGTTATTGCGGCATAGGAAACATTTCTGCCACGATTATCGCTGGAGACACCCTGCGCCATCTGGTTTCTTACAACGGCACCGCCGGTCACGAAGCGCGCAAGATTGTCGAATTCACTTATCCATGGAACGCAAACGCGCTATTGGTCATGCACTCCGACGGACTGATGACGCGCTGGAATCTGCAGGCTTATCCGGGCCTGCTTCAGCGACATCCAAGCCTTATCGCCGGTGTCCTCTATCGCGACTTTGTCCGCGGCCGCGATGACGTCACCGTCCTGGCCGCCAAAGGAGCTGTGCCGCGGAGTGTCGGGTAAAAATGTTTTCAGCTCGCCCCTGGACTTAAGTGTCGGAACCTGGAGCTGTTTACTCGCGTCTTGTTCAAGGAATCGAGCTAAGAACTGCGACGAAAACTACAAACAGGATTGCTATGAGCTATTCGATTATTAACGTTAGAATCGAATACGAGCACGACGTTGTCTTGGCGCGGCAGCGGGCGCGCGAGATCGCCGCGCTGCTTGGCTTCGATATTCAAGATCAGACGCGGATTGCCACTGCGGTTTCCGAGCTGGCACGCAACGCTTTTGTTTATGCCGGCCGCGGCAACGTGGAGTTCGAGATTGAAGGCCGGACCGTGCCCCAGGTTTTGGTTATCCGCGTCGGCGACAGCGGTCCTGGTATCGCAAATCTCGGGGAGATTTTGGAAGGGCGTTATGCATCGCGCACCGGAATGGGGTTAGGGCTGATCGGCGCCCGACGCTTGGTCGATCAATGCGAGATTCACAGCGATCCCAAAAAAGGAACCAAGGTCACCCTTCGAAAAATCATGCCGCGTCATGCTCCGCTGGTGACAACGCTGTCGTTGCGCGCTTTGGTGGATCAATTGGCGCAGCGGCGATCGCCGGGTCCGCTGGAGGAGATCCAACAGCAAAATCGGGAGCTGGTGCGCGCTTTAGCAGAGTTGCGCGAGCGGCAGGAAGAGTTGGCGCGAATCAATCGGGAGCTCGAGGACACGAACCGTGGCGTGGTCGCGCTTTATGCCGAGCTAGATGAAAAGGCGAGTCACTTGCGGCGCGCCGACGAAATGAAGTCACGATTTCTCTCCAACATGAGCCACGAGTTTCGCACTCCGCTGAATTCGATCTTGGCGCTATCGGGATTGCTGCTGGACGGTGCCGACGGGGATTTGACGGGTGAGCAAGACAAACAAGTCGGCTTCATTCGAAAAGGCGCGGAGACGCTGCTGGAATTGGTAAACGATCTTTTGGATTTGGCTAAGATCGAAGCCGGCAAGGTCGAAGTCCAGCCGGTCGACTTCGAAGTGTCCAATCTTTTCAGCGCACTGCGCGGCATGTTGCGCCCGCTTCTGGTAACCCAGAGCGTTGGCTTGGTGTTCGAGGATCCCGGCGAAATCCCTTGCTTATATACCGATGAAGGCAAGCTTTCGCAAATTTTGCGCAATTTTATTTCAAACGCGTTAAAATTCACGGAAAGGGGAGTGATCTCGGTTTCAGCAATGTTCAATAAGGCCGATCAGACGGTGACATTTGCGGTCTCGGATACCGGCATGGGTATCCCGGCCGAGGACCAAGCGAAGATCTTTGAAGAATTTGTCCAGCTCGACAATCCGGCCCAACGGAAGATCAAGGGTACAGGCCTGGGTCTTCCGTTATGCCGCAAGCTGGCTACACTGCTGTATGGAAAAATCGATCTGGTGAGTCAGATCGGAATCGGTTCAACGTTTTCAGTAACGATACCGCTTTACTATTCTCAGGCGCCGGAGAGCCAAACCGTGCGCGAAGTGATGCCGGCGGCGTCATGGCAGCTTGATGAAACGCGAATTCCAGTGTTGGTCCTAGAGGACGCTCCGGAGACTCGCCTCCTGTATGAAAAATTTCTTCGTCAATCGCCATTTCAACTCATCCCCGCGAACAACTTGGGCGAAGCCCGCCGTATCCTGGGCCAGGTGCGGCCGCGCGCCATTGTGATGGATATTCTTCTGCGCGGTGAAGACGCATGGACCTGGTTGGTCGAACTCAAAGCCGAAAGCGCGACGCGGGAGATCCCGGTGCTGGTCATCACCAGTGTCGATGACGAACGCAAGGGCTTATCCCTGGGCGCCGCAGCTTACTGTCTGAAGCCGATCGGACGCGCCACTTTGATCGAGCAGCTTCAGGCTCTTACAAATTCGGAAATCTCGGGAGCAGAGCGATCTTTGCAAACTGGAAATGCGCAGCCCTGCGTCTTGATTATCGATGACGAGGCAGTGGACCGCTATATACTCGTGCGGCTACTCGAGCAGCAGCCATGCATCATTGAGCAGGCGGCAAGCGGGTTGGAAGGTTTAAAGATACTGCGAGAAATCAAGCCGGATTTGATTTTTTTGGATCTCAACATGCCAGGGTTCTCAGGCTACGAGGTTTTGAATCAGATCAAGGCCGATCCCCCAACGCGCAATATTCCCGTCGCCGTGGTGACATCGGCGGAGCTTGGCGCTCCTCAGCGCAAAGAACTCGAAGGAAGGGTTTATGCGCTGATAAATAAGGTTGACCTCTCGGCCAAAGCCGTCGATGATTTGCTTGCGGCAGCAAGGGAGAACGGCGGCCGTGCAGGCACGGCTTCTCCAGGCGCCGATTTTGAGGCAAACAGCAACGGCTGAAAATCGCGCCGATACCTAGCCACCTTGGCGTGAGATAGCTCATGACTGAATCGTTGGCTTATACGATCGTCAACGTAGACGACGATGACGGCGGGCGTTATGCCAAGAGCCGGATACTGCGCTGGGCCGGCTACCGGGTTTTGGAAGCTTCCACCGGGGCCGATGGTCTGGGTTTGGTGGCCGAGGTAAAACCGCAGCTGGTCGTTCTGGACATCAACCTGCCGGATATGAGCGGACTGGATATTTGCCGCATCATTAAGGGCAGCCCTTTAACCTCCGATACTCTCGTTTTGCAGATTTCAGCTGCGCAGATTACGGCAGAAGACCGCATGTTTGGTTTGGAAGCCGGCGCCGATGCTTACCTGACCGGGCCGGTACAACCCGACGAGTTGGTCGCAACCTCGCGGGCGCTGCTGCGTCTGTACAACCGTGAACGAGAAAACCGCGAACTGCTCGCGGCGTTACGGGACAGCGAAGCGCAGTTTCGCGCCAGTTTCGATCTCGCCGGCGTCGGCAAGACGCAGATCGACGTAGCGACCGGAAAATTCATCCGCGTCAATAACTATTACTGTGAGCTGGTTGGTTATACCGAGTCAGAGCTGCTGGGCTTGAAACCCTCCGACCTGATTCATCCCGACGATCGCGGCCGCGAAGCCGAATTGATTGCGGCATTATTGCGCGGCGACACCGAGGAACTGATCGGCGAGAAACGTCTGCTGCGCAAAGACGGGCGCATTCTCTGGGTCTCGATCACTGCCAAATTGATCCGCGATGCCAGCGGCGCGCCCGAACGGACAATTTCGGTCGTCGTCGACATCAGCGAAGGCAAGCGCGCTGAAGAGCGAGCGCGCCGGCAGAACGAACGCCTGGCGTTGCTTGCGCAGGTGTCGGAGCAACTGCTTACCGCGCATGATCCCGCTCTAATGATCCGACAAGTTTTCGAGACTGTGCGGCAGCACCTAGCATTGGATACTTACTTCAATTATCGGATGGACGGCTCCGGCTCTGCCCTGGTCTTGGAATCCCGGGGCGATGCGGACCCTGATGTATTGCCTGCCTCTCAGCCACTCCATATCAGCAAAGCGCTCGATGACGTTCCTGCTCATTTACGCCACGGGATCATCCTGGAAGCGCTCAGGAAGGTCGATCTTCAACAGGCGAGGTCTGCCCAAGCGCGCGGCTTTTCGGCCTATGCCGGTCACCCTCTGTTGGTTGCGGAACGCTTGATCGGGACGCTTTGTTTCGCGAGCAAGAGACGCGACGGCTTCGATAACGAAGAACTCGACTTCATGCGCACGGTTTGCCATTACGTGGCGATGGCGCAAGAACGCTTGCGCCTGCTGGCGGAGTCACGGCAGCAGGTGGAGCGCCTGGAGCAAAGCGAAAGCAGGCTCCGGCTGGCAGTCGACGGCGCCGGGATGGGAATCTGGGATGTCGATTTGGCAACGGATACCTTGGTTTGGAACCGGGAGCTGTATTCACTTCTGGGATATGCTCCGGATGCAGGACCCGTCACCCGCCAAATGTTCCGCTCGCGCATTTACCCTGAGGATTTCCCCGGTGTGGCGCAAGCGATCGAGCTGGCTAAGTCGTCCCGGTCACTATACTGCGTTGAACACCGCATCATACGCGCCGACAATGGTGAGATTCGCTGGCTGGCGCCTTTCGGTCGGTTTCTCTACGATAGCGCGGGCGCGGCGGTTCGTTTCCTTGGCATCGTCTTCGACTTCACCGACCGCAAACGCGCCGAGGATGCCTTCCATGAGACTGCTGAGCGGCTTCGTTTGGCGCAGGTAAGCGCCCATCTTGGAATCTTCGACTGGAATGCGCGAACCAACGATTTAGCATGGACGCCCGAGCAGGAGATGGTCTATGGAGTCCCGGCGCGCGGCATGACCCATTACGAGCACTGGCGAAAGCTGGTTCACCCGGACGATCTTGCGCGAGTGGAGGCTGAACGCGCCCAGGCCATTCGGCAGCGCCAGCCCTTCACTCTGGAATATAGAATTCTGCATCCTTCCGGAAAGACTCACTGGGTCGCTTCCAAGGGCCAGGGTTGGTACAACGCCGGCGGCGAGCTAGTTCGCATTCTTGGCGTTAACATCGACATCACCGAAACCAAGCGAGCCGAAGAAGAGCTGCGCCATCAAAAGCAACTGCTAGAGACGATTACGGATAATGCGCCATCGATGTTGTTTATGACCGACCCGACGGGTTGCGTTACCTTTGCCAATCCCGCGGCAACCCATCTGACCGGTTATGATGAGCAAGAGCTGATCGGCCAGATTCTGCATGAAAAAATTCATCACAGCCGGCCCGACGGCTCGCCGTACCCAATGAGCGATTGCCGGCTTCATAGCGTGTTGCCGTTTGAGGAGCGAATTACCGGTCATGAAGAGATGTTCGTGCGCAAGGATGGCACATTTTTTTCTGTGCGTTGCGCCGCCAGCCCGATTATTCAAGACGGCATGCCCGTCGGCACCGTGATCGAAGCCCAGGACATCACTAAAGAGAAAAAAGCCGAGCGTGCGCTGCGTGACAGTGAAGAACGGATGCGCATGCTGTCCAATCATGTGCCTGTATTCGTATGGGCTTGCCGCGCCGATGGCTGGTGCTATTCGCTGAATGACCGCTGGTACGAATACTCCGGCTTCACTCCGGAACAGGCGCTTGGTGTAGGCTGGTTGAACGCGATACATCCAGAGGATCGGGAGCTGGCGGTCTCCAACTGGGATCAGGCTGTTGCTCGAGGGGATGGATACGAGATGGAGTTGCGTTGCCGGCGCCACGATGGCGAATATCGCTGGTTTATCGCAAAAGCTCTTCCGGTCAAGGATGCAAGCGGCCTGATCACGGATTGGATCGGAACTAGCCTGGATATTCATGACCGCAAATCATGGGAGCAGAGCCTTGCTCATCTCGCCGCCATCGTCACCTCATCGCAGGATGCCGTCATCTCGTTTTCACGCGATTCAGAGATCGTTACATGGAACCGGGCGGCAGAGAAACTTTTTGGCTGGTCGGCCGAGGAAGCATTGGGTCAAAGCGCCGCGATTTATGTGCCCCCCGAACGTTCGGCTGAATCTGCGCAAATAGCCGAGAGCTTGCTCCACGGCGTAGCCATCGATCAGTTGGAGACGGTACGTCAACGCAAGGACGGCAGCCGGGTTGACGTCTCTTTAACCATCTCACCGATCAAATTCGATCAGGAGGTCATCGGTGTGTCTGTGACTGCGCGCGACGTCACCGAGCGCAAGAGAATCGAACAACAGCGCGAGCAGCAATCGCGGCTGTTAGATCTATCGTTGGATGCTATCAGCGTCTGGAGCGTAACCCAAGGTATCGAGTACTGGAACGAAGGGGCTGAAAAACTCTACGGCTATTCCGCCGAGGAGGCCATCGGCCGGTCAATGCAGGATCTGTTAAAAACCAGCCAGTCGGTGTCCCTGCAGGAGATCGAAGATCAGATTCGCCGTGAGGGCGAATGGGAAGGGCGGATCACCCATGTTAGCAAAGGCGGCGGCCAGGTCGCGGTCCTCAGCCGTCAACAGCGGATCGCGCGGCCGGATGGCGAAGTGATTCTCGAGGTTAACCGAGACATCACCATTCTTGAGGAAGCGGAGCAGGCGGTAGCTGAGGCGGCCGCTCATCTAAAGGCGATCGTTGAGACTGCTGTCGATGGCATCATTACCATCGATGAGAACGGCTTCGTGGCCTCGGTTAATCCGGCGGTCGAGAAGATGTTCGGGTATTCGGCGCGCGAACTGATCGGGCGCAATCTCTCAATGCTCATGGCCGAGCCCTACAGGTCCGAACACGAAGAGTATCTGAGTCACTATGGCCGAACGGCGGAACCCAAACTGATTGGAACTGGCCGCGAGGTGCGGGGCCGGCGCAAGGACGGTAGCGAGTTTCCGGTTGATTTGGGGATCAGCGAGACGATGATCGGCGCGCGTCGGTTCTTCACCGGACTGATGCGTGATGCCACAAACCGGAAACAGGTGGAACAGGCGTTGATAGACGCCAAAGAAGCGGCCGACACGGCAAGCTATGCCAAAAGTGAATTCCTCGCCAACATGAGTCATGAGATTCGCAGCCCGCTGACCGGAGTTTTAGGGTACGCTGAAATCTTACTCAGCCGCCTCAAGGATGCCAACGATCTCGAATGTGTGCGCACGATCAAGCAGAGCGGTCAGTACCTGTTGCAAATTATCAATGACATTCTCGATCTCGCCAAAATTGAGGCCCAGGGCGTAGAACTTGATCGAGAGACGATTTATCTGCCGGCTTTCTTAAGCGAAGTTTACGCGCTCATGGAAGTCAACGCCAAAGAGAAGTCGTTGCCTCTGTTCCTGAAATACGAAGGATTTATTCCACAAACAATCGAGAGCGATTCAAAAAGACTGCGCCAAATTCTGATCAACTTGTTGAGCAATGCGATCAAATTTACCGATCACGGCAAGGTCGAACTTGCGATGCGTTTTCTGCGCGCGGAGTCGCAGCTGCAGTTTGAGGTCAGCGACTCTGGCATTGGTATGACCGAAGAACAGCAGCGAACCCTGTTTCACCCCTTCACACAAGGCGATAGTTCGGTAACCAAAGTCTATGGCGGTACGGGCCTAGGATTGGCAATTACCAAACGTTTGGTCGGCGCGCTCGGCGGTGTGATCGCGGTTGAGAGTGTATCCGGTCGCGGCAGCACCTTCCGGGTGACGATTCCAATCCAACTGGTCTCCGGTTCATCCTATCGCTCTTCCATGGTCCAGGAGAGCCGGGGTGTGGCGCACTTGTTTGCCGGCAAGATGCCTGCGCGGGTATTGATCTGCGAAGACCAACCGGAGATCCGTCGTCTCATGGGCTGGCTGATCGAAGAGGCCGGTGGTCGGGCGACCTTAATCGATAGCGGCGAAGCGGCAGTGGACGTGGTTCAGCAAGCCGCCGACGATTTCGATGTCATCCTATTAGACATTCAAATGCCTCGCCTCGACGGTTATGAGGTTGCACGGCGAATCCGGCAATTGGGATTTCGCAAACCAGTTATCGCGGTGACGGCGGCTGCCATGCCAACGGATCGCGAGAAGTGCTTACAGGCCGGTTGCGACGACTACCTGCCGAAGCCCATTGAAGTCGACAAATTGTTATCGATGATCGCGCGCTACACAGCCAAACTGGCCAGTGAAACGCAGGCGTCTCCGGAGACTCCCCCGGCCGAGGAGTCGCTACCGGTTTCTTCGGGGCCAACTAACTGGCGCATCCTAGTGGTCGATGATCGTCCAGTGGCGCTTAACGCGACTAGCCGCTTGCTTGAAATGGAAGGTCATACGGTTCGCAGCGCGTCGACCGGGCATGCCGCGATTCGCATCGCACGAGAGTTTGCGCCGGATCTTGTACTGTTGGATATCAGCCTGCCGGATATTAGCGGGTATGAGGTTTTTCGAAGGTTAAAAGCGAGTGACTCCCTCGCGCGAACCGTGTTCGTCGCCTTATCGGGTCACGGTTACGAAGAGCGTATTCGCGCTCGCCAAGTCGGCTTTGATGACTATCTTATGAAACCTTTCGATATCAAAGAAGTTGACAGGCTGATTGCCGTCAACTTAGTCCAGGAGCGTCAATTGTAAAGCCAGACTGTTAAATCGATCTCATTCCTCATATCTTTCCTGCAGTTCGCTTGACCCGCCATTCGCCCTCTCCTGGTCGACAGATCAATCCCCATCGTGCGAGCGACGCTCTTGAGGCCGATTGCTCAGGCCCGAAGTCATCTTCGGCGGAGTAGTTGGCGCCGCTCAACTTAGCGACACTGAAGCTGCACACCGCGGATTAGTAACAACGGCATATTTTTTGCCGCCTCTGTTGCTTTATGTTTCTGACACTTCGCTGGGCGGCGCCTCGATTGCCCTACGTAGATCGGGCAAAAGCGTGAAACTGCGCGCTTTTTTGCGGGTATTTAAACCGCTTCGGATACGTGTCTCGCAATTTGCCCATCTGCTGTTCCTGAAGTACTACGAGAATATGTTGGGCTTGCGGGCGGCAAGCTTAACGTATGCAACGTTGCTATCGCTGGTGCCGCTTCTTGCGGTGACGTTTTCGGTGCTCAAAGCCTTCGGCGTGCAGCAGCTGATCGGGCCATTTCTGACTCAGGCGCTTGCTCCTCTCGGACCGAATCGAATCGAAATCACCCGGCGCTTGATCGAATTCGTTGACAACACGCGAGTCGATGTTTTGGGCGCGGTTGGCGTCGCGGGCCTGTTTTATTCAGTGATCTATCTGGTCAGCACTGTTGAAGAAGCACTTAATCAGATCTGGCGAGCACAGCCCTCGCGCACTTGGACGCGCCGGTACGGTGAATACATGGGGCTGCTGCTGGTCGGCCCGGTTGTTGTCTTTGCCGCTTTTGCCGTGATCGCCTCGGCGCAGAGTTACTGGCTGGTTCAACGATTAGTTGATACCACCGTCTTTGGACTCAGATTCGCGCTGCTAACGCGCTTTCTGCCATTCTTGTTTCTTTCGGCGGCATTCGCATTTCTTTATAAATTTATGCCCAGCACGCATGTGGCTTTGATTTCAGCTCTAGTCGGTGCCGCGCTGGCAGCACTTCTCTGGCAACTGTTGAGCATTGTTTTTACTGCATTCGTAGTTAATTCGGTCAGCTATGCAGCGATCTATTCGGGTTTTGCAATCTTAGTTATCTTTCTGGTGTGGCTGTACGCGGCCTGGCTGGTGATCTTGGTCGGCGCCCAAGTCGGATACCTGCATCAACACTCCTCGGTTTACCTTCCCGGCGCTGCCGCGGGAAAGCAAGGTCACCTGTTCGAGGAGCACGTAGCATTATCTCTGCTATGTGAGATTGGCCAGCGATTCATTACCGGCAAGCCGCCCGCAACAGAAAAAAATCTAAGCCGCGCCCTCGGGGTGCCGCCGGATCAGCTCGAGAGTTTGCTGGAGAAATTCATCGGTCGCGGTCTGCTTCTTAGATCGGCCGAACCCGCGGGGGTCAGTCTAGCCAGACCGCCCGAACAAATATCGGCAACGGAAATACTCGACGTTCTACATGGCGCAGCAAACTCCGACAGAGATAACGGCGACGCAGTCGCAGAATTTCTGCGCCGGCGCGAAGCAATCGTTCACGAAAGCCTGGCTGCGGTCACTCTTAAAGACTTAGCGGATCAACACCGGTCAGCATAACTGGTGTCGCGACGGTCGATTGGCATGTCGTGTGCACTGTTGCGGTCGAGGATGCAACAGAGACTACAATCAAGGAGCCGATCATGCTTTGGACTATATTCGTGGTACTTCTGGTTTTATGGGCGTTAGGATTTGTCAGCGGCTACGCTATTGGCGGATTCATTCACCTGCTATTGGTAATCGCCGTAGTGGTGTTGTTGATTCAGTTGATTCAAGGGCGCAGCTCAATCTGAGACGATCACCTGACGTAGCCGTTACTATCTGGATACGCACGCTGCGCCTGAGGTTCAAATTATTTAGATTTTGTCAGAGCAGGAATTTACCCGGTTGGGGTGTAGCGCTGACGCTACAGGCGTAGGACAACAGAGTAGCGTTTGCCGGACACCCCAAAGTCTATAGTGCCAATAATTGTTTATTTACAACGCGCTTGTATTTCGCGCAGTTGGCATCTTCATTGCTCACAAAAGCTTCAAATTTATTAGTGGAGGTATTCCTATGAAGAAAGTTTTCCTGGCTCTTGTGAGTTGGGCGGTGATTAGTTCGCTCGCTGGAGTCGCGACAGTTGCTGCGGCACCGCGGGACGGGGCCCATGAGGTTCAAGTTTCGGGCGGGTTTTTTCATGCAGAAGATACTGACTTCGGCACTTTGAACTTGGATTTGAGTTATGGTTATTACTTGACCCCGGGATGGCAATTAGGGTTTCGACAGGCGCTCAATTATCTCTTCGTAGACGATGCCAGCGATCAGTGGACCGCCACTACGGCACCCTTTATTAACTACCATTTTCGAGTGACTGATATCATCGTCCCGTACCTCGGCGCTTTCATCGGTGCCGCGTGGAACGATCGCGATATCACGGGAACCCTGGGCCCTCAGTTGGGCGTCAAATTCTTCGTTCATGAACAGACTTTCTTGAATCTTGGCTACCGCTACGAATGGTTTTGGGATAAATTCGAGCGAATTAATAATGAATCCGACAACGGCAATCACATATTCAACATCGGTGTTGGATTTACGTGGGGTGGTTCGGGCGCGGGCACGAGAAGACCTTAACCTTCTTCCAAAACCAAAACCCGGCGTCAATCTGAAAAGG
>DASUVS010000481.1:0-14802 GCA_036378835.1 Binatia bacterium | reverse complement strand
GGCCACGCTTTACCGCCGTTTATCCGACCTCAAAATCAGTCCCGAAGAAAAATAGTCTCACCTGTTTCAGTCGAGACATCGTTGAGACCCGCTGAGACAGGTTGTTGTCTCAGCGAGGTCGCGCTTCTTTATCTACTTGTCACTACTACGGCCTAAAGAGCCGCAGAGCAATGATACTTTACCTTGGCACCTCGGTTGCTCATGTCAGAATTCGAAGATTCGTAAAAAATAAAAAGGAGGAAAAAAATGAGAGTCTTCAAAACTGCATTGATGGTATTGGCGCTGGCGTTGGGAGTCACCGATTTGGCGACGGCTGAATCGATGGACAAGGACATCGTCGAGGTCGCCGCTTCGGCGGGATCGTTTAAGACGTTGATTGCCGCGGCGCAAGCCGCTGGACTGGTCGAAGCGCTGAAGGGGCCGGGCCCGTTGACGGTATTCGCGCCGACCGATGAGGCATTTGCAAAGCTGCCCGCGGGCACAGTGGAAAACCTGCTCAAGCCCGAAAACAAAGACAAGCTCACGGCGGTGCTGACCTATCACGTGGTCCCCGGCCGAGTAACCGCTGGTGAAGTGGTAAACTTAAGCAGCGCGAAGACAATCAACGGGCGCGCGCTTCAGATCAGCAGCATGGACGGCAAAGTGATGATAGATAACGCTCGTGTGACGGCGACAGATATTATGGCGAGCAACGGCGTCATCCACGTGATCGATTCTGTTGTCCTGCCGTAAGCGGGTTAGTCCGTTGCGGCAAACCGCGGCCGGATGCTCCGGCCGCGGTTTTTTATTGCTACGACAAAATTCCGAACCGTGATAGAAAAGCGTGCTGCAAGAAAAGTCACAGACGAGATGGATGTGCTACGATCCAGCTGAAGGTAGCCGTCCAGTGATGTCAGCAATCTGGCTTTCATAGAGACCAAGGGAGTTCTATGACATCAAATCATTCAATTCATGCGTTGATGGTCGGGATGAGTGAAAACTGGTGGCGTGCGGGAATTATGCCGTGCGTGCGCAGCGATCTCGAGCGGGATAAACCGGTTGCTTATATTTTCTGGTTGGTTGACGGTCCCCAAGGACCTGTGGCCGTTGATACCGGATATCATCCTGATTATGTCGCGCCGGAATGGGCTCAAGGAAAAAATTTTATTGAGCCGCCGGCATTGCTAGCGCAGCTTGGGGTTAAAGCCGAGGATATAAAGACAGTCATCGTGACTCATTTCCACCAGGACCATTTCACCGGCTTGGATTATTTTCCCAACGCTAAATTCGTCATCCAGCGCGCCGAATTGGAGTTTTGGACAGGACCGCTCATGCGTCACGATATCTTTGCCAAGCAGATTCGCCCGAGGGTGCGTCCCGCGCTGGAAAGGCTAAAACAGCAAGGTCGAATCGAACTGATCGAAGGCGATGTGGAGCTTTATCCGGGATTGGAGCTGCTTAAAGCCGGCGGCCATACGCCAGGATCGCAGATGGTGGCGCTCGAGACAGCACGGGGCAAGGCGGTGCTTTGCGGCGATATCGCTTATACGTTGAAAAATATTCGTGATCACATTCCCGTCGGCTGGTATTACAATTTGGCTGATACGGTGGTTGCGCTTGAGCGGGCCCTGACGACGGCGGCCCGGCCTGATCTGGCTTTTCCCAACCACGACGCCGAAATCATGCAGGGAAAACGACTGGCCCGGATTATCTAATAGTTCGGCGTCTGGTCCGTTAGAATTCAATGCTATTCCTTTCGCCCTGTTTGACCGGGGATGGGGATTCTAAACGCCGTGACAGTAGGCTAATCTTACCGTGGATGTGAAATGATCCATGCGGCTCCCGATAACCTTGTTTAAATCTTGGGTCGCTGACTCCTAAAGTACCAAAAGGACTGGAAAGTTTCCGCGGTTTACGCTATTGCACAGCGACCGTGACTTACTTTCGCAAATCGTTCTTGGTCACACTCGGGGGACTTGCCCTCGGGGCATACCTTGGCTGGAGAACCAATCACAGCTGGACCGGTGCGCTGGCGACGATGTTCATCGTCGCCGTGCTCGCCACCCTCGAAGTATCGCTGTCGTTCGATAATGCGGTCGTTAATGCCGCCGTCTTAACGAAAATGTCGCCACTCTGGCGGCGCCGTTTCATCACCTGGGGCATTGCCATCGCTGTCTTTGGCATGCGCATGGTTTTTCCATTGGTTATTGTTGCAATCATCGCGCGAATCGGTCCCGTTTCGGCGCTGGTGCTCGCGGCCACCGATCCGGACAACTATTCGCGGGTGCTAACTAGCGCAAATGTCTCGGTTTCGGCTTTCGGTGGCGCGTTCCTGGGGATGGTCGGACTCCGACACTTTTCCAACCGGGAAAAAAGCGTGCACTGGATTTCCGTCATTGAGCGACCTCTAACGCGGCTCGGGCGCATCGAGGCGGTGGAACTAGGGCTTGTCTTGCTCCTTATGTACTTCGTTTCCACCCAGCTCGCCGGCTCCGAGCAGTTCCAGTTTCTGGCCGCGGGGATCTTCGGGCTGGTCACCTACATTGCAGTAGATGGCATCTCGGCGCTGTTGAAGGTCGAATCGACACTGACTGGAGAAGTGGTGCAGTCAGGCGCAGCGTCGTTCCTTTACCTCGAAGTGCTCGATGCCAGTTTCAGCTTTGACGGCGTGATCGGCGCCTTCGCGCTGTCGAACAATCTATTTATCATTGCCATCGGCTTGGGCGTCGGCGCGATGTTCGTCCGCAGCCTGACGATCATGCTAGTGGAGCGCGGGACGCTCACGTCTTACCGTTATCTGGAGCACGGCGCATTCTATGCCATCATCGCCTTGGCAGTGATGATGTTTATCAACGCGGTGCAACATATTTCTGATGCTGTCACGGGCCTGGTCGGAGCAGGATTCATCATTGCCGCCTTTCTCGATTCGATCCGCTTCAACCGCCGCGTCCAACGCGCGTGACGATCGGCAAACGGTCTTGGCTTCGATCCAGCGACCGTGAAAGCGCCGGCAAATCCTGAGATCGCCTAGATCCTACCGCTGGATTTAAAATGATCGATGCGGCTCTTGATGATCTCGCTTAAATCCTGAGTTGCCAATTCGTCAGCGACTTTTAACGGCTCGGCGCCTAATCGCGAGAGCTTATTGTTGATGGTGCGGAGAGTCGAGCGGAGACGGCTATACTCTTCCAACGACTTTCGACAATCGAGAAGCCTGTGATCGATATCTTGAATGGTTTGACTGATTCTCCAGGCTTCCCCTTCCTGTAGCGCGCGCAGCAGATGATCGAACGGTTCTTCTAACTTTTTAGAGTTCTCTGACATTTCAATCTTTCCTTCCGGTAGAGACTTGGTCTAACTTGTAATTGCGCCTATCGGGGTACGTGATGACACTGCGGTTCCTCTCTATTGCCGAACCATCCCTCCTACCCAATGGTTTTCACATGCTTTTGAGACTGGCAATTTCCCGCACCATGGTTCTTTGAAAACTGTCCCGCATGCTCTCGTTTAAAATTTCAACGCTAACGCGCATTATAAGCTCGGCCAGCTTTCCTTGGGGGAATGTCTGGCGGGATTCGCCGAGAGCCGAGATCTGATCGACGACGATGCGATTGGCCATAGGTCCCATGGCTTCCGTGGCGGCACGGGTCATACGGTCAAAAAACTGCATCGAGACGGCAGGGCCTTTGGTGGCAATCCGGGAAAGTTTGACGCGATCGGACTCACGGAGAGGGATTAGAGGCGTTACCGCTCGAAAATTGACGCCGATCTCACCGCCGTTGGTTTCAGCGCGCCGTTGGCTGATTCGCGGCGCCGCCGTTTTCATCCTGAGTAATCCGGTGTCGGCGGAAGCTTTCGGCGTTTCTATTCCAGGTTCCAAGAGCAACCCGCCGGCGGATTTCATGATCATGTAGGCAGAAACTTTCTTTTTAGCCGCCAGACAAGCGGTTGCGAGTGTGTTATCGCAAAGAATATTGATCAACCGGGGCGTTCCGCCGGAATACTGCCAGATCGCCTCGACCGCTTCCCTGGTGAAAATCTCGGGGCCGGAATAGCCGACCATCTCTAGCCGATGGCGAATGTAATGATCCACCTCAGTGGGCGTCTGCAAAGAGTAGAGACGGTGGTGCAAGGTGATTCTCTGTTTGATGCGCCGCAGAGATGGTTTGTTCAATTTGATCGCAATCTCCGGTTGTCCGACCAGCACGATCTGCAGCAATTTTTCCTCGTCGGTTTCCAGATTCGAAAGATCGCATAGACCTTCGAGCGCTTCATCGCTAAGCTTTTGCGCTTCGTCAATCAGCAAAGCCACCGTGCGATCGGCTCTGAGCTGCTGAACCAGATAGCTATTTAGATCCTGAAGCATCTCCAAGCGGCTTTTTTCTTTGTTGCTGATTGCCAAATTCTGCACGATCAACTCAGTCAGGCCATACGACGTCAGATGGCTGTTGGAGACAAAGATGAATTGGACGCGGCCGTCGAGATGGCGCATGAGCTTGCGCAACAGAATCGTTTTCCCCGTTCCCACTTCTCCGGTGACGAGCATGAAACCTTTTTTAGCTTCGATTCCATGAACCAGTGCGGCCAAGCCTTCGAGGTAGTGCGGGTGGCTATAAAAAAATCGCGGATCGGGCGTTACTCCGAACGGCATTTCGCGAAAACCAAAATGGCTGTGAAGCATGGCTTTGTGTTCTTGGGACCCCGGAAGTTCGCTCATCTAAGTACTCTCCTTATCAACGCGGTCTGTGTTCAACAACTTTTCATTTGCGCTCGTCATAACGAAAACACGAAGAGAAAATTTGGCAATTGTAAGAACTCTGTGGCCAATGATGGCGCGATGAGGCGCGACTGTAAATTTTTAGAGCCGAAGTTGTCAAGCAGAAATTCGCGCCGCAGAAACGAAAATCTTCGCTGCTGACCGAACTGCATCTGTTCATATTCTGTGGATGTTCTTCTTAAGGATAGATCGTGGCTGGAAAACTAAAATTATCCACAGCTGTGGATAATTCTTCTGATCGATGGAAGATTTTTTTGGAATATTTTTCCAGGATGGCCGCCGCAGATCATTTCGCGCGCAGCAGTTACATCCGGCGGGCTGATCTCGAAGCTCGGGAGCTGAATCAAAAGTGCCGCTCACGGCGATCATTGAGGCGTCTTTTGTTCGCTCGACTGATTAACCGTCAACGGCTTGCCCACCGAACCGGCATAAAAAACCACGATCTTAACCGGATCCTTGCTCAGCACGCGGCCGATGTGCATTGCGTCGGTCACTTCAGACAACGCTTCCCCCGGCTGCATGCGTTTAACCCGGCCATCCGTGAGCGTAATCTCCAGCGTCCCTTCGAGCAGGAAGGCGAATGAAGGCACCGGGTGCTGATGCCAACCGGTGCTTTCTCCCGGAACAATTTCGATGAGCAACGCTGTCATCTCCGCCTGTCCTTCCGGATAAACAATTTGTTTGCCGTCCCAAGCGCTGGTGGTTTTGAGAAGCTGGGTGACTTTCACTGCGGGGTTTTCGTCGATTGCGAATACGACCGCTGGCAGAAACAACAGCAGCGCTAGCGCGTGAAATCGGACATAGAGTTTCATCGTACCTAACCTCCCTCCACTCCCGGCGTGAATCCCGGCGCCGCGATTTGGCTATCGCGGTGTGCGTTTTTGTAATGCGGATTGCAGTAGCGCGCAAGCGGTCGTAGGCCGCGGAATTCAATGTCGTAACCGCAGCTTTGGGTTACTACGATTTCGAGGGTTGCTGCTTCGACGTCGTTCGCTGGTTTTGAGTTTTCGATCGCGATTAAATTTCAAACGGCGATTTATCTCGTTCGAATCTTCGGGACTGTTAAGGATTTGCATTGACACTGAAGCGGTTCATCAATAGGTGTCCTTAGAGAATTCATCGCGTGATGGAACTTGTTGCCGAGCTGGGCATGGCTCGGCAAAGGTCGATTTGTAAAGATTTGGAGGAAGAGAGATGGCAGACGAAATACTCGTTGTACAGGGCGGGAAACTGATCGATGGCACCGGCCGGACGCCTATCGATAATTCGACGATCCTTATTCACGAAGGCAAATTCACCGCCGTGGGCCGAAACGGCGAAGTCGAAATCCCGGCGGGAGCCCAGGTGATCGACGTCAGCGGTAAAACCGTTCTGCCGGGATTCATCGATGGTCACGGCCATTTGGAGGATTTTCATGGAGAACTTTATCTCCATCTCGGCATCACTACCTGCGCCAATATCGAGCTTTACCAGGATGGGCCATGGACCCGGGCTCAAAAGCAGGGCACCGACTTAGGTAAAATTCGCGGGCCGCGGATCTGGATGTCAGGCCGGGCAATCGGCGGGGTTGGCACCGGGCACGATGCCTTCGGCTCGAGAACGTTTCGCGACAACATCATCGTCACCACCACCGATGAAGTACGCCGCGCGGTGCAGCGCAAAAAAGAACTCGGGTGCGACATCCTCAAGGTCAATGAGTTTCTTTCTCTGGATCTGGTGAAAGTCGCGGTCGAGGAGGCTCATCGGTTGGAGATGGCAGTTGCCGCCCATAGTTGGGACGTGGTCGGCTACTGCGATGCAGGCGTTGACGCCATCGAGCACATCTGGTCCGTGGGTTACAGCTCGATCCCCTATGCGCCGGCCAGGCGCAAGCTGGCCGAGGATCGCCTCGGCGGCGTGATCGATCAGGAGCTTGCCGGCGCTTATTATCAAACCGAGAATTTCGACGAAGTGATCGGCGCAATGGTTAAGCATCAGGTCGCATGGACGCCGACCATCGCCAAATGGCTGCGACCGCTGTCGCCGAGCGCTCATCGTTTCAGGGAAAGAGAAAAACAACTCTTGGACGACCCCAACGCCGATCTTCCCCCTGCGGTTCGCGTCGTGACCGATAATTCTTATGACAAGTTGCTCAAGCGTTACACGCCCGAGCAGCGCGAGCGCGCCAGGATCGGCTATGACAAAGCCAATGAGTTCATCCGCCGTTTCGTCCAAGCCGGCGGTATCCTCAAAGAGGGTTCCGACCCGCCGCGCGGGATGGCGGCGTTGTTGATGCATCAGGCGCTGGTGATGGATGTCGAGGCGGGTGTGTCGCCGATGGCGGCGATCCAAGCTGCCACTCTCAACGTCGCTAGAACTTTCGGAAGGGACAAGGACTATGGCAGCGTCGAGCCCGGCAAGGTCGCCGATCTCTCGATCGTCGACGGTGATCCGCTCCAAGATATCTGGCTCACCCAGAACGTCAAAATGGTCGTCATGGACGGGAAAGTGATCGATATCGGATTTAAGAGATACAAGAATCCGATACCGTCATTCTACTCATTTCAGAGCTTGCCGCTGGATCTCGAGATCTCACCGCTATTTCTCATCGAGGGGTCCGGTCCGACGGTATTGAAAGTCCGAGGTGCCGGCGGAATGTGGCCATTCCACCAGGTCATGCTCAACGGCGAACCGTTGCCAACGAGCTTCGTGTCCAAAGACGAGGTCAAGGCAATGATCTCACCGGAGGCGATCGCAAACGCCGGGACGTACATCGTCACTCTCAAGTGTGAGGGTGAGCCCTTTCCCGAATCCCATCGAGCCCATCTCGTGGTCGGCTTCAAACCGTAGCGCTGTTGTCTCAGGAGGAATTCGTATTGTGATCGAACAATGAATTATCCGTCATTTCACGGCACGCCAATGAGACTGAAGAGCTTCGAGTGTGAGCTTGAAAGCAGCTTTCTGTGTCGTGTCTAAGCGGAACGTTAAATCAGCTCCTTTCTTGAAACGACCGAGCTCGAGGTGCAAGACTTTAACTTAGAGCGCCCAGTTATGGAACTTACGACCGAGACGAAGTTAAAGCTTAACGATGGTCATATGATCCCTCAGCTCGGATTGGGCGTGTGGCAGATTAGCTCGGCTAAGACGTCCGACGTGGTGCGGGCCGCGCTGGAAGCAGGGTACCGGCATATCGACACTGCGTCAGCCTACGGCAACGAAGAGAGCGTCGGCGCCGCGATTCGAATGAGCCGCATTCCCCGGGAGAGCATTTTTGTCACGACCAAATTGTGGAACAGCGATCATGGTAATCCGGAGCGGGCGCTCGACACCAGCCTGCGGAAGCTCAAAATGGATTATGTCGATTTGTACTTGATTCATTTTCCCGTGCGACAACGCCGGCAAAGCTGGCGCGCTCTGGAAACGCTGCAGAGAAAGGGCAAGACACGTTCGATCGGCGTCAGCAATTTCACGATTGCGCACCTAAGCGAGCTGCTCGCCGGGAGCGAAACCGTGCCCGCAGTCAACCAAGTGGAGCTTCACCCCTATTTGTATCAGCAAGAGTTGCTGGATTTCTGCCGGGCCAAAGGGATTGTCATCGAAGCTTATAGCCCGCTGACTCATGGAGAGCGGCTGAAGGATCCCAAGCTTGTGGCAATTGCCAGAAAATATTCTTCATCGAAAACCAAATCGACCGCGCAAATCCTAATCCGTTGGGCGCTGCAGCACGGTTTAGTGGTGATTCCTAAATCGTCCAACCGCCGCCGTATTTTCGAAAATGCCGATGTTTTCGATTTCCAGATATCCGATGATGACATGCGCCTGCTGGATAGTTTCAATGAAAACCTGCGAACGTGCTGGGATCCAAGCGAAGCGCCGTGAGCGGTAGATTCGCGAGCTCACCTGTATCCCACCGAAGAAATTCTAACGGGCGTTCTAAGAAGGCTGGCCGGCCCGCACTGTTGCATGTGCGAGGCTTGTCAGCGTGGCGGGATGGTCCAGAGATAGACGGAGCGCTCGCGACCGCCGCTTTTGACGCGCGCGGCTTTTTGTGGCTTCCAATCGCCCATGTCATGCCAATGCGAGACGATGCGAGCGCCTGGCTGGAGCTCGCGCAGCAGTTTTGGCCGCAGTTTTAAATTGAGCTCGGGCGAGAGGAAGAGCATGACCACCGATGCGTCGCTCACGTCTGTCTCTAAAAGATCCTGATTGAGGAAACGGACCTTATCAGTAACGCCCGCCGCGCGGGAGTTTTCCCGGCTTTCGGCGATGCGTTGGGGATCGATATCGATGCAGACGCCACGCGCGCCGAACTCTCGCACTGCGGTGATGACGATGCGACCGTCTCCGCATCCAAGATCGTAGACCACCTCACCGGCTTTGACGTCGGCCAAGCGAAACATCACCTGGACCACGTCCGGTGATGTGGGTTCATAGTGTACATCCGGTTCGCGTAGAGAAGTTGTTGCCGAGATGGGCTGCTCGTCCCAGCCAATCCCGGCCATGGAAGCCGCCAGGATGATCCCACATAGGAGTGTTCGAATTCGCTTTGCAGTTAAATTCCCATTCTTTTTCATGCGCTCGTCTTTACTAGAGTTACGACGAAGCAGTTTAACGCTCCGCGCCCTTTGTCTGGCGACGTCGCGGATGAAGCACCGGCTCGGTGTAGCCGTTGTCGGCCTCTCTCCCTTTGAAGACAAGATCCATGGCCGCCTGGAACGCAATGCTTTTGTCGAATATGGTGGCCATCGCTCGGTAGTTTGGGTCGGCCTGGTTTTGCCGATCCACCACCAGCGCCATCCGTTCAAAGGTCTTTCTTACCTGTTGTTCGGTAACGATATCGTGGTGCAGCCAGTTAGCCATATGTTGACTCGATATACGCAAGGTGGCGCGGTCTTCCATCAGGCCGACGTTATTGATGTCAGGCACTTTCGAGCAGCCGACTCCTTGATCCACCCAGCGGACGACATAGCCGAGAATACCTTGCGCGTTATTGTCGAGTTCCTTTTGAATCTCCTCCGGTGTCAACGTTCGATCGAGCAGCGGCGGAGTGAGTATCTCCTCGATGCTCGCGCGGCCGCGCCGAACTAGCTCGGCCTGTTTCCCGGCGACATCGACTTGATGGTAATGCAGCGCGTGCAGCGTTGCCGCCGTGGGCGAAGGTACCCATGCGGTGTTTGCCCCAGCTTCAGGGTGGGCCATTTTGGTTTCGACCATTTTGCGCATCTCTTCGGGCATGGTCCACATCCCCTTGCCGATCTGTGCCTTACCGACGAGCCCGGTTTCGATGCCGATATCGACGTTCTGGTCTTCATAGGCGCCCAGCCATCGCTGATTTTTAATTTCCATTTTCGGCAACATAGGACCGAGTTCCATGCTGGTGTGAATTTCATCGCCGGTGCGATCGAGAAAGCCGGTATTGATGAATACCACCCGTTCCCTCGCTGCCCGGATCGCCTCTTTAAGATTGACCGTCGTTCGTCGTTCCTCGTCCATAATGCCGATCTTGAGCGTGTCGCGCTCGAGGCCCAGAGCATTCTCCACCCTTGCGAACAGCTCGACGGTCGCGGCGACCTCTTCAGGGCCGTGCAATTTGGGCTTGACGATATACACGCTGCCGGTCCGGCTGTTAATGTACTTCGAGTTGCCTTTGAGATCGTGCAGTGCAGCCAGACCAGTCATCATGGCATCGAGGAATCCCTCGGGAATCTCCTCGCCATCGGCGGTGGTTACGGCATCGGTGTACATATGAAGTCCGACATTGCGCACGAGCAATAGACTTCTTCCCGGCAATGTCGCGCTTTCTCCGTCTGGCGCAGTAAAAATCTTGTCGGGATTAAGCGAGCGCATGATGATACGGCCGTTTCTTTCGAATGTCGCTTCGAGCGTTCCCTTCATGATGCCATTCCAGTTGCGGTAAACTCTTGCCTTATCCGCCGCATCGACAGCGGCAACGGAGTCTTCGCAGTCTTGTATAGTGGTAACCGCAGCCTCGAGAAACACGTCCTTGATACCCGCGGGATCGGATTTACCGATGGGATGATCACGATCGATCTGAATTTCAATGTGTAACCCGTTATTCTTAAGGAGGAGGCTCGCCAACTCGGTATCTTTCTTTACAAAGCCGGCAAATTTGCGCGGGTCCATCAGTCCCGTCTCGCGGCCGTCTTTCAACTTCGCGATCAGCAGGGTCGCGCCGTTGGACTGTTTGATCGTGAGCTCCGTGACATCGGCGAACCTTCCTCGATCCAGGCCGACAGCCTGATCCAAGAAGGCCCGAGTTCGAGCGATCACCTTGGCGCCACGCCGCGGATTGTAGGCTTCGCCTTTTTCCGCGCCATCCGCTTCCGGAATTACATCCGTGCCGTAGAGAGCGTCATACAAACTGCCCCAGCGAGCATTTGCGGCGTTGAGCGCATAGCGGGCGTTATCGAGGGGGACGACCAGCTGAGGACCCGAAACTTCCGCGATCTCACGATCGACGTTTGTCGTCGTCACCTGGAAGTTCTCGCCTTCTCGAACGAGGTAGCCGATGTCGATCAGAAACGCTCGGTATTCCTTTTCATCCAATGGCCGGCCGCGTTTTGTACGGCACCAATCGTCGATCTGATTCTGCAGCTCTTTACGCCGGGCCAGAAGCTGCCGATTCCTCGGACCCAAATCCGCAACGATTTGGCCCAAGCTCACCCAGAACGATTGAGGATCGACGCCCGTGCCTGGCGCGATCTCATCTCGCACCAGTCCATACAATTCTTGGTCAACTTTAAGGCCGCCGATGGTCACAGAGTTTGCCATGGCTTTTCCCTCACAAATGTCTCTGAGTCATAAACACCGGGCGGATCTCGATCGTAGCGGTTCAGTGTTCGAAATCAGCCTGGCCGTCGAAGTGAATTCCAAGATTTTCGAGATCGGCGCAGCTTACGTCTCCTTCCTGAGCATCCCCGGTTTAACCAACGGCTCTCATAAGCGCCTGGCCTCTGGAGGCCCTAAACTCGTTGGTTATAAAGCGCTTCAACGAATCATCGTTGGCGAATATCTTTTGTGCCCGCGCGGTATCTACTCCAAGAGCGATAATGTTCGGATCATCGGTCCGCGCTGCACGGAAAACGCCGTTCTGGATCATTCGGCTTACCGACAACCGGTTATCGTCGGTCGGGGTCACGTAATGCACCAGATCTGTTTTGTAACGATGAAGCAGAAAAAAATGCATTAACGTCATCAGTCGGCGGGCGCGATACTTCTTCACGGTATTCTGATCCTTCACCGCAAGAAATTTTCGACCGGCTCTGTCTCTATCGACGCGATAAATGATCTCAGCAATCTTGTCGCGAGCCTCATCGAAAACGTTGAGCATCATTTCCTCGGAGCCAGCCCAGCGTTCTTTAACTTCGACGCTGAGTTCGCCGCCTTTATACAGACCTTGCTTGCTCCAATGTTCGGTCCACATGCGTAGCCATCGTTCCAGGACGCTGGTGGGCACCTCGACGGGTTTTCTGTGCTGAGCTTCGGTCGACTTGCCACCCATCGATGATGTGGTCAGCGACGGCCCGCGTGCCGCGCGCCGGAATCGATCCGCCCAGGGGCCGCCCACGAACGTCTGCGGGAATTGCGCTGGATCATTGGCGAGACGAAGCGAGCGCTGGATGAGCCGGACGAAACCGAGCACCCCCTCTTCTTTCAGCGCCCGGGCCAGTCGCCCATTCATCAGGGCTTCGGTTTGATGGCCCGCATAGGTTATGAAATTAAAAACGTAGCCCATTTTGCCCAGCTCGGCGGCAAAGCTTCGGATCTGGCCGTCGGTAAAACCCCAGGCGTCCCAATTCCACGAAGGCGACAAGTTGTAGGCTAACAGCTTGTCAGGGAAGACCTCGTGCATGGCTTCGGCCCAAATCCTGTCATCGTCCAGATCCGGCTTGGCCGTTTCGCGCCAAAGCAAATCGCAGAACGGCGCCATAGCCAATCCTCGGGCAATCGCCATGTCACGCCCGCCCGTGATTGGATAAAAGCCTTCCGGTGTCCTCGGCACGTCGTAATCCCAGAAGACTTCGATACCCATGGACTTGGCCCGCTCACGGGCTTCGCAGAAGGACGCTTGGGCGGCAAATTTCCTCCAGCGTTCGATGGACATGGGAAGCTTGCCCTGGCTGCGAAGCCGCGCTTCCATGGACTCAGCGACGGTCTCCCCATAAGTCTTTAAGCCTGCTCTCTCCGCCCACGCCTCGCGGATCAGGGCCAATACATGATCGAGAGTTTCTTCAGCGACCCTTCTGGCTGTCACTTCAAGCGCCGCGAGCCGCTCACGCGCATCTCTCCGGCCCTTGCCCTCGCGACGGGTTTGTTGGCGAAGTTTTTTTAGCGACGAGATCTCTTTATCGATGCGGGCTATCGCTTCATCGACTCGAGAAGCGAGATGTTGTTTTCTTAGCCATTCCTGCGCATCCCGATAAGCTTTGTCGGAGATCCTGTAGAGTAAATGTCCGTTGATCTCTTTGAAACCGCGATCGTAGAACTTCTTGATGACCGCCAGGCTGACGTTCTTAAAAGGAGCGATCTCTGCGTTTGTCGCGCCCAATACAAAAGGATGATCGCGTTCGTCTTCCAAGCTGTCTATCGCGGTTGCGTCATTAGAATCCGTCCGGGCAACGATCACGCCGGGAACGCCCAAGACGTCGAACTGCAGCCTTGCTGTATTGAGCCGCGCAATAATTTCAGTCGTGGAGACCAATACCTTCTGCCCCTGATGGCCGCAAACCTTGCAACCCGGTCTTTGATCTTCGATGTGAATGGCGCCGATCTTGTTCTCGACAAACTTCTTGACCAAGTTGCGAACATGATGCTCGCCACCATGTCCGGTGTCGCCGTCGGGAATGATCATCGGTGGACTGAACTCGATAGCAGTGATCTTTTTACGCTGCGCTGAGGTCATTCTCATGCGATTGGACCTCTGCACTTCATCCTGGTGCATTAAGGCGCGCACCCATGCGGCTCCCTCCTTGGGAACCCGATCGAGCGCATAGTTCGCCAAGTCGGCGCCAGGATCTTCCGAGTCGGAACCGCGGGCCGAGGTGGACCATCCGCCGAGATAGAGAATCTTAATGCCCTCCATGACCGCGCGCACCGCCCCAGTCGATGAGAAAGGCCCGTAGGTAATTTCCTGCTTTTTCGCTTTGAACAACCCTTGCAGGTAATCGTACATTTTATCCGCCGCCTGCCTGGCGATCGTGTAGTCATCGTGCGCACTGCCGCGCAGCGCGACTACCTCGTAGGCCGTATGAAGCCGAGTGATTTGTCGGAACCGTCGGCTTTGAAACCAATTCTCGGTGTCACCCAGTTCCTTTACCCATCCGATCGCTTCGGTATCACGTCGACTATCAACCCGGGTAACTTTATTCATTGTCCGACCTCCTGAATGTTCTATTCAGTAACGGCGAACCGGTTATGCCGTCTGCGGCAAATCTGGAACCGCCAGTGTGACGAAACTCCGGCGTGTTAATTCTCCATTCGGCAAATGCTCGAAAGCTGCCGAAAGTATCGTATTTGTTCAGGTTCGCATTCGGTCAGCTTTCACTTATGTCCCATCTGCTTAGGCCCCTTCAGTTTTGCGATAAATTCCTTGGTAGGAATCGCCGGCAGCGTAGTAATGCCAATCGTCCCTCTTGAACCCAGATCCACCGACATATGAGCCACCGTCTCGTTGTCGGGCGCTTCGACGATGCTGACGAAATCAAAACCACCCAGCACCGCATATTGGGCTATGATCTTACAACCGAATGCATCCACTTCCTTGTTGACCTCTTCCAGCCGATCGGGATTATTGTGCATTGTTTGCCGCCCTTCGGGGGTCAGCGTGCTAAGAAGAATATATCTTGGCATAAAGTTCTCCTTCGCGATTATCAACTTCCTTGCGTGCCGGAGTTCCACAGTGGTGGGGATTACTTCACGGCATATCGCTTCACGATAGCCTGACCGCCTTGCAGTCCCCGTGAGTGTCTTTGAATCTCCGCGTGTGCTTCGCTGTTTCGATACTTGTCGATGCTTTCCTGGCTATCCCATTCAGAGTAGGAGATAAA
>DASUVS010000480.1:0-5017 GCA_036378835.1 Binatia bacterium | reverse complement strand
GGAGCCGGTTACCCCGGTGATCACAATTATCATGTCGATCCGATCGTAGCATCTGGTGATGAACCGAGGCAATTCGAAATCACAGGCAAGGATCAGTGACACCGATCCTTGTAGAGACGTGCGGAATAGTAGGATTTTTTTTAGTCGCTGTTTTGTGGAAGCATGCGATTTGATAGACGCGGCACGAAGGCATTAATGAGCAGAAATGAGCAGAGGCCGGGCTAAACCCGGCCTCTCCATTCAAGCGAGCAATTGCGCAAACGCAACGTTTAAACCATCTACTGTTTACCGGTGTTTACCGGCTAGGCGATTTATCCGTAGAACTGGAAGAACCTGAGGATCTCCCCGCTCCACTACCGTTTGATCCGGATGACCCTGATGAACCCGTCGCTCCCGATGAACCGCGCGACCCGCTCGCACCTGACCCGCTCGATGACTTGCTGCTCACGCCCAACGCCTGGGCCGTCTTTTCATCAACCGTTCCGGTCATGGTCAAGCCTTCTGCCTTCTGAAAAGCCCGAATAGCCTCACGCGTCTTATCATCCATCACACCCGATGTTCCCGCGTCATGACCCTTCGCCTTCAGCGCCTGCTGTACCTGCTTGATGTCCGAAGCGGACATCCCTTCTGTGCCCTTCGGTATCTCCCGTCCGCTGGGAGGCAATTGCTGTTCTCGACCCGGTGTGGTCGGAGTGCGCTCGATACTCGGCGGTACGCTTTTTTCCCCCGGTGCGCTCTGCGAGAATGCCGGTGTCCCAGCCAGGCCAACTCCAAAAATTACCGCTGCTGTCAAAGCTGAATTTTTCTTTCTCATAGTTACCTCCTTTGCACTAACCAATTAACAACGTTGCGCCCACCCTGAGAAACGCAACCGCTATGCCAGCGACGGGCCGGCACATTCACCGGGTTGATATCCGCTGTATTGGTGAATCCTTCTGACTTGTCACGCAGTTAATAGCCGCCGTTCTGAGCTGCCATGCTAAACCTGCGACAGATTATTGGAAAGATTTCACAATCGAGACACAGCAATTCCGATTGTGAGCCTTAATCGAGACACGGGACCAGATCGCCCTGTCGCATATTTCATGCACCGCTGAATGAAGGGCGATTCATTCGCGTTCTTTTTTGTGGGGGTTATGATGCCGAACACCTATCAGTCCGAGCTTCAAACGATTTGATGAGCCTGATAAACTTTAGTTACCGCGTCAAATAAAGATGATAACGAGCATTATTTTTGATCTTGATGGCCTCCTGGCCGATACCGAGCGTTTGCATTGTATGGCATACCAGGACGCGCTACGCGCTTACGGCGCCGGCATCACCGATCATGAGTATGCTGAGCATTGGGTTCGCAACGGCAGAGGAATTACCGAGTGGATAAGTGAGCGTGGATTAACTCTGGATCCGATTGCGTTGCGCGCCCACAAATCTCGTTGCTATCTCGATCTATTGATATCGGAGCTGCGCCCGATGGAAGGGACGTTGGACGTTTTAGAGCGATTGCATAACCGGAAAAAACTCGCGCTCGCCTCATCGTCATATCCGGATGCGGTAGAGGGTGTCTTGGCCGGTCTCGGTATCGCTCATTACTTCCAGGTGATCGTTACCGGTTTGGATGTGCCGAATGTCAAACCAGCGCCGGATATATTTCTCGCGGCGGCCCGACGGCTTGGCGCGATACCGTCGCAATGCGTCGTATTGGAGGACGCCGAGAAGGGAGTCATTGCGGCGAACCTTGCCGGCATGCGCTGCATCGCCATACCCAACCATCATACTCGCCATCACGACTTCTCTAAAGCCACTCGGGTCTGCAGTTCTCTCAATGATGTCACCTTGGAATTACTGGACACATTAGAATGATTTGATTGTGACACGTGGTGGCGAGAGATTCAGCTTTATTTTCTCAAGACCACAAGCAGGACCAGAGTCATCGTCATCGGCGCGGGCATCTCGAGGTTTATTGCGTGGTTAATTCCTTCACTGCTTCGGACAAATAGCTTTGATCGACAAACTTGGCGGGAGCAGGCAGCGGCCCTTTCATAGCCGTTTGCTCGGCATAGATGCGGATATTGTATTTCATTCCTTCGAGAGTCACCGCGCCATCGGCCGGCCAGAGACCATTTTGCGTATAGAACTCCCAGCCTTTGCGCGCATGAGTCGGTTTGAGCTGAATTTCGCGCGACAAGAATTCAATCGCGGGTTCTTTATTCTCGTGCAGCCAGCGCAGCGCTTGAACGACTCCCCTCATGAAGCGGACTGTCACTGGCCGGTTCTTTTCCGCCCATGACCGTCTGGTTGCGATCACGTTGGTCTGGAAATAGGGAACCCCATCGATAATCCGACCGATGATATTGAAACCCGCCTCCTCCGCGGCGTAGTTCAACGGCGCGGCAACCGTGGTCGCGGCGATCTGCCCGGACTGCAGTGCCGCAAGGTTTGCCGAAGAACCGCCGGCAACGATCAGCAACTTATAATCACGTGGATACTCAAGCCCCCTGACTTTCAGCGCCTCGCGCAACGCGGTGATGGTACCTCCCGTCAAAGACGCGGTGCCGAAAGTCGCTCCGCGTAAATCTTCATAGCTTTTGTAATTTTTGCCAGCGATAATGAATTGAGCAGTGCCGTTGATCACGCCCCCGGTGATAACGAAATCGAGCCCGCGCTCGGCCGCTTCGATGTAAGGTTCCGGCCCTCCCGAGCCGAAGTGCAACGAACCCGCGGCCAAGGCTTGCACTGTCATCGGCATTCCGCGCAAAAGAACGAGTTGAACATCGAGACCTTGCCGCTCGAAGAAGCCTTTCTTCGTGGCGACCCAGAGAGGACTGTAACCCAGGGTCTTGCTCGATGCGCCAAGATAAATTCTGGTTTTCTCTTGAGCCGGCGCGGTTGAAGCCGCTACCACAATCGCCAGCAGTGCAATACGAAAATGGAATACCATGCGACCTCCCTAAGGGAGTTATCGAAGAGAGTCCCGAGCCTTATGACAGGCTCAGCCGGACCGATCCTCGTTTACAACGAACGGCAGGATCAGAGCAAGGGGCGCCGCGATCGCGGGTACAAATGTCGCGCTATTATTGACTCGCATGCTCGCAGTCGAATAGGTTAGCCTTATCCGAGATTATCATGGCAGCGGATCAGAACGCAGCTAGATGACCGATTGATTGGCCGGCAATTTTTGCCGGCTGATCTGGGGGAATAATCATGACCAATAAAACCGTTGCGCTACTTCATCCCGGCAATATGGGAACAACCATCGGCGTGGCCGCAGCTACCAGCGGTGCTCGCCTGGTATGGGTGTCGGAAGGCCGTAGCAAAGCAAGCCAGGATCGGGCGCGCGAGGCAGGCCTGCGTGATGTCAAAACATTAACCAACGCCGTCAATGAAAGTGACGTCATTCTTTCTGTTTGCCCGCCGGATGCCGCTCTCGATCTCGCCCGCGATGTCGCGGGCCATCGGTTCAAGGGAATCTATGTTGACGCCAATGCGGTTTCTCGCTCTACAGCTCAGCGGATCTGTGAGATTGTCACCAGCACCGGCGCCAATTTCGTCGATGGCGGCATCATCGGTTCGCCGGTCAAACGTGCGGGAACAACGCGAATGTATCTATCCGGCGAGCACGCGCCGGAGATTGCCGCCCTGTTTACCGACAGTATGCTCGACGCCAAAACCATCGGCGCAGAGCCGGGAGCTGCATCCGCCTTGAAAGTGGCATACGCCGCCTGGACAAAATGCACCGATGCGCTGCTGCTTGCGATCCGAACTTTTGCGGCGGCCGAAGGCGTTGATCAAGCACTACTGCAGGAGTGGTCCATCTCTCAGCCCGACCTCCAACGCCGTAGCCAACACGCCGCCGCCGTAGCAACCCCGAAGGCATGGCGCTACGTCGGTGAGATGAAAGAAATCGCCGCAACCTTCGAAGCCGCCGGTCTGCCTGCGGGTTTTCACAACGCCGCCGCTGAGCTCTGGGGTCGGCTTGCGCCCTTCAAAGATCAGACCGACCCGCTTCCGACAATCACGGACGTGACCAACAGCTTGGGCGTTAACGGTAAATGAACACTCGTTATCCTGCCCTAGTCCATGTCGTATTTGGATGGTGTTAAGGTTGTGTTGACGAGCTTTAACGCAAAAGGTTAGGGTGCGGCAGTTTTTGGTCGCATTATTGTAAAAAACGGCGGGCTGAAGCGCAGCCGAGAGAATGGCAACGTATGGGTTACTTCACATCAACGGGAGGTCGAACATGAATCGTAGATGCAATTGTCCAATCTCAGCGCTTGCAAGCATTTGGCTCGGCGCGCTTTTGCTGCTTGGAACGGCTCATGCGCAAGAGAGCCTTGATCAGCTGCATAAGAAAGCGCTTCAGGAGGGCGGTTCGCTGACTTTCTACGGGACGTTGGCGCAGATCAATGCCGAGAAGGTTCTTCCTGCATTTGAAAAGCGCTTCCCGGGTTTGAAGGTCAATCATATCGACGCGACCGCGGACAAGCTGATTGCCCGCGCGATTACCGAAGCTCGCGGCGGAAAAACATTTGTCGATGTCTTCCAGCTGAATCTGGAGAACTTAGGGCAGGCCAATGATCAGGGTTTACTCGTAGATCGAGTGCCGCCTGAAGCGGCAGCTTATCCGGCCAACTTAAAAGGATCGTACTACGTAGCTACTGATCTACAGTTCATCATCGCCGCATGGAATACCAATCTAGTAAAAAAGGACGAAGAGCCCAAACAGTTTGAAGACTTCGTCGATGCGCGATGGAAAGGACGGCTGATCGCCGAGCCGCGGGACGTGGAGCTTCTCGTCGGTCTGAAGCATAAATACAACAGCGAAGAAAAGGCCGTGGCTCTCGTCAGGCAGATCGCCGCTAACAACGTCGAATTTCATAAGGGTCACTCGGAACTGGCCGAGTTTTTGGTGGCCGGCCAAGGCGCAATGTGTATCACCTGCTATGCCCATCATTTCCCGACCAGAATGAAACGCGGCGCGCCGGTAAATTTCATGCTCACCGAAGGCATGGGAAATGTC
>DASUVS010000479.1:0-3760 GCA_036378835.1 Binatia bacterium | reverse complement strand
AGAAGATCGGTTTTAAGGCCAACGGCATTTTCTTGATGGACGGTTCGAAGCGCTCAGTTCACTCCAATGCCTACTTCACCGGAATCGGCAAAGCCAAACACATTGTGCTTTTCGATACGCTTGTCGAACAGATGACCATCGACCAGGGACTAGCGGTGTTGGCGCATGAGATGGGGCATTACAAAATGAAACATATTCACCGGATGATGGTCGTGCAGTGTGTAATTCTGTGCGTCGGGTTGTATATCCTCAGTCGGCTGGTGAATTACGAACCACTCTTTACTGCTTTTGGCTTGCAGGCGTCAAATCATGCAGCCTTAGTTCTCTTCAGCCTGCTTTCAGGACCATTCACGTTTTATTTAGCGCCGTTGATGAATTTCTTATCGCGCCACCACGAGTATGAGGCCGATCGTTTCGCGGCAACTACGTTGGCCAACGGCAAGCCGATGGAAGAAGCCCTGATCAAATTAACAGTGAAAAATTTGTCGAACCTGACCCCGCATCCATGGTATTCGGCCTATCACTACTCGCACCCCACGCCAGCGGAGCGAATTGGCGCGATTCGCCAACTCAGTTAGTAGCTTTGCGTGAGCACGAAGCACATGAGAGACATAGCTTCAAGCGAGCTTCCCGGTTCGTTGTGATGCCCGAGCATTTGAGACGCTAATCTAACACCCAAAATATTTGACTGGGAAAGATACTTTCGTGTACCGTTAGCGCCTATACGGCTGTTGTTGGCGCTAATTGCGACCCGCCGGTACCCAATGTCCTTTTTTACACTAGTGCGATTTACCAGCGAGCTTGAATTTCGGGTGTACACCCGTGGAAACGCTGAAGAATGATTTGTTTTTCCCCCAGGGATGAACGAGTGGAGACTGCTTTCCTATTCCAACCCCTCGGTAGGCTACAGAGCCCCCAGAGGCCTATTTTCAAATGGGGGACGTTCTCCATCGGGGCACATACCAAGACCACTAGTATCCAACGATGAGACAAAGCCTGTTAGATGAGCTTGAATCTGAGTCTGTCGAAATTATCCGCGAAGTAGCAGCTACAGCGGCTAAACCGGTGATGCTGTACTCGGTCGGTAAAGACTCATCGGTAATGCTTCGGCTGGCGCAGAAGGCTTTTTTTCCGGGCCGAATCCCCTTTCCATTGATGCATATCGATACCGGATGGAAGTTTCGCGAGATGATTGCATTTAGAAATCGCATCGCGATCGAAGTCGGTTTTGAGCTGATTACTTACACAAATCCGCGAGGCGCTGAGGAGGGTATCGGGCCAGTCTCCCATGGCTCGGCGTACCACACGGACGTGATGAAGACTGAAGCGCTCAGGCAAGCGCTTGATTTGTACGGGTTTGATGCTGCGTTCGGTGGGGCGAGACGAGACGAGGAAAAGTCGAGAGCGAAGGAGCGCATTTTTTCGTTTCGAATGCCGGGTCATCGTTGGGAGCCAAAAGCTCAGCGACCGGAACTGTGGAATCTTTACAACACGCGAATCAACCCGGGCGAAACCATAAGAGTATTTCCACTTTCCAATTGGACTGAAGCCGACATTTGGACCTACATTCGTCAAGAGAACATTCCGATCGTTCCTTTGTACTTTGCTGCCGAACGACCTGTAGTTAAGCGCTACGGCCAATGGATCATGGTCGACGATAGCCGGCTCCCGCTCGAGATCGGTGAAAAGCCGGAGATCCGAAGGGTGCGATTCCGGACTCTCGGATGTTATCCTCTGACCGCCGCAGTTGAAAGTAATGCAACCACGCTCGACGAGATCGTCGCTGAAACTCTGGCGGCGACAAGTTCCGAGCGACAAGGACGCGTCATTGATCACGATGGCGCCGGCTCCATGGAACGTAAAAAGCAGGAAGGTTATTTTTGATGGATACTTTGCGATTCATCACCTGCGGGAGCGTAGACGACGGCAAGTCAACGCTCATTGGTCGCTTACTTTACGACACTAAGCTGATACTTAAAGATCAGTTGGAAGCGTTGACAACGGATTCCAAGAAATATGGCACTCAAGGCCGGCGTTTGGACTTTGCACTGCTGGTTGATGGCTTGCAGGCCGAACGCGAGCAGGGCATCACCATTGATGTTGCCTATCGCTTTTTCGCAACTGGCAAGCGTCGCTTCATCGTGGCCGACACGCCAGGCCATGAGCAGTATACCCGAAACATGATCACGGGCGCGTCCACAGCGCAAGCCGCTGTGCTGCTGATCGACGCTCGCAAAGGGGTGCTAGTCCAGACCAAACGCCACAGCCGCATCATCTCGCTGCTTGGCATTCGTCACGTCGCCCTTGCTATTAACAAGATGGATCTCGTCAGGTGGTCCCAGTCAGTGTGTGACGATATCGCGCTTTCTTATACCGGATTTGCCAAGGATCTTGGCTTCGATACGATCACGGTAATTCCAGTCTCAGCACTCGAAGGTCATAACATCGTTGAAGCGGACAAGGTCGCGATGTCCTGGTACGAAGGGCCGAGTCTGTTGCAGTGGCTCGAAACAATTGAGCCGGAAGATACTAACGAGCGTAATCCTTTCCTGATGCCCGTGCAGTGGGTTAACCGGCCCAACCTCGACTTCCGCGGGTTTTCGGGGCGCATCGCAAGTGGGATCGTCAGGCCTGGAGACAGCGTGCGGATCATTCCCTCGGGCGTAGTAAGCCGGATCAAGGAAATCGTCATCTGGGGCGGACCGCAACCCGCAGCGACGGCTGGGCAGTCGGTGACTCTGACGCTTAAGGATGAGATTGATGCGAGCCGCGGAGACGTCATTGCGACGGCTTCACACCCGGTAGAGTGCGCCGACCAGTTTGAGGCGGATCTTCTTTGGCTGAGCGATCACCCCATGCTGTCCGGGCGTCCCTATGGCGCCTTGTTACACACAAAGCTCGCGACGGTTACCATCACTCAGATCAAGCACCTCTTGGATGTTAACAGCGGCGCATTTCTAGCAGCCAAAACAGTCGGTCTCAATGAAATCGCCACCGTCAATTTGAGTTTCGATCGGCTGGTGCCATTTGCGTCCTATTGTGAAAATAAAAGAATGGGCGCTTTTATCCTAATCGACAAAGTAAGCAATGAGACAGTCGGCGCGGGGATGATTCATTTTGCGCTGCGGCGGTCCCTGAACGTTCACTGGCATGCGCTGGAGGTCACAAAAACCGCTCGGGCCGAGATGAAACATCAAGTGGCACGATGCCTGTGGTTTACTGGCCTTTCCGGGTCAGGCAAGTCAACGATTGCCAATTTGCTGGAGAAGCGTCTGCATGCGGAAGGCAAGCACACTTATATCTTGGACGGGGACAATGTGCGTCACGGACTCAATCGCGATTTGGGCTTCACCGAAGCTGACCGAGTGGAAAACATTCGTCGCGTCGCGGAAGTCGCTAAATTGTTGGTCGATGCGGGGCTGATCGTGATTGTCGCCTTCATCTCACCCTACCGCGCGGAGCGCCAGTTGGCGCGCAGCCTCTTCGATCCCGGAGAATTCATCGAAGTGTTTGTCGATACTCCTTTGGAGGAATGTGAACGCCGCGATACGAAAGGCCTCTATGCGAAAGCCCGGCGCGGCGAGTTGAAGAACTTTACCGGTATCGATAGCGACTATGAGCCACCGGAAACCCCCGAAGTGCGTCTCCGTACGATTGACATGAAACCTGAGTCTTGCGTGGAGATGATCGTGCGTTCGGCATTCGGCAGTCAATAATGGATGTTGATCGGTTAAATAAGCATCCGCCGACACGAACGCTT
>DASUVS010000478.1:0-27355 GCA_036378835.1 Binatia bacterium | reverse complement strand
CTCGAGGAGTTGGCATCGGAGCGTGGTCGGTCCAGCGATCTTGAAAGGGATCATACGCTTGAACGGCAGCAGTGTTTTTCCCGTCCGGGCCGACGCCTCCCGCCGCAAAAATTTTTCCGGCGATTACGCCGACTGCGAGCGCTCCCCGGGCGATCGGCATAGGCTTTTTTGCCGTCCAGCGATCTGCGGCGGGATCGTACTCGTAAACTGTGTCAATCGGACCGATGCCGGAGATGTAGCCGCCGATAATATAGAGCTTTCCATTAACCGCCGCGGCGCCGCTATGGTGCAGCCGTTTGGGCAGCGATGCGCGCCGCTCCCAGCGATCGGTTTGTGGATCGTATGCTTCAACCAAGTTGCCATTCTTGCCGTAGCCACCGATCACGTAGATTTTGCCGGCGATTCCGGCGGCGGCGACTTCGGTGCGAGATGACGGCAGCGGTGCGCGGATTTGCCAGTTGCCGGGCGGCTCTGCGCCGGCTTGAGAAAAAAGACACCAGGACAATAAAAAGACAAGGACCCCAACGTCTACTGCGCCGGCGCGGATCACGAACCCAGCTTTCTGTAGTGAAAATCGGCCGGACGTGAATGTCGCGGAGGAGGGCGTGGCACAGATGATGAGAGTTTCAGGAGCGATTCTCTGACGAATATGGGTTTTCCAAAGCGTGCCGTTCCATCAGCGCGTGCAAATCGACCATAGTGAAACCGCAGTATTTGGGATCATAGCCGAGTTTGGTTGCAGTCAATCCTTGTTCCAGGATCCGCTGCAGGATCATCCGATTGAGCGGCCCATGTCCCATGTGTTCTTCGTGCTCTACCAGATCGGCCTCGGCATGCGCGGTAAAGTAGATCGCTTGTCGTTGGCTCAGGCCGTAATGCGATACCAAGGCCTCGCCCCATTGCTGGGCCCAGTGCCCGAGCGTTTCTTCGTATACATGGGCGCCCCACAACTCAATAATCGAGCCATCCTGAAATACGCGCCGTGAATAATCGCTGATCGCCCGCCCGGGGGCCGACGCGGGTTGCTCGAACAGTTCTTCCTTGGACAGGCCTAACGCATTGGCGGTTTCAAGCAGAATCAGTGTATGGCCCGGGGGTTTGGGAGCAACCAGCTCCTCGGCAATCTTGTCTGAAAATGCCGGCAGCAAATCAAAGTTGCGCACGAAGAATGGCAAATGCACGTAATAGGAGACGGCGTTCAATGCCACTACTTCGATTGAGAAAAGGCCCCAATCTTTGAAAAACCGCCGCAAACAGGGCAATGGCAAGGTCCCGTCTCGCAGTCGGCTCATAAAAGGGCCTTGATTGATCTTGCGATCCCAGTGTTCGTAGAGTTCCTTATACAAGTTGTCGACGAGATTTTTTGCTTCTTGGGATTCCATCAAGTTTAAGTTCGGTTGTAAGCTGAGCAAGATTTGACTGGCAGAATACTCCTTTACAGCAGCGGAATTTCCTGTAAGTTAAAACCCAAAAGGCGCTGCGTGTCAAATCAGCGCGCGCGTGCTCAGATGATTGGAGGAGAAATGGAAGCTCTCAAAGCGGAAGAGTTTCTTACCGGATTAGTCAATTACCGGGAGGCGTTCTGGGAAAAGATGAATGCCGAACGCAAGAGTTACGGCGCGGAAAAACCGCTCACCCCGGCGATTGTGTTGCGCCGCTTGCAGTTCGGCGTGGTCATGGAGCGCAAGGCCGCCGAAGTCACTGCCCGTTGGGTCGGAGACATTCCCGACCTCGATCTGCAACAGCCGATGTCCGAATATGTGGTCAATGAATTAAAACACACGTCGATCTTGCGCAAAAGAATCGGTGAATTAAATGGCGACCCAGACGCGCTCTGGAATCAGCCGCTGAAAGAACTAAAGGAACTCTGGGATTATCATGCTTCATTGGGTTCGCTTTGTGAGTTGATCGCCAGTGTTCAATTTGGTCACGAGGAGTTTTTTCCGAGAACCTCAAAATCGTTTATTGAACGCGTCCAATCCATCGACCCGCAGACGGCGTCGGTTTACCGCGATACTTTGCTAGCCGACGAAGCGGGGCATGAATGGATTGCGCCTGAAATTCTCAGACGTTATGCCACAGATGGTGAAACTCAAAAGAGATGTTTGGAAGCTTTAAAGATAGGCTGCGAACTTTTTGGTAAGGCGATTCAGAGTTTTTATCAAAGCTTGCCGGCTTGAGATGCCGCTTGGTGACAGCTTGCGTGGTGGGATCGGTGGTTAATGCTTCGGCTCGATTCTCTTGCCGTAAGTCACTTCGCCCTTATCGACTCGTAAAGAGAACCCGCAGTCGGGATTGGTACAGGCCCAAGCTTTAAACATCACCGAAGCACCATCCTGCCCATAATCGGATAACGGGATTAAAATCCCGTTGTTGCACTTTTGGCATTTCGGCAGATCCATCTCCACTCCTCCTTTTCAGACACAAACAGCTACTGCCTCATAACAAAAAGTCTAGTAGACAAGAACCTTGAAAGCAATAAGCTTCCCAGCAGGCATAGCCTCTTAAGTTGATCGATAAAGGGTTGCAAGGAACAAAAAAGGGGTAGCCGATGCTTTCAGCTACCCCTCAAGAAGTGGCGATAAAACGAATTAAGGCTGTTTCTTTTCAGCCCTTGTGCTGGACTTTCTCTCTTCCGATTTGCTCATACCCTTGGAGTCTGCTTTCACCGAGCTGACAACCATCTTACCGTCTTTATCGGTGTAGGTTACTCGGACATTATCGCCAACCTTTATCTTATCCAGCGCGTTCTTGGCGGATTTGGACTCGGCCATCAAATTAAGGTCCTTGTCCTTTGCCTTGACGGTGAGCTGGCCCGACTTGGCGTCCACAGAGGTAACCTCGCCGGTTGCTGTGCCCGATTTCGCCTTTGTCGACTTCTCCATCTTTGGAGAATCCGCCGGCGACTTGCCCATTTTATCGGCTTTCGTATCTTGCGCAGTGGCGACCCACCAAAGACCAAGGCAGTGAAGGCAACTACGACCAATTTAACTATGTTTTTTTTCATATGTTCTCCTCCCTTAACTGATTAGACGCGCCGGTTCCAATTCGCTTCAATCCAACTTAGAGGTTTTTGAAGTGCGGGATGCTACCGGTGTCGGAATTATCAATTAATTATTGAAGCGCGAAATCTAAACGCGCCCATCTAGCTCATTTGCCGTAAAAACGCTGAGCATTATCGGCCAGTAATTTATGCCGCACGTTCATACCGATATCGCTCCGGGTTTTTAGATACCCAGCGGTACCTTCGGTGCGGTCAGCGTGGGGATAATCGGAAGAAAACATAAATAGCTCTTCACCTAGATCGGCTATAACCCGAGGCAAAAAGGGTTCGTTCCCTTCGCAGCCGAAGAATATCCGTCCCGATTTCAAGTATTCGCTCGGTGGATGACTAATTAGGTCTCGCGCCCCGTAGCGCGGGTTTTCAAAGTGATCATCCATACGCTCGACATGGGCAGGCACCCAGCTGATGCCGCCTTCAAGAAACGCGAACTTGATGTTTTTAAACCGGTCCAGCAATCCAGAACACAGCACGCTGGTAAGTCCCGCCATGATCGGAAAAATACCCGCCAATACTCGGTTGGGAAAATGATGCTCGAAGAGCTTGTCGACCGTTGGAAATTGCAGACTGAAGTGAACGGCGATGGGCAGGTTCAGCCGGTCCGCTTCGGCAAAGAATGGATCGTGGTCCGGGTGGTCCAGCCGTTTGCTCCCGGCAGTGCCGTTAATCATGACCGCGGTCATGCCGAGGTCTTTGATGCGCGATAATTCTTTTGCCGCGCCTTGAGAATCCTGTAGAGAAACCACGCCGATCCCTTTCAGCCGATCCGCCGCTTTCCGGCAAGCCTCAGCCAGCCAGCTGTTATAAGCACGGCACACGCCCATTGCTAGGATGCCATCGGCTAATGCATTGATGTGGAGCAAAAAACTCGGGTAGAGATATTGGATATCGATACCCTCTTTATCTAAATCATCGAGCCGCTCCCTTATATTGGTCAAGGTCTGGCTGCCGGCGGAAGCGCGGCGCGCCGCCTGGATCTTTTTTCCGGGAGGTGCTGCGGTGCCAGGAGCGCCGGCTCCCTTCACCGATGGCCGCCGGTACGACGTTTGCCCGTCAACGACCCAGTAATTGTAGCCATCTTCGTCGCTCAGAAGGCGAGGCCGGTAATTTCGCAGGTCTGGTTCCATGTATCTGTCGAAAATCTCTTCAGTCTCAAAAAAATGCCCATCAGCGTCAATAATCATAGTCTGTCTCCGTCAGCGATACCGATACCCCAAGATGCGGTGTTCTTCGCCATGGGTGGTGATTTCACGCGAGCCAAGTTCGTATTGTGAATTGTTAACTCTGCCAGCGGCAAAAATGCTGCGCGTCACTGGCAGCATGATTTAAAGTAGCTCTCAACGGCGCATTGACACTTTGTCCGGATTTAAGCCCGGCGACCATGGATAGGCTCGTTGGCTGTGTGTGATTCGGGATCTGGCCATCAGCTCGGCATAACTTACGCCCACAGCTTTGGTATTGATGATCGGAACTCCGAGGTTGGGCGCCAGCTCTTCTGGTGTCACAACGTACGGGTATATCTTGCCTCCGAGTGGAATAATCGCTTGTGCTCCTTGTTCAATGAGCTCGCGGCCCATGACAAGGGTTCGCTCGATGACGAGATCGTGATAACCGGACAAGTCACCGGTGTCGTAGAGGTCTACGGTTTTGATGCCGGTTACGAAGCGATTCATGCCGTAGGATTGCACCAATCTCATGGTATGAGGCATGTGCGCCGGCAGCGGCACGATCAAACCGAACTTGTCGCAAATAGTCGCGGCAAAATGCAAGGAAGCGCGCAGTAGGCCGATGACCGGTATGCGCACCGCAAGCCGGCTGGCTTCAACACCGGGATCGAAAGTATTGCTCTGAATAACCGCATCGAATCCTAGTTGCTCGGCTTCAATAGCTTTTTTGACCAAAGCGGGCGTTTCCAGAATGTGGTGTAGACCGGATAATGCTTTTCCTTGTTCAAGCAGGCTCAGGACTTCGCCGCCGCCAAGATCCTCCGGATAGGCAAGCTCAAACGTGGTCTCGGGCGAGGCGTAACTTTTCAGAAGTCGCTCGATGTGAGTTTCGAGCTCGGCAGAGTGGCGCTTGAAAGAGTGGTTCAGAAACATCACGCGCATGGTTTTCTCCTTAAAGATCTGCGGTGCGCGACATCGAGCGTCCGATCATGGGAGCCTGCCCCGAACTCATTTAACACCTGCAAGTGAAGCAATAAATCCGTTCTCCTCGAGCTCGCGGATAAAGTGATCATCGACAAAGCGCCGCGCATCGACATTCTTCGCCTCAGGAATTTCCTTGGACATAAAATCGAGTAAAACTTGCAGCGAAGCAACAACCGGGTAAGGAATCGGCGGCATACCCGGGCGGGTGAGATCGTAAGTTTCTTCCGCCACTGTGCGGTCCGCAATGCCGCTATACTCAGCCTGGACCTCGACAGTGAAATCGCGGTCAATCCGGTAGCGGTGCATCCCTTCGACGTATGCTTTGATAAATTTGTGCGTAATCTCCGGATTCTTCTCCACATAATCGCGGCGCGCGGCAATCCCGCCCAGCGCGTAATTAAGACCGTATTCGGCGAGATCGATCAGGTAGTTACAGCCTTTTCGCCGGGCATCAATGGATTCCGGCGGAGTGATAACCATGGCATCGCACTTTCCGCCAATCAGTGCTGCCATTTGCTCAGCGCCGCCGGCAGGAATAGGTTCCTTGTCGATGCCTTTGATGCCGGCGTCCGACAACTTCTCGATAATGAAATTTACCAGCGCGTCATTGAGACCGCCGTCGCCTACGAAACCCATTTTCTTGCCGGTGAGTTGCTCGCGGCTGGCTATGCCCGGTCTGCCCATGATGAATTGTTGATTGATGCCGCCGGTCAAAAAAATCAAATCCGCTTCGCCTTTGACATTGGACCTCAACGGCGCTGGCGCCGCCAAATTGCCGAACTGGATTTCGCCTGCCATCAGGCCGCGGACAACTCCTTTGGCGCCGCCCATAATGCGCGGCTTGTCGACCTCGAGGCCGTGCTTGTTAAATAAGCCGGCCTTCCAGGTTACCATCATAGGGCCCGCACCCTGCCCGATGGTGGCGAACCCCGCATCGATTTTTATCAAGTTGCCCATCCTCTTCCTCCCGATCTTCCTCATAACTCCTATCATAGGATGACCGCGATAAGTCAAATTGGCTGGCCCCGCTTCTCGAAAACCGCACGCGTCGATTTGATGCCGAACATGAGGCGGGGAAAGACTCGCTGCAGCAAATCACATTGACACCCTTTTGGCGTGGGCGTATTATTGAATTCCGTGATGCGCTTTCGCTGAAAGCCCATTGCGGTTTTTTATTTCAACGACGAGAACGCAACCGTGACCTTTCTTTCGCAGTCATCGCACCTCTGAAGCGCACATTATGTCAGTTGTGGCGATTATCCCGGCGCGCTATGGTTCCACCCGTCTTCCGGGAAAGCCGTTAGCCTGGATCGGCGGCAAGCCGATGATCCAACACGTTTACGAAAGTACCTCCAGGGCAACGGAATTGGATCGAGTTGTGGTCGCCACCGACGATCTGCGCATCGAAGAAGCCGTCAGAAAATTCGGCGGCGAAGTCATAATGACCGCCAGAGATCACCCGAGTGGAACGGATCGGCTAGCCGAGGTGGCGCGCAAAGTCAGAGCCGATCTGCTGGTAAATGTTCAGGGTGATTTGCCGTTTATACAGGCAGAAACGATCACTCGCGCGGTCCGTCCGATGAAACGCGATCCATCGATTCCCATGGGGACGGTTTGCACCGCGATTCTTGATCAGGACGAATGGCTCAATCCCAACATCGTCAAGGTCGTCATCGACCGCAAGGGATTTGCTTTGTATTTTTCCCGGGCGGCCATTCCTTACTCGCGCAATGATGCAATCGATCTCAACGGCGGTAAAGTACGGCGCAGCGTAAAGAGGCGATTATGGGGTTACCGGCACTTGGGGCTTTACGTATACCAGCGCGAGTTTCTACTGAAGTTTGCCCGTTTGCGTCCGACCGCGTTGGAGCAGATCGAAAGTTTGGAACAACTGCGCGCATTGGCCTATGGTTACCGGATTCGTGTGGTGCAGGTGGATGAGAGATCCGTAGAAGTGGATACTCCGGAAGATCTGCAGAGAGCGCAGCGCTATCTAAAAGGCCGTAACAGATGAAAGGAAGACTCGGCTGCACTAAAAACTAAATGCATCAATCGTTTGCGGAGTGGCGGCGCCGCAAATCGATTCTTCAGAGCGCGGATTATTATTGTTTAGAGATCGTACCAACTGAAAGGAACCCATGGCGACTGTAAAAACCAAATTCATTTTCGTCACCGGCGGCGTGGTGTCATCGTTGGGCAAGGGACTGGCCTCTGCTTCTATCGGCGCGTTGTTGGAGAGCCGCGGTCTTAAAGTGACGATGTTGAAGATGGATCCGTACATCAATGTGGACCCCGGCACCATGAGCCCATTTCAGCATGGCGAGGTTTTTGTCACGGATGACGGCGCCGAGGCGGACCTCGATCTTGGCCATTACGAGCGTTATGTCTCGACCTTGATGGGGCGCAAGAACAACTGCACTACCGGTCAGATCTACGAGACCGTTATCGCCAAAGAACGCCGCGGCGATTATCTCGGCGGCACCGTTCAAGTTATTCCTCACATCACCGATGAGATCAAACGGCGGATCCTAGCGGCAGCGGACGGATTCGATATCGCCATCGGCGAGATCGGCGGCACCGTCGGCGACATTGAGGGCCTGCCATTTTTGGAAGCGGTGCGGCAATTTGCCTGGGATTGGGGCCGTGAGAATGTCCTCTATATTCATCTAACCCTGGTTCCTTTCATTACCGGCGGCGGCGAACTGAAGACCAAACCGACACAGCACAGCGTCAAAGAGCTTACCGGTCTTGGCATCCAGCCCGATATCCTGCTCTGCCGGACCGATCGTTTCCTGGATCCGAAGATCAAATCCAAAATCGCGCGCTTCTGTAATGTTGCCGAGAACTCCGTAATCACGGCAAAGGATGTCGAGTCGATTTACGAGGTGCCGCTGGTCTTTCATGAAGAAGGGCTGGACGAGCGCATTGTCGAGAAGCTCAACATCTGGACCGGCGCCCCCAATCTGAAAAAATGGCAACACGTCGCTGACGTCTTAAATAATTCCAAGGATTCGGTGCGGATCGCGGTCGTCGGCAAATACATGAGCCTGAAAGAGTCTTACAAGAGCCTGCTGGAAGCGCTTGTCCACGGCGGCATCGCCAATGAAGCTCGGGTCGATCTGGATTGCATCGAAGCGGAAAAGATCGAGCAGGAAGGTGTCCAGGCCGTTCTCAAGGATGTCGATGGACTATTGATCCCCGGCGGGTTCGGTGATCGCGGCAGTGAGGGAAAAATTGCCGCGATCCGTTATGCCCGGGAAAACCAGATTCCCTTCTTTGGGATCTGTCTCGGCATGCAGATGGCGGTGGTTGAATTTGCGCGAAACGTCTGCGGTCTGGACGGCGCCAACTCTAGTGAATTCGATCTGCAGACTCCGCATCCGGTAATTCATCTCATGGAAGAGCAGAAAAGCATCGACACCAAAGGCGGCACGATGCGCTTGGGCAATTATCCGTGCGTGCTACAAAATGGCACGTTGGCGGCAAAGTTGTACGGACGCGAGAAAATCTCAGAACGGCACCGCCACCGATACGAGTTCAACAACACTTATCGCGCCGAGTTCGGCGCTAAAGGCATGGTTCTGAGCGGCTTGTCGCCGGATAGCAACCTGGTTGAAATCATTGAGCTAAAGAACCAACCGTGGTTTTTGGGTTGTCAGTTTCATCCGGAATTTAAGTCGCACCCGATGGACTGCCATCCGCTCTTCAGAGGCTTTATCCAGGCGGCACTGGAAAAGCGACAGGCGCTTTCCGAACTCCCGCGCATGAAAGTGGTCCGCACATAACCATCTCTGTGCCATTTAAAATCGAACTATGAAGCCGGTTCAGATAGGCAATTTCAAAATCGGCGCGGGTCAACCGCTGGCGGTGATCGCGGGGCCATGTGTTATCGAGAGTCAAGAATCCGCGCTGCGGCATGCCTCGCTGCTGAAACAAGCGGCGGATCGAGCCGGCGTCCCTTACATTTTTAAGTCGTCTTACGACAAGGCGAATCGCTCTTCGGGCGATTCATTTCGCGGACCAGGGCTGGAGCAGGGATTGGAGATCCTCGCCGAGGTCAAACGCAAAGTCGGCGTGCCGATCTTAACCGATGTTCATGAGTCGGCTCAGGTAGGCCCGGTTCAGCAGATTGCAGACGTGTTGCAAATTCCGGCGTTTCTTTGCAGGCAGACCGACTTTGTCATTGCGGTGGCGAAATCCGGGAAAGTCGTTAACATCAAAAAAGGACAATTTCTCGCGCCTTGGGACATCGGCAATGTTGTCGAAAAAATACTTTCAACCGGCAACGATCGCGTTTTGTTGACGGAACGTGGAGTCTCGTTCGGTTATAACAATCTTGTTTCCGACATGCGCTCGCTGGTGTGGATGCGTGAGCTCGGATATCCAGTGATTTTTGATGCCACTCACAGCTTGCAGCTGCCAGGCGGCCTCGGCCACGCCTCCGGCGGCGAGCGCAAGTATATTCCGGCGTTGGCCCGCGCCGCGGTAGCGGTGGGGATCGATGCGCTATTCATGGAGGTGCATGAAGAACCGGATCAGGCGTTGAGTGACGGTCCGAACTCTTTAGCCTTAAAGGAGTTTGAAAAGTTAATCAGAGCCGTGAAACAGTTAGACGAGCTGGTGAAAGGTAGTTCGATTTCGTGAACCAAAAAGCTATTTTGGGGCGCGCTAGAGAGGTGTTGAACATCGAGATTCAGGGACTGCTATCCCTGGTGGATCGCCTCGATGAGCATTTTTGCAGTGCCATCAAGTTGCTCCGTGGCTGTAACGGCAAGGTCGTTGTAACTGGTATGGGTAAATCAGGGTTGATTTGTCGCAAGATTGCGGCAACGCTGGCGAGCACGGGTACGCCGGCCTTTTTTCTCCACTCGAGCGATGCGCTTCACGGCGATTTGGGCATGGTCATGAAGGGCGATGTGATTCTTGCCGTTTCCAACAGTGGTGAAACCGAAGAAATCCTCAAAATTATTCCTCATTTCAAGCGCCACGCTCTTAAGATGATCGTCATGACCGGGAATCCGGAGTCAACTCTGGCAAAAGCGGCTGACGTCATTCTCGACGTCAGCGTCAGAGAAGAAGCCTGTCCCATGGGTTTGGCGCCCACGGCGAGCACTACGGCAACTCTAGCCATGGGCGATGCTTTGGCCGTGGTACTTCTCGAGACCAAAGGCTTCAACCAAGAAGATTTCGCCATGCGTCACCCTGGCGGTATTTTAGGCAGACGGCTTTTCTTGCGGGTCGAAGATCTTATGCATCGTGGCGATAAACTTCCTCTGGTTAGCGAGGCCACGCCCATCAAGGACGCTCTTTTCGAGATCACCTCGAAGCGGCTTGGAATCACCGGAGTTGTCGATGGAGAGGGAAAACTGACGGGGGTCATCACCGACGGCGACCTGCGGCGCGGCTTGGAATCCAAAGGTGATATTTTTGAATATAACGCCAAACAGCTGATGACGCGGAATGCCAAAAGCATAGGGGCCGATTGTCTTGCCGCCGAAGCGGTCGCCGCGATGGAGCAACACAGTATTACTTGCCTGTTTGTGCTCCATGAGAATGGCACGCCCATGGGCGCGATTCATCTCCACGATCTCCTCAAAGCCGGCCTTTAACCCCATCCGTGAAGCGCATTTCTACAGCGGTCCGAAACAAGGCCAAAGCTATAAAATTGCTTCTGCTCGATGTCGATGGCGTATTGACCGACGGCCGCATCATCCTCGACGATCGCGGGGTGGAAACCAAGCACTTCGACGTGCGAGATGGACAAGGCATTGTGTTACTCATGGGGGCCGGTATCGAGGTCGGTCTGATCAGCGCACGAAGTTCCAAAGCCGTGCGGTATCGAGCCAAAGAACTGGACCTTCAAATCGTGCACCAGGGAACCCAAAACAAAGGCAGGACCTATGCAGAGATCCGGCGGCAATCGGGTTTGGCGGAGACAGAGATCGCCTATGTCGGCGATGATATCGCGGACCTGTCGATACTGCATCGCGTCGGCTTGGCAGTAACCGTAAATGACGCCTGCCAGGAGTTATTCCGGTCTGTCGACTACGTGACCGAAAAACCGGGTGGCAGAGGCGCGGTTCGCGAGATCGCGGAGCTGTTGCTGAAGGCTCAGAATAAATGGGGGTTCATCGTCAAAAAAATCTCGTGAAATTAGGACTTTGTAAGTTGCCCAGCAATTTTCATGCCTATTACTTTACAGAAGTATCAAAGAATGGTACGGTCGTAATTCATCGATCAACCCATGCGTAAAAAAAGATTATTATTATTGGTGGCAATCATTGCTTCGCTTGGAGCCGTTGGCTACAAGGTTACCGCCGAGATTTGGGCTAATAAGCTGCGTGACATTAGACAGAATCCTATCAAATTGTTGGACGAGTTACCGGACTCGGCTCTCAACATCAAAGATTTTCGCCGCGCCAAAGTTGAAAATGGCCGAACTGTGTGGGAACTGTTGGGCGAGGAAGCGAGTTACGACAAAGATCAGAGACAAGCAGTTATCCATAAGCCGCGCTTTTTGTACTACGATAAAAATGGAGAAGTAGCCGAAGCCTCGGCTAACATCGCTCACGTCTATCTCAACGAAAAAGAGCTAGAGAAGATGCAACTAGAGGGTGGCATTGAAATCTCTTACAGCGGTTATTTGTTGAACTCACAGGAGGCGACTTATCTGCCGGCAAAGGAACAAATTGTGATGCCGCAGCGGACCACGCTGACCGGTGAAGGTTTGGAATTGCAAGGCGCGAGTATGGAGGTTGACCTGGGAGAGAGCAAAGTACGCTTGGTGCGTGATGTAAAGACCAAATTGGAACCGGAGAAGCTCGCTAAGCAAAAAGCTAAGTCCGAGAAAAGCTAGTTGCGATGACCATGAAATTCCCGAGCTTGGGTTTTGCACTTGCAGTATTTTTGCTGGCCGGCTTTATCGTCGGTCCTGCTGGCGGCGCATCCAAGGAGGATGGTAAGAGCAAAAGTGATGAGAGCGTTTTCGAGTTCAACAAGAAGGAGCCGATCTATATCACTTCGGATTGGATGGAAGTGGATCAGAAGAAGAATACGATCACTTACAAGGGTCGGGTCGTAACGATCCAGTCCGAAATGACTATGCGCAGCGAAACCTTAACCGCGGTCTTTGATCCTGAGATGAAACAAATGAAACAGATCATCGCGGAGGGGAAGGTAAACGCGGTGCAGGGCAATCGGATGGCAACCGGAGATAAAGCTATCTTCGATGACAAGGCCAAGACGGTTACATTAACCGGAAATCCAGTGATGCGACAGGGCAACAGCCAAGTCACGGGTTCGCGCATCATCTACTATATCGATCAAGACCGCGCTGTAGCTGAAGGCAAGGACTCGGTCAGAGTGCAGGTGACGATTTTCCCGGAGGAATTGCAAAAGAAAGATAATGCTAAGTCTGAGGCCGGCTCGAGCACGGCAAAATGAGTGTTTTGAGGGCGGAGGCGGTGGCGAAGAGCTATAATGGTCGCCGCGTCGTCAATGGGATCAATTTAGACGTTCAAGGCGGGGAAGTAGTGGGCTTGCTGGGCCCGAACGGAGCAGGCAAGACGACCACCTTTCACATGATGGTGGGTCTAGTTCATCCGGACCAGGGGAAAGTGCTGCTGAACGATAAAGACTTGACTGCGGCGCCGATTTATCAGAGGGCGCGCGCCGGCATTAGCTATCTGCCGCAGGAGTCTTCGGTATTTCGCCGTTTGACCGTTGAAGACAATTTGCAGGCAATTCTACAGACTCTCGACCTCAATAGCGTCGAGCGTCAAGAACGCTGTGAAACATTACTGAATATGCTTGGGGTAGGTCATCTGTCCAAAAACAAAGCGTTCACGCTCTCCGGCGGCGAGCGGCGCAGAGTCGAAATTGCTCGGGCGCTGGTCCTGTCGCCCCAGTTCGTCTTGCTCGATGAGCCTTTCACCGGGGTTGATCCGATCGCGGTGGCGGAGATCCAGAAAATTATCCGCGAGTTAATTACAAGCGGTATCGGCATCTTGATCACCGATCACAACGTCAGGGAAACGTTGGGGATTTGCGATCGCGCCTACATCTTGAACGAAGGCGCGATTCTCGAACAAGGGACGCCGGAAGTCATTTCGGAGAGCCCCAAGGCGAGAAAATTTTACTTGGGGGAGGGGTTTAAGTTCTAGTATGGCTTTGGAAATTCGGCAAGTTCAAAAGCTCGCCCAACAGTTAGTCATGACGCCGCAATTGCAGCAGGCAATCAAGCTGTTGCAGCTGTCACGCGTCGAACTGGAAGATATGGTCACGAAAGAGCTACAGGAAAATCCTGCGCTCGAAGAGGGGCCAAGTGAAGAAAGCGAGAGTGGCGATCAGCCGCGAAGCGAAAACACGGGCGAGACTGGGCAAACCGAGCCGGTGGTCAATCGGGAGCTTTCGGCGGTCGATAAGATCGGCACCTATGATTGGCAGGAATATCTCGACACGCATTCCAATTCCATGCACGGTTCCCTGACCGCCGAGGCCGGTTCGGACGACGGCGATGCGCCTCCCTCATGGGAGAACAGTCTCACCAAAAAAACCTCCCTCGAAGATCATCTGCTTTGGCAGCTCCGCCTGTCGAAGATTAGCGAACGCGAGTCGATGATCGGGCAATACATCATCCAGAACCTCTCGGAGAATGGTTATTTGGCGTTAACGCTCGAAGAGGTTTGCGCCGCTACCCAAACCGATCCGGAGGAAGCGGAAAAGGTTTTAAAGCGCATCCAATTCTTCGATCCTGTTGGCGTTGCGGCGCGCAATCTGCGCGAATGTTTGTTGGTTCAATTGCAAAACCTGGAGCTCGGCGACAGTTTAGCAGCTCGGATCGTCTCTGATTATCTAAGCTTCTTGGAATCGAAAAGGTATGAGAAGCTTGCGCGCGATCTCGGCACCACCATTGACGAGATTGCCGATGCGGCCCACCTGATTACTTCCCTTGAGCCGAAACCTTCGCGCGGTTTTGAACAAGAGGATGTGCGTACTGTGCTACCCGATGTTTTCGTTGAAAAGATCGCCGGCGAGTATGTCATCTATTTGAACGACGATGGAGTTCCTCGTTTACGCGTGAGCCCCCTTTACCGCCGCATGGTCGGCCAAGAGGGCGTGGCGGAAGAGCAGGCGCGGCAGTATCTCCAGGAAAAGGTGCGTGCCGCCACATGGCTGATCAAGAGCATCCAGCAGCGCCAACAAACGCTCTACCGGGTGACTCAAAGTATCTTCAAGTTCCAGCTGGACTTCCTCGACCATGGCGTGAGCCAACTGCGACCGATGGTGCTGCGTGATGTGGCCGAAGATATCCATATGCACGAATCGACCGTGAGCCGGGCGACGGCCAATAAATATGTCCACACGCCGCAGGGATTGTTCGAGCTTAAATTTTTCTTCCAGAGCGGCCTGAGAGGCGGAAACGGGGAGGATGTCGCGAGCGAGAGCGTTAAAGAAAAGATCCGCGGCATCATTAGCGGCGAAGATCCGCGCAAACCGTTCAGCGATCAGCACATAGCTGCGCTGCTGTCGGATTGTTCCATCGACATAGCGCGCCGCACCGTTGCCAAGTACCGCGAGGCGATGGGTATTCTTCCATCCTCAAAACGGCGCCAGCCGTTTTTTCGCAAGTAAAAATCAAAGGAAACACAGCACGATGAGCGACGTGAAAGTGTCGGTTACCTTTCGACACACCGAGTCCACTGATGCATTGAAGCAATACGTTGAAGAAAAAATGCATCGTCTGGGCAAATATTTCTCGCAATCTTTAGACGCTCATGTAGTTCTTTCAGTTGAGTCCAAAGAACGCCAGACAGCCGAAGTGGAGCTGCACGCCCACGGCGGGATGATCCATGCTAAGGAACAAACTGAAGATCTCTATGCAGCCATCGATCTGGTGACCGACAACTTAAAACGACAATTGCGAAAACAAAAGGATAAGATAAAGCTCGAGCCCAGAAGAAAGCCGCCAGAGTGAAGATTACTGATTTTTTAACCCTCGATCGGGTGATTGCTGATCTCAGCGGAAAAGAGAAATCGGCGGTCCTCGAGGAGATGGCAAATCAACTTGCCGATCGTCCGGCGGGTCTCGATCCTGCTCAGGTCCTGCGCGTATTGCAGGATCGGGAAAGAATTAGTACTACGGCGATCGGTGAAGGCGTGGCAATCCCGCACGGCAAGCTGCCGACGGTTGAAAAGATATCCGGCCTTTTTGCACGCAGTTTACAAGGGGTAGATTTTGCATCGCTTGACGGCGAACCGACCTTTCTTTTCTTTACTCTGATCGCTCCTCAAGAAGCAGCGGCCGACCATCTGAAGGCGCTGGCGAGAATCTCGCGTTTGCTGAAAGATCCCGACTTGCGGCACCGGCTTCTGGCTGCCGGGAACAGCCAGGATCTTTACGACATCATCGCAACCGAAGACCAGAAGCTTTGATCTGTTATGACGGATGATCTAGAAATCATCATCATCACAGGTCTTTCGGGATCCGGTAAAAGTGTTGCGATCCGGGCGCTCGAAGATAACGGCTTTTTCTGCATCGACAATCTACCCGCCCCGCTCATCCCAAAATTCATTGACCTCTGCGTCGGTTACAGCGAAGGAATCACTCGGATCGCTCTAGGGGTAGACTTGAGAGCCGGGCAGTTCTTACAATCGTTGCCGCAAGTTTTGACCGATATGCGCAACGCGGGACACCACGTTCAGATGCTCTTTTTCGACGCTTCGGATGAAGTCTTGTTGAGGCGGTTCAGTGAGACCCGGCGACCTCATCCGCTCGCAGGCGAGGAGCCCATACAGGAAGGGATTTCGCGTGAGCGCAAGGCGCTCGAGGCAATGCGTGAATTGGTCGATAAAGTGATCGACACCAGCGACCTGAACGTGCATGAGCTCAAAAGGGAGATGGAAGAACGTTTTTGCCAGGCGCCGTATTCGCGCACAATGAACGTGTTTCTGACGTCCTTCGGTTATAAGTACGGCATTCCACATGATACGGATATGATCTTGGACGTGCGGTTCTTGCCGAATCCTTACTTTGTGAGCGAATTGCGCGCCCATGATGGTTTGAAGCGCGAGGTTGAAGAATACGTGTTGAAGAATGAAGAGACTCGGACTTTTCTCGATCGGCTGTATTCTTTGCTGGAGTTTACGTTGCCGCTCTACGAGCGCGAGGGTAAGAGCAGCCTGACAGTCGCCTTGGGCTGCACCGGCGGACGGCATCGTTCGGTGGTTCTGGTGGAAGAGTTGCATAAAAGATTGGCTGTCGGCAAATTCCGCATTCATGTCAAGCATCGTGACATCGAAAAATGATCCATGGTCAAGGTCGTTAAAAAAATGGAGATCAAAAACAAACTCGGGGTTCATGCGCGGGCCGCAGCCCTGCTGGTTCAAACTGTGAACCGCTTTTCAGCGCAGGTCACGATCTCGAAGGATGGTCAAACAACCGACGGCCGCAGCATCATGGGCGTGCTGATGTTGGCGGCCACCCAGGGAAGCACCATCGAAGTGGAAGCAGCCGGTCGAGACGCTGAACAGGCGGTCAAAGCGCTCGAAAAGCTGGTCGAAAGAAGATTCAACGAGAACGAGTAGGTTGAATAGCCCCCTCTTATTGGCTATATGACAGGGATTAATCAGTTCCAAGAACTGGAGGTTCGCCATGGCTGGGAGAGATTTTCTATTCACATCGGAATCTGTGTCTGAAGGGCATCCCGACAAACTATGTGATCAGATTTCCGATGCAGTGCTGGATGCGCATCTAGCGCGCGATCCGGATAGCCGTGTAGCCTGTGAGAGCCTGGCTAAGACCGGCATGATTGTGATCGCCGGAGAAATCACCAGCAAAGCCCAAGTGAGCTATGCCGAGATTGCTAGAGAGGTAGTCCGTGAGATCGGCTACACCGATTCTGCCATGGGGTTCGATGGCAATACTTGCGCTATTCTCACCGCCGTCGAGCAGCAGTCTCCCGACATCTCTCAAGGTGTGACTGAAGGTGAGGGCCTGCATAAAGAGCAGGGCGCCGGCGATCAAGGGATGATGTTTGGCTATGCCTGTGATGAAACTCCTGAATTCATGCCGCTACCGATTCAAATGGCTCACAGTCTGGTGAAGTATCTGGCAAAAATCCGCAAAGGCGGCGAAGCGTACTTCTTGCGGCCCGACAGCAAGTCCCAGGTGACCGTGGAATATCGCGGCGGCAAGCCGGTCAAGGTTAAAAGCGTCGTCATTTCCAGCCAGCATAGCCCCGAAGTCGAATACTCGAAGCTTAGAGAAACGATCATCGACGGCGTCATAAAGGCGGTGATTCCGTCGGAGTACCTGAGCAAGGACACCGTGTTTCACGTCAACCCGACCGGACGTTTTGTTGTTGGCGGGCCGCAGGGAGACTGCGGTCTGACAGGCAGGAAAATCATTGTTGATACCTATGGTGGAATGGGCCGGCATGGCGGTGGCGCATTCTCCGGGAAGGATCCGTCCAAAGTCGATCGCAGCGCCGCCTACATGGCGCGCTATGTCGCCAAAAACATCGTCGCAGCAGAGTTGGCGCAGCGTTGCGAGGTTCAACTCGCCTACTGCATCGGAGTTGCTCAACCTGTGTCCGTACTCGTCGATACCTTCGGCACCGGCACCATTGCAGAGACGACCATTGCCAAGATCGTTCAAGAAGTTTTTACCTTGACTCCCAAGGGCATCATTCAAACGCTCGATTTGAAAAGGCCTATCTATCGCTCCACAGCATCCTACGGACATTTTGGCCGCACCCCGGAAGATGGTCACTTCACTTGGGAAAAAACCGATCGAGTTGAAGATCTTAAAAAAGCGGCGGCGTGCGCATAAGCGCGGTGCGGCGGGAGGAAGTTGGCAGCATGGCATCGATGAAATACGACATCAAAGATATCGGTTTAGCGCAGAACGGCAGGAAGCGGATCCTGTGGGCAGGACAGGATATGCCTGTCCTACAACGAGTTCGGGATAGATTTCAAAAAGAAAAGCCATTTCAGGGCATGCGTTTTTCGGCCTGCCTTCATGTTACGGCGGAGACTGCAAACCTCGTTCAGGTGCTCAAAGCCGGCGGCGCCGATGTGCTGCTATGCGCCTCGAATCCGTTGTCGACACAAGACGACGTGGCCGCTTCCTTGGTGCAACACGATCGGATTCCCACGTATGCCATCAAGGGCGAGGACAATAAGAGTTATTATAGCCACCTCCGAGCCGCGCTGGATCACAAACCGATCATCACGATGGATGACGGCGCTGATTTAGTCTCTTTACTACATACCGATTACTCCCATTTGGCTTCTGGTTTGACGGCAAGCATGGAAGAGACGACAACCGGTGTGATTCGCTTACGCGCCTTGGAAAAAGACGGCGCGCTAAAGATCCCGGTCATCGCGGTTAACGATGCCGCGACCAAGCATCTTTTCGATAACCGCTACGGCACCGGGCAGTCAACCATCGATGGCGTAATTAGAGCTACCGACATGTTGATCGCCGGCAAGCGCGTTGTCGTTGCCGGCTATGGTTGGTGCGGCAAGGGCGTGGCGGCAAGGGCGCGCGGCATGGGCGCCAAGGTCATCGTCACGGAAGTCGATCCGGTTCGCGCTCTCGAGGCCGCCATGGACGGCTTTGACGCCATGACCATGAAAGAAGCCGCCCGTATCGGCGATCTATTCATCACACTGACCGGCGACATGCATGTCATCTCCGCAGATCATTTGAAGCTTATGAAAGACGGCGCGGTGATCTGCAATTCCGGTCACTTCGATATCGAGATCGATCTTGGCGCGCTGAAAAAGCTCTCCACCAAAGTCGAGAAAAATATCCGTAACTCCGTCGATGCTTATACGCTCCCCGGCGGCAAGAGAATTTTTCTCCTGGGCGAGGGGCGGCTGGTTAACTTGGCGGCGGCCGAGGGACATCCGGCGTCGGTGATGGACATGAGCTTCGCGACCCAGGCGCTTGCTTCCGAATGGGCGGTCAAGAATAGCCATAATCTTAAGCCGCAGGTATATGAAGTCCCCAAAGCCGTCGAAGATTGGGTCGCGAAATTGAAATTAACGAGCATGGGAATAAAGATCGATTCACTCACAAAAGAGCAAGAGAAGTACCTCTCATCCTGGTCTCACGGAACTTAAACTCGCTCCGCAAGTTCGCTATTCATACTCCGGACAAGGGCGGCCGAGCGGCCTCCCCTTGATTTATGCGCCATTCTTCTTGACCTAGAACGGCCAGTCTGACTAATAATTACTTGAGGGTTACTGGGGCACAGGAGGACTTATGACTTCCAGTTCGCAATCTGCAGTTGAGCGCTTCATCACATCGGCACGCGAGCTTTTCGCTCTGGAAAACGATCCTGCTGAGCGATGGAAAAAAATGACGCCGCTGCTGGAGGCTTTGATCGGCGATCGCTCGATAAAAGAACAGTCGAAGGATTGGCCTGCTTGCCGGCAAGGCGATGAGCGCGCGCAAAATCTGCTTTTTTACGAAGATCCGGAATATAAGTTTGTCATCAACGGCTTGATCAAGAGCCCAAAGACGCGGACACAGATCCACGATCATGCGCACAACTGGACCCTCTATGGGGTGCTCGACGGTCATGAGTCGATTGAACGGTATGAGCGGGTTGATGATGGCGCAAAATCCGATTATGCCGATATCCGGCAGAAGGAGAAAGTAAACGTAGGTCCGGGAAAAGTAGACCTGGTTGGGCCTTTTCAGATTCATGCCGAGGAGAGCGGCCAAGAGCGTACGGTTGCGATTATCGTTCGGGCGGAAAAAGCCGGCGGTTTCTTGCAAGGCCGCTATGATCCGGCGACAAAAAGATATTGGCAAGGCTACGGGCCGGAGCAGATTCCGTACGAGCTCAAATAATTTCCTGGGCGGATCCGTGTCACGGCGCGCTTGATTGAAGTCTCGCGATCGGCTTTAACCCCACTTCGGAACAAGTGACCATACAGTTTCATTTTTCAACATTCACCAGCAGCGGAGACTCGCGTGGCAGACCCAAATAAGACTGGTAAAAAGCCTCGTATCGCGGTTTTCTCGGGACCGACCGCGACCATCCAAAACAGCGAGCCACTAGTGACGAGCAACAAGGCGCGCGCGAAATATGGTTTATCGCCGCGGAATCAGCCCGATGGTACTCCCCTTCGTTTCGACGTTCTCAGGCCGCAACGCCTGGCTGCGCCAGTCACGGTTTATGTCGAACAATTCAGCGCTCATCCTCTGGAGCGCGACTCGGCGGAACTCTACGCTCCGCCGGATGGTTATGTCGATGCCGCTGGCGCATTTCACCGAGAGCGCACGAGTGCGGCTGATAAACCGGTTTACGAAATCATGCTCACGCCGCAGGATGGCCTGTATCCATTGCCCTATATGGCGCGACAAGGCAACGGCCAGCCCTGGGAGCTGGACGGAACCGAGAAAGATGCGCCGGCAGAACTCTGCCGGGTGCCATTTTTCCCCGACGGCTCCAGGCTGTTTGAAGAAATAGATCGTCTGGGCGTATCGGACGAGGGCGTTGGTTGTTTACTTAGCGGGAAAGCCGAGTTCGATTTTTATCGTCCGCTCCCTTCCGGCGGATACGCCAAAGGACGAAGTGCCGGCGAACGCACCGATATCGGAGACGGCGAGATTGCGCCGGAAATCCGCGGCACGGATTTTTTTCCCTATCGACCGCCGTACTTGCGTCAAGAGCCGCCGATGTCGGCCCTCGCGCGGGTCACCAACATCGTTCAAGGCGCGCTGAACAGCGGAAACTATTCCGGCGCTATCTGGCTCGAAGGCAGCCCATTTGTCGAAGAGACGATTTATTGGCTCAATCTATTGATCGATACGACGGTGCCGATTGTTGGAAATTCCTCACAAAGACCGCATGGCGCCGTCGGCAATGACGGAGATCGCAACATCGTCGATTCGGTGGATTACATCAGCTCGCGAATCTGGGCTGACGAGTCGGGAAAAGATTGCATCGGCGCCGTGGCGATCCTCGACGAACAGATTTTCACTTCGCGCGACGTACAAAAAGCCGACGCGCGGCCTGGTGGTTACGTTGCCACGGGAGGTCACGGCGGCATTATCGGCCGGATTGGCCATCCCGGCATGCCGCAATTCTCGTTTAAAACGATCAAGCGGCATACGCACAACTCTCTGGTGAATACAGCGCATCTGCCGAATCAAGTTCAAGGTTCCAGAATGCAAGGATCAGAAGTCGTCCTCATTGCGGTGCCGATCAAGGAAGCAACGGGAAATCTATTGCCGGCTGCAATTCCAAAGGTCACTCTACTCAAGCACGCTCGCTACCTACCCGAAAACACTGCCGGCGGCGCCGAGCAAGAAGTCGATATTCTCGCGCGAATGGACAAGAACCTCCGCGATGCGCCGCTGGCTGGTTTTATCGCCGAAGGCTCAGCGCCTTTCGGTGCGATGAGCAATTCCGTTGATGCGGCCCTCAAACGAGCCACTTTTAGCGGCATGCCGGTGGTTAAAGTCGGCAGGGGCAATGCCAGCGGCTTTGTCGACGCCAAACGAGACCCTTTGTCCATCGCCGGCAATAATCTTACCGCTACCAAAGCGCGGCTGTTGTTGATGGCCTGTCTCCTGAAATTCGGATGCTTGCCGCCGGCAGTGGATGCGGCAAAGCCGAGCGCCGCGGAGGTCGATGCCACGAAAGACAGGCTGAAGCAGTACCAAGAGATTTTCGATACTCACTGATCTCTGGAGGAATGATTGTTAATGGTTCACAGGCAAAGAATCGGCGGGAAAACGAGGATCTTCAGCAAGCGATAAGCGCCCGGGGAGGGTCAAGCGGCAAGCTTGGAGATTGATATGTCAGGAAAACATGGACACAAGCCTTTTGAAGGGCACATGCACGACTACGAAGCTCATGTGAAGGCCGTTGAAGAGGACTTGGAATACTATCGCGCGAAACGCTTGGAGCCACGAATCATCTATTTGATCCGTCGCGGAGTAGTCACTTTTTACGATTTGCTCAAAGCGCGGGCTGCGCTCAAACGTAGCAACCAATTCTTTAAGCCGAGGAAAGCTCAGGGAATAAACGTCGAGGCCCGGGTGCGTTTCCTGGAAGAATGGCTCGACGAGTACGTCAAGGGGATTGCGCTTGTTTCTTCGCGCAGTGTCGAAGGCATGGACATGGTGATCGAAGATAACCGTAAAGAGCGCGGCGATTACGATGACTTTTTCAGAATCAAAAAAAAGGACCATCACGGTACGCTCGAAGAACGGATGCTCAATCTGGAGCAGGACTTGAAGGACTACCACGATTTGCTCGAAGTTTTCGTTCAAGCCCTGATCGCGCGCAAATGGGCAACGCGACAAGAGCTAGAACAGCGCTGGCAGCAACTTCATGAAGAGCGCCCTTGGGCCGGCAGCGTCATCGTCGCGAAAGCATGGACCGATCCGGAATTTAAACAGGCCCTGCTGACAACCGGCCGGGAAGCGCTTAGAGAAATGGGTATCCATCAAGGAAAGATCGGCAAATTGCGAGTCGTGGAGAACACCGATGCGGTTCATAATGTCGTCGTCTGCACCTTATGCTCGTGTTATCCCTATGACATTCTCGGCGACACGCCTTGGTGGTATAAGCATGACGTCTATAAAGAACGAATTGTGCAGACCCCACGCGTAGTGCTCAAGGAGATGTTTTCACTGGAGCTTGCTCCCAATCAAGAGGTGCGGGTGTGGGATAGCACGTCGGATGTGCGCTACTTTGTTTTGCCAAAGCGACCCGCCGGCACCGAAGGAATGTCGGCGGAGGAGCTGGCTACGCTTGTCACCGTCGACAGCTTGATCGGAGCCGGCTTGCCGATGGAACCTTCTCAGTGGAATGAGGCTCGGATTGCGGGAGCAGCGCCGGAGACGCCTAGAGTGCGGCCCGATTGATTAACCCTATGAACACGAGTGCTGGCAGATTCAAGATCGGTGATGCGGTCGTTGTCGCTACTGAGATGGCCCATCGCAATAACCCACGAACGCCGACGTATGTGCGCGGCAAGCGCGGTGTCATCGGTCTGGTGCACGGTATTTTAGAGAATCCCAAAGATCATCGCGGACTCTATGACCCGCTGTACACTGTCAGGTTCGATCTAAGCGCGGTTTCGCCATGCCAAGATTCGGATTCTGTTTGGGTCGATGTTCACGAAGAGTGGTTAATGCCGCTGAATGACGAGGGAACAGATTAATCAACATTTGTTAAACTTCAGTGGCTGGAACAAGGAGGTTGTATGAATACGATTGATGCCGATGGCCACATCGTCGAGAAGGATGCCGATGTGCGGAAACATTTACCCGAGCCGCATAGCAAGCGCGGTCGTCCTCTTCTGCCATCGGACGGTATGGATACCGGTCTGGGAGGCCTGGTCGGCGGATTAGAGGATTGTGATGTTGCAACTCGGCTTAAAGATATGGACAAGGAAGGCATTGACACCTCAGTCTTGTTTCCGACGAGCAGTTTTGCGGTCAACGGTTTGATCGAGCGTAACTATGCGGTTGCTTATGCCCGCGCATACAATGATTTCATCGGCGAAGTGTGCCGGCAATCGCCGCGTTTAAAAGGCGTCGCGCTGCTGCCGTTTCAACATCCAGCAGCGGCTGTCGAAGAGGCAAATCGGGCGGTCACTAAGCTCGGACTATCGGCTATTGCGGTCGCGACTCAAGGAATGAAAGAACACCTCGGCTCGCAAACTTTCTGGCCGATCTATGATGAGCTTCAGCGGCTCAACGTGCCGCTCTGCGTGCACAACCGGCGCGCGGGACCGGCTGGAGAAATTCGCTTCGACAGTTTCATGTTCATGCATACCATCGGCCGGCCGGTAGAAACGGTGATTCAGTTTGCCGGTCTGATTTATGGTGGCGTGCCGGAACACTTTTCCAAGTTGCGGATCGCATTTCTTGAATGTGGCGTCGGCTGGGTTCCTTATTGGATGGAACGAATGGATGAGGAATGGGAGAAGCGCGGCAAGGTGGAAGCGCCTGCCTGCAAGCAAAAACCTAGCGAGTACGTAAAGCACGGCAACCTGTTTTTCGCCACCGAGCCGGAGGAAGAGACCCTTCCCTATGTGCTCGAACGAATCGGCGATGATAAGGTCCTTTTTGCTTCCGATTATCCGCACTGGGACGGCATGTTTCCGTACGTCGTATCAACGATTCGCGGCCGTAAGGACATCTCCGGTGAGGCAAAGAAAAGAATTTTGGGAGAGAACGCAAAACGTTTTTACGGCTGGCAGTAAAGAGGCGGACAGCCGATCTATTCTTGTGCCTATCTAAATGAAAGCATCACCAAAGCTACGCCCGGCGAGCTTTGCCTCGCAATTTATTCCTGCCGCATAAAACTTCCTTTTCATCCGGTTGCCTTCGATCTCTGAACCAAAACAAGCTCATCGAAGTCGTTGTTTCCAGTCCCGCTAGTACAAAAAAAATCTCGCGTCTGGTATACTAGCAAGCTCAATCACTGAACATAGCTTCCCGTATCCATAAATTCGTAACGCTACGTTCGATGAGCGAAGTGCTTTCAACGTAGTCAACTCTCAGACTCAATCAGCTACCACTGATTCTGATTCACGGAGCAAATAATCAAAATGTCCAAGGCCCAAGCAAAGTCCACTGACTTAATCGAAGTTCCACCTGCGGCGCCGAAGATCTTACTATCGGCAGTAGAAATGGGCGCGCGTCAGAGAGAAATTTCGGTTTCCGAGTTCTTTACCAAAAACCGTCACTTATTGGGTTTCGACAATCCAAGAAAGGCGCTGCTCACCTGCGTCAAAGAAGCTGTCGATAATGCGCTCGATGCCTGCGAAGAAGCCGGAATTTTGCCCGAAGTCATCGTCAAACTCGAAGTCGCCGCGAATGGGGATGCAGCGCCGCCACCGAGCCAGGCAAATCGTTTTCGAATCACGGTGATCGACTACGGGCCGGGTATCGTCCGCCAGCAGATCCCGAAGATCTTTGCCAAGCTTCTCTATGGGTCGAAATTTCATCGCCTGCGCATGAGCCGCGGGCAGCAGGGCATTGGCATATCGGCTGCCGGCATGTATGCGCAACTCACTACCGGCAAACCGGTGCAGATCACTTCTCGCATCAGCGCCAAGTCCCCTGCTCACTATTTCGAGGTGCAGATCGATACCAAGAAAAATGAGCCGCGGATTCTTGAGAACAAGAAGATCGACTGGGAGAACCATCGCGGCACTCAGGTCACTCTCGAAATAGAAGGGCGCTATCAAAAAGGGCGGGCTTCGGTGGATGAATATTTGGAGCAGACCGCCATCGCCAATCCGCACGTGAAACTCGTTTATCAAACCCCGGAGGGCGAAACCAAAGAGTATCCGCGGACAATCGAGGAACTGCCGCCGCAACCGCGTGAAATCAAACCGCACCCCTACGGCATCGAGTTCGGAATTTTACTCAGGATGCTGCACGACACAAAAAGCCAATCCGTCGGTGGATTTTTGAGCAGTGATTTCAGCCGGGTCTCGAGCAATCTCGCTCAGGAGATCTGCAAGGCAGCCAAGCTGTCGCCGGGCATCCGCCCGCGAAATGTTCATGGATCAGCTGCCGAGGCCCTTTACAAAGCGATTCAATCGACCAAGATCATGGCGCCGCCCAGCAACTGTATCTCCCCGATCGGTGAAAGAGCGATTCTTCATGGTCTCTACAAGCAGATCAAAGGAGAGTTCTACACGGCTGTCACCCGGCCGCCCTCTGTTTATAGGGGCAACCCATTCTTGATCGAGGCCGGCCTGGCGTATGGTAAGGCACCGGAACAGGCGCCCGAAAAGCCCGAACAGCCTAGGGTTGCGCTCGCTGAAGGGGAGCAGCAAGACAATGATAGCGAGCTGGCGCGCGTGATTCGTTATGCCAATCGGGTGCCACTCTTGTATCAGCAATCCGCCTGCTCCACATTCAAGGCGGTGCTCGATACCACCTGGCGAAACTATGGCGTTCCTCAATCGCGAGGCGCGCTGCCCGCTGGTCCCATGGTGATCTTCATTCATATGGCTTCAGTTTGGGTGCCCTTCACCAGTGAATCCAAGGAAGCGATCGCCGATTACGATGAGATCCGAAAGGAAATCAAGCTGGCTCTGCAAGAGTGTGGTCGGCGGCTTGGAGTATTTCTTAGACGACGCGAGCACGCCAAGAGTGAGTTCCGCCGACGCAATATATTCGAACTTTATATCGAAGAAGTTGTCGAAGCGTGTAATCGTCTTAAGGGCGGAAAGCTGCCCAAAGAAAAACTCAAAGAGCAATTGCAAAAAATCGCCGCCAAACGCACTGGTGGCCAGAAAACAGACGAAGCTCTGGGCCGCAACGTCGGCCCCGAAGGTCTTCCTTTTTCGATTATTGTTACTCCGGAAGGCACGGAAGGAGATGCCCCGGTGATTGCCGGCGACGATAGGAGCGAACTCGCGCCGCCGGAAGAAGCGCGCGAAGACGGACCGTTGGCAGGAGCAGTCGAGTTGGATGCTACTACTGAGTCTTTCACGAAGATAAAGAAAAAGACGGCACAAACCAAGCAGCAGATATCTTCCAAAGTGGAAAGCCGTAGCAAAGCTAAAGCCGCCGCTAAAAAGTTCCGGACTAGATCGAAGCGCAGCAAAAAGTAGGAAAAAACATGGCGCGTAAAAACACAAAAAGTCATAGCGACGTTGTAGAGAAGAAGCTGGTTGGGGTGGCTGACTCGGTGATTACGGCGGCGCAACGCAGTCAAGATCCGACCCTTTCAATACCCGTGCGCAGTCTCGCCAACGTCAATTTCAATGAGAAGCGCGGGATTATCGAAATGGGCCGGCGCAAGCAGGCGCGCTCGTTCTTCAATGTCGGGATGGCGAAAAAATTCATGCAGACAGTGCTCGTTGCCGATGCCTTGGCCGAGCTGCAGCGAGCCAACCTGACCACGTCGCTTCGGGAAATCTATTACCGCACCAAACATACGATCAAGAACTCGCACGAAAATACATTCGATGGGCAGAACGAATCCGACCCGTTGATCGAGGATCTTGAAGTCACTCTAGAAGCGCTTCGTGAGGAGCTCCACGTGCGCGCCGAGAACTCGGGAACGGTAGTGGGGCCGCTGGTGCTGGTCGATGACGGCGATCGCGTCGACTGCACCAGGCTTGGCAAGGGCGGGTATTCGGT
>DASUVS010000477.1:0-2726 GCA_036378835.1 Binatia bacterium | reverse complement strand
GTTATCTTCGACGTTCAACTCACGCTGTCGGCGGCTTCCGGCGGCGCGAATGCCCTTGGACGAAAACGCTGTCCCGCCGCCGGGCTTATCCGTTTTCTCGAGCAACAGCACCCGCGCCCCCTTCTTCGCTGCCACCAGCGCCGCCATGAGCCCGCATCCACCGGCGCCGATGACGATGATATCTGGATCTACGTTCTGCATGGAGCCTCCGAGAATCCGATTGGAATGAAGCCGTCTATTCAGGGAGCATGCGGTGGCGGCATGCCCGTAATCTTGAAGCTCCTCGCACTTCCGACAGACGGCTAAGCTGAGGGTCCAGGCTTGACGACGTGGAAATCATTTTCATTTCGCAAATAGCCGGTACACAGCCTGAGCTCCTTCCAACAGATGGTGATCCTGGTTGCGGTGGCCGATGAGCTGAATGCCCACTGGCAATCCGGATGGTCCCGTAAACACGGGCAAGGTGAGGCAGGGAGTATAGGTCCACGTCGATAGAACATTGAAAGACGTGTCGCCCGTGCTGGCCAGTCCCGCCGGAGCCTCGCCGGGCGCGCTCGGTGTGAGCAGCAGGTCTAAATCTTTCATAGTATCGGCGAGATGATTGCGGCACTTCTCCAGCGCCTCCTCGGCTTCGCGGTATTGTTCGTAGGAGATATTGAGCCAGCCGGCGAACTTGTCGCGCTGGAACTGGCTCAGGAGATCCCAATGGTTCTGCCGTTCCCAGGTAAGGCCGCGCGAGAACTCGAAATCATTGATGCGCCGGCCCATGGTCTCGAACTGTTCGAACGCCTTGCCGAGATCGACGTCGGAGACTTTCGCTCCGGCCTTGGCCAGCGCGCTTGCGGCCGCTTCAAGGAATTTCTTCGTGTATCCCTCCGCGCGGTCCCAGAACAATCGGCAAAAGCCGATCTTGAGATTATTCACCGGAACGTCGGCCAAAGATTTCGTCGGAAATCCTGTCAGCGCGGCTCGGAACAGCGCGAGATCTTCGACAGCGCGAGCGAACAATCCAACGGTGTCGAACGACGCGGTATTCTGCTTCACGCCCTGCGTGCTGAATTCGCCGAAGCTCGGCTTGTATCCGATGCAGCCGCAGAACGCCGCCGGACGGATCACCGAGCCGACCGTCTGAGTGCCGAACCCCAGCGGCACCATGAAGTCGCCGATCGCGGCCGCCGAGCCGCTCGAGGAACCGCCGGGCGTATGCTCGGGATTATGCGGATTGGTCGTCTTGCCAAAAGGAAATCGACTGGCAAACTCTGTTGTTACCGTCTTGCCCAAAAGCACCCCGCCGGCCGCGCGGCTGAGCGCGACGCAAGCCGCGTCCGCCTTCGGACGATTGCCTTTGTAGATGGGAGATCCATACTCGGTGGGCAGATCGGCGCTATCCATGATGTCTTTTGCAGCGAACGGAATTCCGTGGAGCGGACCTCGGCTTCCGCTCTTGTCGCACTCCCGCGCCTGTGCCAGCGCGAAATCGCGGTCCAGATGGACCCACGCTTTCACTTGCGCCTCCCGTGCATCGATTCGCTCGAGGCAAGAGCGCACCAGAGCTTCGGAGGTGAGTTTGCCGTCGCCGATACGCGCCGCCGCTTCACTCGCCGTTAAGCGAAATAAATCTGCCATGTGATTCTCCTTCAAAGATTGTAAAGAGGAATTCAACTCTACGATGAATCCGAAACTTTTCCGAACATAACCGAGCAGGCGTGGTGACTGCAATAAGCGCAGTCGTCGTCAGAGTAGACTGCGACTGGAAGTCCACCCGCATACGTATAAAATAGGGAGTCGTATGTATGGAGGTTTATGAAAACCAATCTCAAACGAAAAAAGTATTATCTTGATGAGAATAAGAATTCGCCGGTTAAGGACCTGGGTGTGAAGACCGAGACCGAGGCGATTGATGCCGCACTAAATTTGGTTGTTTTCAGGAAAGAAATTCTGAAATCATTGGATAAAGTTGCTGGCAAGGGCGGTGTACAGAAGGTTCTTTAGCGGCCAAGCACCTGCAGCGCCAACGGTCTTTTTCATTGATCGTGATCGGTTAATCATAGGAGTACAAAATGAAAAAGAACGGAATGCGACCGATTCCCAGGGTGAAATTCTCGACGAGGAATTTTTGAAACCGTTGGGCCTGACGGCCAACGCGCTTGCGAAGGCTATCGGGTGCCCGCCAATCGGATTACGGCGATTCTGAAGGATCAAAGAGGCATCACGGGGGACACCGCAATCCGGCTAGGAACGTTTTTCAAAACGTCGGCGGAATTCTGGATGAACCTGCAAATGACCTATGACTTGCGTACCGCTGAGAAGCGGCTGCCTGCGACGGTGAGAAAGAGGATCGAAGACAATCGGAGGGTGCTGGCATGACACGGGAATGGACAGAGGAAACAGGCAGTTTACGCTTGCGTGAGGAGCAGGAACCGCGATAGATGGCACTTATATCACGGATGGGCCGAGGTTTTGGTAGGCGAACATTTGTTATCACGCAATCAATCTAAGCAACAATAGATTGACGCAGTCATAAGAACGATGATCGGGCGCGGACGGGGATTTGAGATAGCGATCACATAGATTTCTTATACCCGGGTGATTTCTAGAAGGGAATGATCATGGCACGAAGCGGTTACAAAATTCTCGACAGCGACATGCATGTGTACGAGCCGCATGATCTGTATCTGAGATATATGGATCCCAAGTGGGGCGATCGGATTCCGCAAGGCGCGCCG
>DASUVS010000476.1:0-4953 GCA_036378835.1 Binatia bacterium | reverse complement strand
CGCGCTTTGGCAAGAACGGGTATAGTCACTCCATTTTAGCGCCCAACAACTTAGTTAAACCCAATCTTGCCCAGGACTAGTTCTTCCGGAAGCTCCCGGTGCGGCGGAGTTTAATCAGCGAGCCTAAGTCGAGCAGCCGATCGAGGAGCAGTCAACAGAAACGTTGTTTATCAAAGCCGTGCCTCAGACGATCTGATCCGAAATCAGACGTTCCCAAAACCGCTCGTTCATCAGTACCTTGGAGATGAATGCCTCTTCCTCTTGCGCGGGTGAAACCTTTTTAGGTTGCAGGGGAAAGGTCAACGTGAAGGTGACGCCCTGACCAGGTTGGTTCTGGACCGTGATCTTTCCGCCATGATGATAAACGATGAAATAGCACGCCATCAAATTGATACCGAATTCTTGGGAATTGTTGTTGCGGAAGAAAAACGGGTCGAATACGGAAAGAAAGGCTTCGTTGGGCAGGCCGGGACCATCATCCCTGATCTCGATCTCTATATCCTGAGTTTCCCTACAAGGAGTCGCATTAAGGAAAACATGGCTGCCCGCGGGTAAGCTCATGATCTCGTCTTTTATCAATAGTTCAAAAAGGCGGGCAAGCTGTCCTTGTTCAGCGGAAATTAGAGGGAGCCCTTCCGGAATTTGATTTACAAAAGTAATCCCTTGATGCAGCGGGCTACCATTGAACCGCTGCAAACTTCGTATGACAGTTTGCTTCAGGTCAACCTGTTCCAGAGGCGGCGAGCCGCTGGTTTCGCTGGCGCTTACCAGATCGGTCAGGAGCTCAGTTATGCGGCGCATCTGGATCTGAGCTTGTTCATAGAATTCCTTCCAGAAACTTGGGTTGCGAATCTGTTCCGCGCTAATCTTTTCCTCGAGAAGTTTTTCCGGCGCAAGATCAATGAAGGTCTGCACGGCTACAAGAGAGTTGCGCAAATAATGCCCTAGTCGGCCGGCCAAAATTCCCAGAGTAAGCACTCGATCGGTAATCATCATCCGCTGCAGCACGGACAATTTCTCTTTGAGAAGCAGATCACGCTCCCGCTGGACCAAGAAGAACTCTGCCGCGCGTCTGAGGGTTACCTCGAGTTGGGGTATATCCCAAGGTTTCGTTACATATTTGTAGATAGCGCCTGAGTTAACCGCTTCGATAGCTACATGTAGGTCCGAGTAAGCCGTAGTTAAAATACGTATCGCCCTAGGGTGCAGCTGCCGGGCCCGTTCTAAAAACTGCACACCTTTTTCCCCAGGCATTCGTTGATCCGTAATGACAAGGCCGATTCGCTCGCGATTTTGTTCCAGAAGCCTGTAACCATCAACAGCATTAACCGCCGTTAGAATTGGAAATCTGTTGTCGAAGGCGCGGGCAAAATATTTTAGAGCCATCTCCTCATCGTCGACATAAAGAACGGTACACTTCCGATAATCGTAAGCCGATTCCATAGACTCTCCATTACGCAGCTGCCATGCCATTTGCCGCACGTGGAAAGCGCAGGGTAAACTCTGAGTAGACACCGCGCTCGCTCCGAACAGTGATGGATCCTCCGTGCTGCTGCATGATACGATAGCAGATGCTCAGACCAAGTCCCATACCTTCCCCGACATCCTTACTTGTGAAGAATGGATCGAAAATCTTCGGAAGGATCTCCGGCAAAATTCCCTCGCCGTTGTCCCGAATAACCAGTAGATTGTTCTCGTAGTCTTCGGAAGCTCTGAGCCAAATAGTCGGCGGATTTTCAGCATTCGTCTTCTTTCCCAACGCATAGATAGCGTTTTGAAGCAGATTTACCAGCACGTGGGTAATTTGGTTGCGATTGGCCCAGATCGTCTGGTTACTGCCGATCTCGTTCTGAACTATGACCTTGTCGTGTAGTTCGTGGCTTAGCAAACGTAAGGCAGATGTCACCAGCTCAGAAACTTGAACCCTTTCGATCTGCGTCAGGTTCGGATGAGTGAAAATGCGCAGATCTGATACGATCCTGTCGATTCGATCGATTCCTTCTTGTATATCTTGGAGCACCTCTAATGAAGCGTCCTTCTGATCGGTACTTGGCGACTCGATCGTATTGCGAAGTACATAGAGGCCGGTTTTTGCATAATTGAGCGGATTATTGATTTCATGGATAATACCGGCGCTCATTCGACCGAGCGAAGCTAACTTCTCTGAATGAACCAGTTGTACCTCAGTATCTTTTAATTGTTCGATGGTCGATTCCAGCATTTGATTTTGCCGCGCTAATTTCTGTTGCAAGTAAAACGTGTCAGCCAGGTTCTTCAGTCGAACCCGTAACTCGGTAGTGGAAAACGGCTTGGTGATGAAATCGTTTGCTCCTGCCGCTAGTGCCGTAAGCTTAGTTTCCTCGTCGGCGCGGGCAGTGAGCATCAGAATGGGAGTTGATTTCGTGTGAGTGCGCTCCCTGATCTCGCGGCAAACCTCAAGCCCGCTCTTTTCAGGCATCATCATGTCGCAGACGATCACATCCGGTAAAAATTGACTCGCTTTCTCGACGGCCTGTTTCCCGTCCACGGCCTCGATTACTTGGAAGTTTAGGCTCAGTTGTGACTTCAAATACCGCAACATGTCCGGTTCATCATCGGCAATCAGAACGCGCGGTTTTTGGCTGTCAAGATCGTGCCCCACCGGTCTAAGGCTTGCTCTGAGCAGTGCCATGGACGGGTAAAGCTCGGCCTGTCGATCGATTCCCCCCAGCTTGTTGGCATTGCTATTCGAGTACGGTGAAAATGGGGACGATTCGTTGTCGTTGGATTGAGCAGTTTCCTTTGCACCGTGGGTGGATCGGCGATCTATCTCGTCATAGGGCAACCGGATCGTAAATCGCGTTCCTGTGCCAAGTTGGCTCGTGACAGTCACCTGGCCGCCTTGAATTTCAACTAGTTCTCGCACCAGTGCGAGTCCGATACCTAAGCCCTGGTTCTTTCGTTGAGCCGAGGTATCGGCTTGCCAGAAGCGGTCGAAAATAAACGGCAGCTGTTCCTGGCTGATGCCGGCGCCGGTGTCGGAAATGACCAGCACTAATTCGCGTTCGGCGCGCACAACGGCGATTTCAACGCTTCCACCGGCTGGCGTGAATTTGATTGCATTAAACAGCAGATTGAGCAGGATCCTCTCCAGTTTATCGCTGTCGCCGACTATCGTGCCGACGCTAGAGTCGATAGCGACTTTAACCTCGATGGCGCGATCCTGGGCAGTGGTTTTTACTGCATTGGCAACACCGTGAACAAGCCGATCGATGTCGACCGGCTCGGCATTAACCTCCATTTTGCCGGACTCCAGGCGAACTAGGTCCAGCAAATCGTTGATCAGCTTCAACAATCGCATGCCGTTGCTTTGCATGATGAGCAGCAGGTCTCGGGTCGGCGAAGCTAATTCCGTTTTATGCTCCTGAATGAGACTTTGCAGCGGCGTCAACAACAACGTGAGTGGCGTACGCAACTCATGGCTCACATTTGCGAAAAATTGGCTTTTGACTCGGTCCAACTCAATAAGCTTCTGATTCGCTTGTTCAAGTGTTCGCCTGTTTTGGCTCAACTCGAAACGCAGCACGAACTCGCGAAATTGCAGCTGATTGTAGAGATAGTTCCCGATAACAACGATAATCCCGGTAAGCACCAGGAAATAAATGTTGTTAAAAAAGATTCCCTGCTCTTCCGCGATTGGCCAGCGGGCACAAGCTACCAGATAAAAAAGATAAAGAACCGCCAGAGCGAGCAGAGATTCGGCGGTACTCCAGTGGACGATCGCGTTGACAGCAAGAAGCACGAGAATGAGTCCGGCGTAATAGGGCGAGGCCGGACCTTCGGTGACTGAGATCATCCAAGCGATAAAGAAGCCCGGAAGGATAGCAATCGGAACACCGAGCAAACGGTAATGTCGCAGGCCGAAAGAGGTCTGGTGAAGCGTCCACCAAGCCGCCGCCAATACTGAACATATGAGGCGGAGCTGGAAAAATTCACGCACTTGCTCCGGATAGACCCACAGGTCGAGGATGACTCCGGCGGGCATAAGAAACATTACTAAGGCGCAGGCGACTTTTCCGCTGCGGATGCGGTCTTGACGTTCCCGCGAGATAAACGCCTGCTCAAACTCCTTTTCGTGCTGCGTCGGAACCTCAGAGGCCATCGGGCTTTCTTACCTCGAGAAAAACATTGATCCCGGTATCATCGGTCTTAACAGTGAAACTTCGCGTGGGGGCTCGGTCCGGGATTAAGCTTTTAAGCTGAACCGGAGTGCGATAGATAAGATGCCATTCGAGAAGATACTCCATGCCGTTTCGTGACGGGTTTGAAGATTCCACATTGGTGGCAACGAGCAGTCCTCCAGGTGCAAGCAGCTCATAAAAGATATTCATAAGCTGCTTGCATATTCTATCCGAGAGATAGTCAAAAATTCCTGCGCAATACACCATATCGTAGGCAGGTGTCGGTCGATGCGCTTGTTTGAGGACGTGGTGAACGGACTTCTTTACAACCTCGATCTTGGTTCTACGGTTGTATTTAGTCTTCAAATTTTCAAGAACCCTGCCTGTGTGCTGAATAGTTTCTTCATTAAAGTCGAGCAGGACAAATTCCGCGTGATTGCATAATTCATCCTGAACGAGGAAATTCTGAATTTCTTGGGCTGGTCCACACCCAAGATTGAAAATTTTGGCCGTTTTATCGTTACCCTGCACCCGTAGGGTTTCATGTTTCAAAAGCTCCGTGAGATAACCAATACGATTGCGGTGTGCTCCCGCCGGAGTTTGACTAAGGAACCAAGCGTTGATGATCTTAGAAAACAGAGTGCTTCCTTCATTTGGATCTCTCAGGATCATGTTCACCATCTCATAATCGCCGGCATAACCTAAGGGCTTGTGGTAGGTGCGGTAGGCGAAGGGGGAGCATAGTAGATGGGGATGAAGCTGCCGCTTAGCATAGTTTCTATGGCTCGGTAAA
>DASUVS010000475.1:0-3470 GCA_036378835.1 Binatia bacterium | reverse complement strand
GGTAAATGCTTCGTGATAGTAAATGGCTGGTATTCGGTGGATTGTGGCGAGCTGAGCCAGGCGTGCGCGTTGCGCCAACGCCGACAAGCAAAGCGCAAAGAGCATGGTGCAAAAAATAAAAATAGTGAGTTCCTTCTTCATGTTTTTCTCTGCTCTTGCCGCTCTGCACTCATCACTTTCTCGCCTCAATTGATCATCTTCTCCGCGCTTCGGCGGAACCGAAAAAGACAGGTTCCAACGCAACGGGCTGGGTTAAACATCCGTCCTTGACATCGGTAGCTACCGGAAGCTACATTGATTCGTATGAAGGCGGTCGGTTTAAAGATCTTAAAGAATAAACTCAGCGAGTATGTTCGGCTCGCCGAAGGCGGCGAGACGGTGCTGGTCACCGACCGGGATCGGGTCGTTGCGGAAATCGTTCCCCCCGAAACCACGAGAAGCCCGGTGCTGGCCGACGCCTTGCTGGCCGAAGCGGTTCGCAAAGGCTGGATCACGCCTCCGGCGCTTGCAGGATCCACTCCTCCGCCGCGCAATCCCGTCACATCTTTCCGCAAGCTACAAAAGGAGCTTGAACAAGACCGGAGCGATCGTTGATTTATCTCGATACTTCGGTCGCGCTCGCTCATCTCTTGGCGGAAGACCGCGCGCCGCCTGATCGCCTCTGGCAAGAGCCGCTGATTTCTAGCCGGCTTATCGAGTACGAGCTCTGGACTCGGATTCATGCGCGCAAGCTGTCGCGATCGCATGCCGACGAAGTGCGCGCGCTGTTGAGTCGCTTGGCCTTGATAGAACTGGCTGCGCCTGTGCTCGCGCGAGCGTTGGAACCATTTCCCAAACTGGTACGAACTCTGGACGCCCTTCATTTGGCCTCGATGGAGTTTCTCCGCAGCCAAGGACAGTACGTCACCCTCGCCAGCTATGATGAAAGGCTGACTAATTGCGCCCGAGCCCTTCGTTTTCCGCTCTACAAGCTCTAGCCGGACTTCCTGTTTCACTTGATCACCCGATCCGCTCTCGCCAGCACCTTCTGCGGAATCGTGAGACCGATCTGCTTCGCCGCCTGCAAGTTGATCACCAACTCAAACTTCGTCGGCTGCTCGACGGGAAGATCGGCGGGCTTTGCGCCTTTTAGAATCTTGTCGACTAATGACGCGGCGCGCTTAAAGGATTCCTTCCCGTCGGATCCGTAGGAGATCAAGCCGCCGGCAGTGATAAATTCTTCCCGAGGATAGATCGTTGGCAGTTGATTTTTGGTCGCCAGTTCCACGAACTGTTTCTGATTAGAATAGAAAAACGGGCTCGCCATTAGGGCGAGAGCGTCACTGCGCGATTTAATCGCCGCTTTGAACGCAGCCTCGAACTCATCGACGCTGCTTACTTCTATCGAATGGAGTTGCACTTCCAGTTCTCGTGCCGGGAGTTGGCTTTCTTTCCATTGTTGTGCAGAGCCCGGATTCTGCGGATCCCAAATAACCGCGATACGGGAGAGCTTGGGACTGATTTCCTTGAGCAACTCGAGTCGTTTGCCGGCCAAAAGCGGCGCGATGCCACTAAACCCTGTGATGTTCCCTCCAGGCCGCGCCAGGCTGTCGACCAGCCCAGCCGCGACGGGATCAAAGCCACCGTTAAAAACGATCGGAATAGTACGGGTCGCGTTCTTCGCGGCTACGGCAGCAGGCGTCAGCCACGCGAGCAGCACATCAACTTTAAGACGGACCAATTCATCGGCCAACGCGGGGAGCCGCTCGATTTTATCGTCAGCGGATCGATATTCGAACACAATGTTCTTCCCCTCAATATAGCCGAGTGCACGGAACTCTCGACGGAATGATTCGCGTGCCGGGTCTGACGCAGCGGCACGAATTCCGAGCCATCCAATCTTAGGTATCTTTGCCTGTTGCTGCGCCTCAGCGATAGCCCCCACAACCAGCATCGTAATTGTTAGAGAGAGGCAAAGCATCTTTGTTATCGCTTGTCCCCGCCAAAACCGACTGCTGAGCTATTAGTCCTGGTTCTTCCTCATCTGAATCTCAGTCCTCAGAATTCGTTACTCAGCACTGTCATTTGATCACTTTATTCGCCCGCTCGAGCACGCGGCTTGGAATTGTCAGACCAATCTGGTTTGCGGCCTTGAGGTTGATGATCAGCTCGAACTTGGACGGCTGCTCCACCGGTAGGTCGGCAGGCCTGGCTCCCTTTAGAATCCTGTCCACATAGTAGGCGACGCGACGGTGGCTGTCTGAGAGATCCGCGCCGTAGTACATAAGCCCGCCAGCCTCTACAGCGTCTCTGCTGTTGTACATCGCCGGTAACAGGCTCTTTGACGCCAAGCTAACAATCCGCTTTTGGTTAGTCGTCACGAGCGTTCCCCCGGGGACGTAGAGTCCATCCGGCCGCTGCTTGTTGAATGCGGCGAATACCTTATCGAAGCCGTTTGCATCGCGTACTTCCCAAGGCTGAATCGTCAACCCCAGCGCGCGCGCTGCGGATGGGAGAACCTCTTTCGCCTCCCGTACACTGTTAGGATTGGCCGGATAATAGAGAACCGCGACACGGCCAAGGTTGGGAACGGCTTCTTTGAGCAGCTCCAGACGCTTCCCGCCTAGTTCTCTGCGAAGGTTCGTCAGGCCGGTGACGTTGCCGCCAGGATGAGCAAGGCTTTCAACGAGACCTGCCTGGATAGGATCGGATCCACTCGCCATCACAATGGGAATCGTCCTGGTCGCATTCCTTACCGCCCAGACTGGTGTGTTCCCTCCCGACACCACGATGATATCAACCTTGAGACGCACCAAGTCGGCCGCAAGCTCGGGAAACCGATCGCGCTTCCCGTCCGCATATCGGTATTCCAATGCGATGTTCTGTCCTTCTATATAGCCAAGCTCGCGCAGAGCGAGCCGAACTGCGTCGGAATCGGCCGACTCACTGGTGCGATCGCCCGGCAATAGATATCCTATCCGATAGACTTTCTTCGGCTGCTGCGCCTCTGCCATCGCCCCATACAACGTGAGCGCGACAGCGATTGCAGCGAGCCCCGCCCATTTTCGAATTTGGATTGCCGATTTTGGACTCTCGGAAAGGGACTTCAAAGAAAGCGCCTTCATCGGTTTGTTCTTCTCGCTTTCAATCCAAAATCAAAAATCCAAAAATCCGAAATTGTTTCATTGAACCACCTTGTCCGCCCGCGCCAACACGCTCGGCGGAATCGTGAGGCCGATCTGCTTGGCAGCTTTGAGGTTGATAACCAAGTCAAACTTGGTCGACTGCTCGACGGGTAGGTCCGCGGGCTTTGCGCCTTTGAGAATCTTGTCGATCATCATGGCGATGCGCTTTACGGATTCATCTTGATCCGCCCCGTATGACATTAAGCCGCCGTGGTCGACAGATTCGCCCCGAGTGTAAATCGTCGGAATCCGCCATTTCGTCGCTAGTGACGCGATGCGCTTTTGATGTGAGCTGAACAAAGCGCT
>DASUVS010000474.1:0-22772 GCA_036378835.1 Binatia bacterium | reverse complement strand
TTATGTTGGTTGCGGTCGTTGAAGACACATTCATGCATGCAGGGCTCGTTGTACGCGAGCTGATAATGCCCTTCCAACTTGCTCCTGATGTAATTGGCGTTGAGCAGCGCCATTCGGCTGGTTTCTTCCAACCCATTGGCGCCCAGCGATAGAATATAGGCATAAGCCCGGACCAGCACGCCGAAATTGCCGAAAAAGGACCGCACGCGCCCGATCGATGCCGGCATGTCCTCGATCAAGTCGTAACCATCAGTCGTTTTTACGATTCGGGGCGTCGGCAAGAAATCTCGTAATAACGTTTTTACCGCGACCGGCCCGGCTCCGGGTCCGCCGCCGCCGTGCGGGGTGGAAAAGGTTTTGTGCAAGTTCATATGAAGCACATCGACACCCATATGGCCCGGTTTGGCGATTCCCATCAAAGCGTTTAAATTAGCCCCGTCCAAGTAAACCAAACCGCCTTTGCCGTGCACAACGTCGGCGACGGCTTCAATATTCTTCTCGAATATCCCCAGGGTGTTCGGGTTAGTGATCATCAATGCCGCGACCTCGTCGTCCATCGCATCGGCGACTGCGGCGGCAGCGATCACGCCGTGCTCATTGGATGATATTTGCACTACATCATAGCCGCACAACGTCGAGCTCGCCGGGTTTGTCCCGTGAGCGGTATCGGGGACAATGATCTTCTTGCGCGGCTTTCCCTGCGCTGAAAGATAGGCGCGGATCAACATCAAGCCGGTTAATTCACCCTGCGCCCCCGCCGAGGGCTGCAGGCTGACATCATCCATACCGCTGATTTCGCCTAGCATCCGTTCGAGAGCGAAAAGCAATTCCAGCGCGCCCTGGTTCAGCGCCGGCGGCGCGAGCGGATGAATAAGCGAGAAGCCGGGATATCGTGCCACCACTTCATTGATCTTGGGATTGTACTTCATGGTACACGAGCCGAGCGGATAAAAATGGCTTTCGATGGCGTAATTGCATTGCGATAAACGAGTGAAGTGGCGCAGCAGCTCGAGCTCTCCCAGCTCTGGAAAATCGGAGATATCCCGACGCAAATATGCTTCGGGAATACTGTCCGAAACCGCCGGTGTTTTCTCGGTCCACGAAAAGCCGGTTCTTCCGCGTGAGCCGCTCTCGAACAGCAGACGCGAAAACTGATTGGGCTGTCGCGGATCAGTTCGAGATGGCTCGGACAAGGCGATCGATCCCTTCTCTGTCGTTCATCTCGGTGACGCACACAAGCAAGCAATCCGGTAGCTCGGGATACCATCTCGCCAATGGAATACCGGGGACGATTTTTCGCGCTAAACAGCGATGCATGATCTCATCGAGCTGTTTTCCCCTGACCACGAACTCATTGAAGAACGGCGCGGGAAAGCAGCCTTCGAATTTGCCGCCTTCGATTATGCGCCGATGCGTTTCATGGGCACGTGCTACATTGACCTCAGCTAAACGACGCATGCCGCTGCGTCCCAAGAAGGCCATATAAACAGTTGCAGCCGTCGTGCATAGCGTCTGGCTGGTGCAGATATTCGATGTCGCCTTTTCGCGGCGAATGTGTTGCTCGCGTGTGGCCAGCGTCAAAACATAGCCGCGCCGGCCTTCGCTATCGACAGTCTCGCCAACAAGCCTGCCCGGCAGATTGCGCATGAATTTTCGCTGGCTGGCAAAGAACCCGAACCCTGGCCCGCCCAGCGCCATCGGCACTCCCAGGCTTTGTCCTTCGCCCACGGCAATGTCGACGCCAAATGCTCCGGGCGGCTTGATCACCCCAAAAGCCAAGGGCTCCGTGGTGGCGGTAATCAGTTGAGCGCCGGCAGCGCGACAGAGCTCATGCAGCGGCGCAAGATTCTCAATCACGCCGAAAAAATTTGGATAACCTACGAGCACGCACATCGTCCGTTCGTTTAACTGCCGCGCGACCTGGTCGATATCCGTTGCGCCGGTGCCGTCAAAAGGAATTTCCTCGAGGGTCAGGCCGGAAAGGTTGCGGAGATAAGTAGCAATCACAGCGCGATACTGCGGGTGAAGCGCGCGCGACACCAAAACCTTGCGCCGGGTTGGCGGTTGAATGCGCCGCGCCATAAGAATCGCTTCGGCGGTTGCCGACGCGCCGTCATAAACGCCAGCATTGGAGACTTCCATACCGGTGAGCTGGCAGATCAAGGTCTGATATTCGAAAAGAACTTGCAAAGTACCCTGGCTCACCTCCGGCTGGTAAGGAGTATAGGAGGTCGAGAACTCGGAGCGTGAAATAATCGCGTCGACGGCGCTTGGGATGAAGTGATGATAGATGCCGCCGCCGAGATAGAGCTCCCAATCGTTGGCTGCAGCGTTCTTGGCGGCGAGAGCGGCAAGCCGTTGCCGGACTGCTAATTCACTGATGCCGTCCGGCAGATCGATTTTTGCCGTTGAACGAAATTTCTCCGGAATATGGCGGAACAGATCTTCTATGCCGCGCGCGCCGATCGCGTCAAGCATTTGATTTTTGTCGCCCTCGGTATGCGGCGTGTAGCTCATTCGATGAGACTATTCCTCTTCCTCGTCATCGTCTTCGGTCTCGTCGTCCTCATCGTCTTCTTCCTTCTGCTGCTCGATATATTCGGCGTACTCTTCAGCGGTCATCAAATCTTTAAGATCGTCCATGTCCTGCATCTCGACCCGAATCATCCAGCCATCTCCATAAGCATCATCGTTAATGGTTTCCGGGCTGTCCGGAAGCGAGTCGTTGATTTCCAATACCGTTCCGCTTACAGGCGCATAGATATCCGACACCGCTTTGACCGATTCCACGGCGCCGAACGGATCATCTTTTACGATCTTTTCACCGACTTCTGGCAACTCGACGAAAACGATGTCGCCCAGTTCCTCCTGCGCGTATTCGGTGATACCGATGGTTGCTGTCTTACCCTCGACCAGAACCCATTCGTGTTCTTTTGAATATCTGAGCCCCTCAGGAATCTCCATGATCTTTCCTCCTTGGCCTGCTAACGCCGTGTCAGCGCCCGTAAAACGGCAATGGCACTATCCTGGCGCGAACTGGTTTGTTGCGGATTTCGACTTCAAGTATATTTTCGGCGCGGGCTTCTTTCGCCTCGACATATCCAAGCGCGATGGACTGCCCGAGTGTCGGGGAACGGGTGCCGCTGGTTACTCTGCCGATACACCGTCCATCTTTCAACAACCGGTAATCAGTGCGCGCGATGCCGGGTTCGATCAGCTCCAAGCCGACGAGCTTGCGTTTGACGCCTGCTTGTTTCTGCCTTAGCAAGACTTCACAACCGATGAAAGAGCCTTTGGAAAATTTCACCAGCCATTGTAGTCCTGCTTCCAACGGCGTGGTGCTGTCGTCGAGTTCGTGACCATAGAGCGGATAAGCTTTCTCCAACCGCAGAGTATCGCGCGCGCCGAGCCCGGCCGGCACTAAACCCGCCGGCGAGCCTGCGTCGAGTAGACCTTGCCACAGCTTTTCCGCGTCTCGGGGAGTACAGTAGAGCTCGAACCCCGCTTCGCCGGTGTAACCCGTGCGCGCGATCAAGCAGCGCGTGCCGGCAACTTCGCTCTCGGCAAAATAGAAAGATTGAATCTCGGCGAGAGCCATCGCTGTTAACGGCTGCAATATTTCTTCTGCCAACGGACCCTGTAATGCCAATTGCGCATAGTCCGCGCTGACATTTTCCACTTGAATTTCTCCGGTTACGTGCTGCCGGAGCCATTGGAAATCTTTTTCACTGTTCGAGGCATTGACGCAAATAAGAAAATCGTCCGGCTGCCGCTTATACAGTATGACATCATCAATGACCCCGCCGCGGTCATTCAAAAACAGGTTGTACTGAGCTTGGGATACTTGCATGCGCGCGACGTCATTGGCGCTAAGCCTCTGGCACATCGCTTCGGCGCCGGCGCCGCGCACCGCGATCTCGCCCATATGGCTGACGTCGAAAATTCCGGCCCGGCTGCGCACCGCCATATGCTCGGCGATGATCCCGCTGTATTGGATGGGCATCTCCCAGCCGGCAAACTCAACCATGCGCCCGCCGGCGCGGCGATGAGCGGCGAATAACGGGGTTCTGTTCATGGGTCGCAACACGAAGCTGAAGCCGAAGCTGGATCGGCTAACGTTCCCGCTGGATCGAGTCCTTGGCCGCCTTAAGAGTATTATGCAGCAGCATGCAAATGGTCATGGGACCGACGCCGCCGGGCACGGGCGTGATTGCAGATGCTCGTTCCTTAGCGGCTTCAAATTCAACGTCCCCGGTGAGTTTGCCACTCGGTAATCGATTGACGCCGACGTCGATGACCACGGCGCCCGGCTTGATCCAGTCCCCTCGGACCAATCCTGCTTTGCCGATGGCCACGACTAAAACATCCGCCCTGGCTACCTCAGCGCGCAGGCTGGCGGTGCGAGAGTGGCAAATTGTTACCGTGGCATGCTTTTCAAGCAGCATCAGCGCTACTGGTTTGCCAACGATATTGCTCCGGCCGACCACCACGGCATTCTTGCCTTTGAGAGCACAATCCGCGGCCTCAAGTAGTTTCATAACTCCCAATGGCGTGCACGGTCGAAAGCCATCCGCGCCGATTACCAGCAATCCCTGGCTCATAGGATGGAACCCATCGACATCTTTGAACGGAGATACAGCCTGGAGAATTCTTTCCGAGCGGATGTGAGCAGGAAGCGGCAGTTGAACCAGAATGCCGTGAACATCTTTGTTCTTGTTCAAACTGTGAACGAGGGTAAGCAGTTCCTTTTCCGAAACAGTCGCGGGAAGGAGATGCTCAAAAGACATGATTCCCACTTCGTTACAGGCTTTTTCTTTGTTCTTTACATAAATGTGGGACGCCGGATCATCGCCAACGAATACAACAGCTAAACCCGGCGCCATGCCCCAACGGCGCTCCAGCCCGTCAACTTCCTCTTTGATTTTCTTTTGAACTTCTTTGGCCACGGCTTTGCCGTCGAGGATTGATGCCATGCCTACCTCTTGAGGATTGCAAGTGTGATGGAAGAAAAAACATTTCTAGAGAAGCGACGTTCCTACTGGCATGCCACGCACTAAGCTAAACGTCAACCCTAATCGCCGCTAGTTGCCGGTGCAAACTGATTATAAAATTTGATTTTTCCGGGTTTCCGTTAGTCGACGGATAGCCTCTTGATTGCCATGCAAAAAAGACTTTAGAGATGGATTTGAGCGAATAGAACATTCGAAGATGCAACCACGAAATAACGCCTGCCCGGCCCTTGTGGCGCAAATGGGCTGCAGCGTTGCATTTATGCCCCCAGCCGATCTATGTTTTCGATCATACTTTATGATGCGAAGATGAGGAGTGTATGAATCAGCCACGTAGCCTGGAACAGATCAAGAATGACATTCGCGCTCGCCTGGGCCAGCGAGCGCCGTTTCTACATGCCGATAAAGCCGAAGCGGAAGAAGCCCTCGGTAAGATGAGTTCGGTGCAAGGCGAGACATGGGCGCAGGCGTGGAATGAATTGGGCGCGCGCTGGGAAGAGAAAGCAAGGTCGGCCGAGAGCGCCGGCAATAAACAAGAAGCCAAGGAAAGTTATCTGAAATCCTACGGCTACTACGGCATTGCGCGCCATCCCTTCCCCAGCACTCCGGGTAAACATCACGGTTATGTAAAAACCCGCGAGATGTTTCTAGCTGCCTCGAAGTATTTTGAAATTCCCATCGAGCGTGTGTCCATTCCGTTTCATGACAAACAGATCGTGGGACATCTGCGGCTGCCTAAAAGAGTGCCCGCTCCCATGATTATGCATTGGGGCGGCATCGACAATTGGAAGGAGGAACGCCACTCCTTTGCCGAATCGTTTGTGAAACAAGGCTGGGGTTGCTTCGTGATGGATAGTCCGGGAACCGGCGAGAGCCCGGTGCTCGCCGGACCCGATGCGCACCAGGTTCACACAACGGCGTTGGAGTATCTGAGAAAAAGACCGGAAGTGGATACGACGCGCATTGCCGTGGTCGGCGCCAGCTTCGGCGGTCACTGGTCGACCAAACTTGCCCATCTCGCGCCCGACAAATTACGAGCGGCGGTGAACTGGGGCGGAGGCATCCACTACTTCTTTCAGCCCCAATGGCAAGAACGATCGCGCAACGCCGACTCTTATCTCTTTGATCTGATCGAAGCGCGCGCCCATCTCTTCGGCATGAACAGCTTCGACGAACTCTGCCGAGTTATGCCGGCGCTCTCGCTGCTCGACCAAGGCTGGTTGGACAAACCGTGCGCACCATTGCTAATCGTCAACGGTAAAGAAGATAAGCAAGTGCCGCTTGAGGATTTCTATCTACTCCTGGAGCATGGCGACCCGAAAACGATTCGGCTATTTCCCGGCGGTCATATGGGCGCTATCCCGAATATTTTTCAAACGGTAATCACTTGGCTGCACCAAAGATTGGACGGTTGATATGAGTCTCTATCAACTACAGAAACTCATCTACGACGTAAATCGCAATCCCGAGCGGCGCGATGCTTACCGAGCCGACAATGCCGGATTTCTCGCTCGCTACGAACTGACGGCGGAGGAGCAAGCGGCGATAGCAAATCTGGATGTGCGCAAACTCTACACCTGCGGCGTTCATCCGCTGCTGTTGCGGCCGTTCACGTTACTGCACCGTGTCTCCAATGAAGATTACGCCAGGGCGCTGGCCGGATTGGAGTAAACTATGTCCATCGTATTTGCCTGCGCTGCGAGTCATGCCCCGGGAATGACTGCTTGGACCGAGGCCGCGCCCCAAGAACAAAGGGATAAAATTCTCGGCAGCTATCACAAACTCGGCGAGATGCTCGCGGCTTCGAAACCCGACGCTCTGGTCATCGTTAGCGTCGAACACTGGGCAAATTTTTTCTTGAACCAGATGCCGACCTTCTGCATCGGCCGCGCCAGCTACTACGATGGGCCGGTGGAAGAATGGCTGAAAATACCCAAGACGAGGGTGCCCGGCGACTCTGCTTTGGGCGTCCAGCTATTGGATGCATGTCTCGATAGCGGCTTTGATCCGGCTTTTTCCGATGAACTATTGTTCGATCATGCGACGATCTTGCCGCTGCATTTTTTAAATCCTGGCATGACCGTGCCGGTGGTGCCGGTGATTATCAACACCTTGACGACTCCGATGCCCGCTCCCAAGCGCTGTTTTGAATTAGGCCGGGTGCTCGGTAAAATCCTCGAGGAACATCCCAAACGAATTGCCTTGGTCGCCACCGGCGGTCTCTCTCACTGGCCCGGGGAAGCGAAGATGGGCAAAATCAATATCGCTTTTGACGAGCAATTCCTCAAAACTTTAATCAACGGCAGGCGCGCCCGTCTGGCCGAATACTCTCATTCAGAAATCGATAAAGAGGCCGGTTCCGGCGGCCACGAAATCAGGACCTGGATAACCGTGGCAGGAGCCGTCGGGGAGCGGCGGGCAACCTTGCTCGCCTATGAGCCGGTTCACCCGTGGGCGACGGGCTGCGGGCTGGTCGCCTTCACTGGATAGAACTCCCGCCGGATTGCCGACGGGTTAAACGGCGATTTGCAGTTACGAAGTAACTTCCCACCAATTTTTGCTGATGTCGCTGAAGATAAAATGAGTGCGTCCGTTTTCTTGCAGGTCCCATAGCTCATTGATGCCGATCGCTTGACCTTTGGTCGTAAATTCCTTGTGCGCATCGGCAACCTCTTCGGCCGATGCCAGTTTTAAGGTAAACCGATTCGCTGCCGTCAAGTACTCCCGTCGAGTGGTCGGCAGAACAACGACATACCAAGGCGTGCTTGGATGACTGATGTAAGTAGAAGTACGGCCGCCGCCGATAATCTCCAAGCCGAGAACTTCTTTGACAAAGCGATCATTGACCTCCTTGTCATCGCAATTCAAAGTTCCATGGGTCATCGCCTGGGGCACGTACCCCCTTCCGGGAAATTTCTCTTCCGGCAGCGGCTCAGTCCAATGCGGCGCGGCGATTTTGCGGCCCTGCTTGACGGCCGCGGGATTGTAGTATTCGATTTCGAGATCGTTACCACCCGGCTCCTTGAAGTAAACCGAATAGGCGAAATGAGCTTCATGAGGTTTGGTCACGCTTTTGATTTTGTACTGGTCTTTGTGGTCGGTGAGGTATTCGTAGGCCTTGGGAATTTCCCTGGAGCTTGAAACCCGAAATCCGTAATGGTTGGTGTGCGGCTTGTTAACCGCGTTCGGTCCGCCTTCATGGACCACCAGACGCCACGCCGTATTCGGATGCTTCAGTACCGCTCCGTGGTCTTGGCGCTCGACGACTTCGAGAGCCAGCAGATCGGTGAAAATCGGCAGCGTTTCATCCAACGAGCGGCACTCATAATGTCCTTCGGTCAATCCGATGGGCTTCAACATCGTTTTCTCCTGTAGTCCAACTTGTGGTTATTTTATCCAATTATTAGCAAAACCATAGCCTCGGGCAACATCAGTCACGGGCAATTGCGGGCATACGAACTTCCGCACCCGACTGGGCGCATTCCTCCTCAAATATTTTGCGGATCATCGGATCCTCGTCCTCATACTCGATCTGCCAACCGCCGAACGCCAGCGGCACATCGGACTGGATTTTTCCCGGCTGCAGCTTGTATTTTCGGCTGAGGATTTTCAGAGCTAGATATCGCGCCGGCTCGGCGCTGGAGTTGAAATGCTGATGAAACCAGCCTTCCGGCGGCACGACGATGGAACCTGGCTTCCAGTCAACCCGGGTCATCTCTTTGCCTTCGGGCCAAAGTAATGAGTAGCCCTTACCGGTGAGAATGAATACATGCGCACCCGGCCCATGACGGTGCGCCTTCTTGTAGATACCCACCGGAAAGCGCGAAACGTGCGAGCCCATCATACTGTCCGACATCTCGAAGAAAATCGTCGCGTTGCCCTTGCCGCGTTCGGTCCACGCCACCGGCTCGATATTGATGGTATCGGCAACGAAATTGGTCTCGACCACGCGGTCGCTGTAGAGCGTGCCCTTGCCGCCGAAAAATCCCTCTTCGCCCTTGAACCGATCGGTAAAGGAATATGGATTGTTGATAACAAAATCTTCGCAGTGAAATAAATTAAAAACCAGCGGCGCCGTGGTCACCGCAAGCAAGCGGGCATCGCGGTCACCCTGGCCGTTGAAATGCTGGTACCAGGCATTCAACGGAATCGCGAAAAGACTACCCGTCTGCCATTCAAAACTTTGCTTGCTCCCATTGGTCTGCCAAACGGTGGTCGCTCCCCGGCCATCGAGGACGTAAATGAGCGCTTCGTAAATATGTCGTTGGGGATTGAGGCTCTTACCCGGGGGGATGCCGCAAACATAAGCATCATCGAGATACCCAGTGCCGTCCAACATGATATAAACGCCGTTGCCGCCCAGGCGGTCCCACCATTTGAGCGGAATCGTATAGAGGTTTTCCACAAAGAACCCTCGAATTACATCAATGCCCTGCGACGCGATCCAACGATCATAAGGGGTGTCCATCACCTCGGCTTTACGGTCTACTTTTGCGTATGATGCTTTTTGGGAATCTCCGCTCATTCGATAGCCTCCTTGGCCTATTTCCTGTTCTTTATCCTAGTTCTCCAGGATCCATCAAGGAGGGCAATCCAGGATGAAAGGATCTGAACTGGGGCTGCGGTTGACATAGGCAGCAGGTGACAACATATGTAGGGGTCGAAATAACACGCTAGTGTGCCGGTTAAGGAGGATAAATGAGCCAAGACGCAATGAACAGGCTGGTTGCTGCGCTAACGCATGGCGCCGGGTTACGCGACGACTTTATCTACTACATGACCTTTGATGATTATAAGACACTCCCCGATCCTTTCGCGCGGACTGCGTTTACCGTCGAAGAAGTGCAACAGACGATTTATCGGTACGCCAATCCCGAGAAACCGGGAGAGCTCTTTCGGTGGGACATCCACGGCCGCCTGTTCACGCCGGCCAAGGCATCTTTGGGCCCTATCGGCGTGGTCATGATTCACGGCGGCGCGGCAAACGAGTACGAGTTTATCTTCACCCCGGATGGTCCCGAAGAATATCCCGATCTGACCCGGATCGATCCGGCCATGGCACGGGTCGGCGTTGCGCAGCATATCGCCTCTCTGGGTATCCCGGTGCTGGCCCTCTCGCTGCCGGGCCACTATAGCCGAAAACCTTGGTTGCCGATTGGCGAGCGACGCCCCGAGTTTGTCATCGGCGAAACTCCCGGGGACGCAGAACTCAGGAATCGGCTGGCGGTTTATACCTTTCGCATGTGCACCGAAGCGATCAAGGCGCTGGTGGAGCGAAGTTTGCCTGGTCAAGATATTTTCATGTGGGGGCATTCCACCGGCGGTGAATATTTTTACTTGATGGAACAGTATGGACTTAAAAACAACTTGATCGGCGGCTTGGGTTTCGGCACCGGCATGCCGGCATGGGTGCGCAAGGAATGGGATCTCGCGTGTGCGGAGAAATCTGCGGAAGAGCGCGCCGCGCCGTTTCGAAATTTGACCGATCTAAGCCGCCGCTCTCCGGGCGGCTACATCAAGAGCGGGTATGTCGGACCCAATCAACCCTGGGGCAGCGCTGAAAAGTGGTTCGAGTTGGAGAACCATCGCCGGCCCCAGTTCAAGCCGTTTTTGCAAGATATCGAACACAGCGCCCACGATATTTTGCTCCCGGAGATTCGCAGGATCTCGGGCCTGCCGGATGAGGAACTCTTCATCACTTACAAATCCGACTTGACTTGCCTGCGCGGCAAGAAAATGCTCCACATAGTCGGCGACTACGATAAAGGTCATTGGGTCGAGGGCGGCAAGAAGGGCCTGGAGTTTCGCCGAGAGGTTTATGCCTTCAATCGTTTTGCTCCCCATACCAAGGCGCTGCGATTGCTTCACGTCCCCAACCTCACGCACTACGGACACGTCGAGAATTACAATGAGAGATTGGCAAACATTATGGTGACCGGCTTTAAAGAATATTTTTCGGGATAAGCGCGGCGCGATCACCTCGGCCAACACACGAGGCAAGAGAGCCCCGGGAAGTTTTCCCGGAACTCTCTTGCCAGTGCTCATGCTCAGCGGCGATAGCCGTTATGGGCGAAGCGGCCATCTCGGTGATCACGCCGGTCGAATCTACGATCGATACGATCACCCCGGCGATCCCAATAAGCTTCAATCCGGTCGCCTTTCTTGTCCAGGTGGCGCTCGATCCGGTCGCCTTGGCGATCGAGTCGTTCGGCTAATTTGAACTTGCCATCGGCTCTAGCCCTTGCCGCTCTCGCATCCAATTTGTCGTTTATGCGGTCGCCCCTCGCATCGAGATGCTGATTGATGCGCGCTCCGCGAGCGTCCAGACGTTGGTTGATTCGGTCGCCGCGCCAGCCATAGGAGCGATCGTCAGCGGAAGCCGTTACTGCGCTGCCAAGAGCTAAAACGCTGAAACCGATCACAATTGCTTTCTTCATGTCTATCCTTTCTCGAATGGATTGTCTTTCAGAGTGTTGGACGCGGCAGAGCCGTAAATGTTTACAGTTAGCGGCGCTGACAGAAAGCGCTGCCTATCCGAGTTCTGGAAAGCACGATCCTAAGTTGACCGCCCGCTCGACCACAGCTTCAATTACTTGACAGAAGAGGGTAATCTAACTTACAGATTGCTCACGAGCACCCACGAATGGATAGAGAAAATCGGATAAATTTTCTTGTTTATTTACGATATTTATTCGGCCGAATCTGGCTGATCATTATTTTTCTAAGCCTCTCAACAAGTTCCGGCGCCGAGCCTCTACGAATCGCCTACACCTCCATTGCCGTGGTTTACGGCCCGCTCTGGATCACCCAAGAGGCGGGAATCTTCAAGAAGCACGGCATCGATCCGGAATTCATCTACATCGCCGGCGGACCGCCGTCGTTGCAAGCCTTGATTGCCGGCGATGTCGCCATCTCCTTCACCGCTGCGGGTGCCACCGTGGCGGCCAATCTCTCGGGTTCCGATGTCGTGCTGCTCGGCGCTAGCATTGATTCGCTGCCCTTCGAACTCTGGTCGATTCCCCGCATCAAACAACCGGCGCAGCTCAAAGGCACAAAGCTTGGGGTCAGCCGCATCGGCGCGACTACGGATTTTGTGGCGCGCTATCTGTTGAAGAAATGGGGTATGCAAGCCGACAAAGACGTCGGCATTTTTCAAGCCGGTTCCGGGCCGCAAGTCTTTGCCGCTCTGAAGAGCGGCTCGGTTCAGAGCGGCGTGCTTTCGATCGGTCCCGAGACACTGCGGGCCGAAAGCGAAGGATACACTCGTCTGGCCGATGTTCCATCTGAATTGGTTTATCCGTTTGGGCCCTTCGCCGCGCGCCAGTCGTTTCTCAAGAAAGAACCCGAACTGATCACGCGCTTTATGAAGGCTTATGTCGAGGGCATTCATCGCTTCAAAACCGACAAAAGAACTGCGCTCGCGACACTCGAGAAGTATACCAAGCAGAAAACCACCCCTGCCGTCGAGAAAATTTACCAAGTCTACGCTACGAAACATTTCAAGAGAGTCCCGGAAGCTACGCAGGCGGGAATTCAAACGATCTTAGACGAGCTCGCTGCAACGCGGCCGATACCGCCCGGGATTGAGCCCGACAGGTTCGTGGAATCGAAATTCGTTCGTGAACTGGCCTCCAGCGGTTTCGTCGATAATCTTTATAAGGAGCGTCAGGCCGCACGCCCACCTCCGTAAAATGGCTTAAAACGTGAAAACAAATCTTGAAGAGCATATGCCTCACGACACCGGTTGGCGGCGAAGGAAACCATGGCGAAAGCATTACCGCATCACGGCAACATTCAAATCAGCAGATAAGAATAAATGAATCACCGGCAAAATAGCCAGGCAGGTTTGCTCGAAGCAGATGGATCTGCTGGTGACACTGAACGCGCGTTCGATCTCGCGGTCAGGCGGCAAGCCGGTAACCGTGACGATTTGCCGATCCTGACCTTTACCCGCCGCTAAGCTAACAGAAAAGGAGACCACGACCATTTCGATTGTGATCGTAGCAATGCCCTACGGCTGCGCCGGTTCAAGGAATCTTTCACAAGCATCACGCATCGGTCTTGAGAAAGCCATCGACTGGTGGCAGAAGTCGATGCAGACTTCCAAGCACAAGACCTATTTTATCGTCGCGGGTTACACCGATGATGGGGGCGAAGAACTTTCGGCGCGCAGGGAAGTCATCGACAAAGCTGGTGTAGATCCGGAACTGTTGAACAATCTAATCGAGATCAGCGCTCGCAATGAAGAGACGCTGGCGCTAAAGATTTCGCGCGTGCGCCAACTGTTGCCGATCGAAACGCTGACTGTTTTCGTTGAAACGCGCAACGCGGTCAGCGTCAGAACGATCTTCAAAAGAAAATTCGGCAAAACCCTGCAAATCAGAAAATTCAAAGCGCGCTTTGAATTCAATCATCAGTGGATTACGACATCCACCTCGTTTGCCTGGTTCTCCAGGAATTGGCTGTTGCGGGTTTGGTTCGCAGTGAAAAAGCGGATGGGGAGGCGGCTGCGGAAGAGAGTGAGATTTTTATTCCGATCCTACTGATAAGGACCGGATTTGTGCAAGGACGATCTGTATTCGACCTTCAAGTCGTGTTGGCTTGTGGCGCTTGGGCAAGCGCCACAAGCTCATTAGCTTTAAGCTACCTTGGATACCTGCGCTGCTGCCTCGGCTGAAAAGCCGTTATCCAACCACCATTTTGCAACTTCACTACCGGTGGCGAACCAGACACCTTCGTGTGACTTCATGTATTGAATCAAATCAGACAGCGTCTTGGCTCGACCGGGCCGGCTAGAAATATAAGGGTGAAATTGGAACGGGCAGAACGTCGGCGCTATTTTCGATTCTTCATAGAACTGGTCGAACATAGCTTTCCAAACCGTTAAGGTATCGTTTGGATTGCCTGAATCGCGATGGCCGTAGGTCCTGCCGTCGCCAAACGGCTGTCGCGGTAATTCGACGAGCTGCTTGTCTCCGTTTCGCCAAACGAACGGTAAATCAAACGAAAACGAGTTGCTGTTCCACAAGTAACCGTGTTCCATCAGCAATTCCAAACTGTTCGGGCTTTGCGTGCAGGAGCGCCATCCGACCGGCGGTTTTTGCGCGCGGTTAAGTAGCATCTCGCTGGTTCGCTTCATCACCTCTCGCTCCTCATCCTTGCTCAGATCGCGGGCAACTTCATGATGATAGCCGTGCCCCGCCACTTCGTGACCTTGGGCGACGATCGCCGCCAGCGCTTCCGGATATCTTTCCGCGATCCCACCGCAGGTCAAAAACGTTGCCTTCACATCATGGGCCGAAAGGATTCGTAGGATTCGCCAGATTCCGGTATTGGGACCGTATTCAGCTTGGGTGTACTCTTCATGATTGACCCTGCCGTTTTTGTCGGGCCGAACATCTTCGCCACCTTGAAAATCAAAGCTTAGAAAAACCGCGATGCGATTGTTGCCGGGCCAGAATACGTTGCCACGAGAATGATGTTGTTGCAGCTCCATTTCGAACCTCCTCGTTCGCCCATCCTGATTGATTAATGACTTCTCACGGTCTGCACCGATGCATGTTTGCATTCACTAAAGCTCCTTTTAATCCACCCGCGTTAGCCTTGCAACCTGAAGGCGCCACGTTGTTGCCCTGGGAAAAAGAATGTATAGAAGGACGCATGGCCGGGTGATGAATAAACAGAGGCATCACTCTACGGTTTGGATTTCATACCGGAGGTTCGATGTTTTCGCGTACTGCGATTCTGTTGCTTGCCCTATCGTTTGCAGGCTTAGGCCAGGCGCAAGAAAGGACACTTCAACCGCTGGTTGTCTCCTATAGTTCGTTCACCGGCAACCGCGCGCCTTTGTGGATTGCTAAAGATCTCGGACTCTACGAAAAATATGGGCTCGATGTAAAACTTGTCAGCATTGCCGCAGGCAGCGTATCCCTGACTGCCCTACTCGCCGGCAATGTTCATTTAACCACTGATTCCAGCTCGGGCGTCGTGGGCGCAGTCGCCCGCGGCGCGCCGATTGTAACGGTTTCCACCAACGGCACATTGCCGTACCAGCTCATCGCAGTGCCTTCGATCAAATCCACGGCAGAGCTGAAAGGTAAAATCGTCGGCAGCAGCCGCATCGGCGCCGGCACCGATTTTCTCCTGCGCCGAATCCTTGCCAAGCTAAGCTTCATCCCAGGTAAAGACGTGTCGCTGGTTCCCACCGGCGTGAGCGAATCGGACAAAAGAATACAACTCATGTTCCAGGGTAAGATCGACGCCACCATCGGCGAATCCGACAAAGTCTTTCAATTTACCGAATTGAGCGGGCAAAAGATCTCAGTGCTCGGCGAACCGAAGGACTTTGGCGTTCCTTCACCGGGAAGCGAGATCAATACCACCCGACAGATTCTGAAAGACAATCGGCCGCGGCTCAAGGCCTTTTTCATGGCATACAGTGAGGCGATTGCGGCCGGCAGAAAAAACAAAGAACTCGCCTATCAGGTATTCCGCAAATACATGCGGGTTGATAACCCGAAGCTGCTGGAGTTTACCTACAGAGTTCAGTTTCTGGAGGCGTTGCCCGGCAAGCCGTATCCGCGGGAGGATGCCATTCAGGCAAGCATCGAGGATCTCAGGGAATCGACTCCCAAACTCGACGGGATGAAGGCGGCAGAGTTTTTCGATCCGTCGTTGATCAGAGAAATAGATCAGGAAGGTTTTTTCACGAGAACAGACAAATGACTATCAAAAATGCGACCCGACTCGGTTTAACTCTGTTCGCGCTTATTGTTTGGCCGCAAATTCCGGCGCGCTCTCAGGAGCGAGTTCGCATTGGAATTTCGGCCGCCTCGCTTGGCTTCCTGCCCACGGTCCTCGCGGAAAGGAAAGGATTCTACAGTAAGCATGGAATCAACTCCGAGCATGTATTGGTCCCTTGCGCGATTGCCACCAACGCTCTTCTCTCCGGCGACCTGGATTCCGCAGTGTGCACCGGACCAGGGATTGCCGGTGCGATAAAAGGACTGCCGATCAAGCTGGTGATGACCACACAGGACAAACTCGGCTATTTGCTGTTGGTCAAACCGGAGGTGCAGAAGTTAACCGATCTGCGCGGGAAAACCATCGGTATCAGCACCTTTGGCAGCCAGTTGTATCTGACGAGCGTAACCCTATTTCGTCAAGCCGGGATGGAACCCGGTAAGGACGTCAATCTTTTACCGGGAGGAGATAATACCGCCCGACTGGCCGCGATGGATGGGGGAAAAATTGATGCCGCTTTCGTCTCATCGCCGGCAGATATATTCGGCGCCAAGAGAGGCTACAAAGTTCTGCTCTGGACGCGTGACCATGTTCCGCTGACGCAAAACGCCATGGTCGTAACAGACAAGAGCCTGAAGCAATCGCCTGAACAGGTAAAGCGCACAATCAAGGGAACCATCGAGGCTCTTAGGTTTATCAGAGATCACCAGGAAGAAAGCGTCGCCATCGCTTCCAAGTGGTTGAAGCTCGATCTCGCCACCACACGCGCGGCTTTTGACAATTACCTGCCCTGCTACAGCGTCGATGGCGGATTGTCCGATCAGGCGCTCAGGGATCTAGTACGCTACGAACTCGACCGAGCAAACCTAAAGAAAGACATCCCGGTAAGCCAGGTAGCCAGCCGCGATCTGCTTCAACAAGCACAAAAGGAGCTCAATGTCCGATAACGCCGGTGGTGCTAAATATCCCGCTGTTCCCGCGCCGCTCGACAAAATCCGCGTGCTCGACTTCACTCACGTCCTGGCGGGCCCGTTCTGCACCCGCCTGCTTGCTGACTTAGGCGCCGACGTGGTTCGGGTCGAAAGCAGCAAGCATCCCGACCATCCCTGGCAATCCACCTATATCAGTGATGACCAGCGTCACGCTTCCTATTTAAATACCAACCGCAACAAACGCTCCATTGCCATAGACCTCAAGAACGAAACCGGGCAAAAAATCGCTCTTAAGTTAGCAGCCGTTGCGGATGTGGTGATCGAAAACTTCAGCGCCGGCGTCATGAGCAGGCTCAAGCTCGATTTTGCAACAATTGAAAAGCTCAATCCAAGAATTATTTATGTCAGCATGTCCGGTTATGGTCACAACGGCCCCCGCCGCGATTGGACCAGCATGAACATGAACCTGCAAGGGTACAGCGGTCTGATGACGGTGACCGGCACGGAAGGCGACCCGCCCACTGCGATTTCCAACTCGTGGAATGATTACATTGGCGGGCTGCATGCCTGTTTCGCGATTTTGCAGGCAATTGGCAAGCGAGCCGGCAGCGGCACTCATATCGATTTAAGCCAGTTCGAGTGCAGCGCGTCGATGATCGGGCCGCTGTTGCTGAGCAGCGCGGTAAACGGCAAGGTTCCACATCGGCTCGGCAATCGTTCGGACATCCTTGCTCCTCAAGGAGTTTATCGCTGCACCGGAGCGGACAATTGGTGCGCCCTAAGCATCGAGAACGACGAACAGTGGGAAGCACTGGCCAAAGTACTGGGCAATGAAAAACTAAGGTCGGACACTCGCTTAAGCAGCGCCGCGGGCCGCATGGATCATCACGACGAGATCGATCGCCAAATTGAAGCCTGGACTGAGCAGTATTCCAGCTCTGAAGTCGAACGGCGTCTGAAAGAAGCCGGCATCCCTGCTGAACGGGTGCGGCGCATCGATCAGGTGATCGATGAACCGGATCCGGCGAAAGTTTTTTCACGCATGCAAGAGCGACGCATCGGTTCGATGCTGACGACCCGCTTGCCCTTCACTCTGTCACCCGTTTCATTGCCGTCGCCATCCACCGCGCCCAGCCTGGGCGAGCACAATACAGACGTTATGCGCCGGTGGCTAAATCTATCCGGCGAGCAGTTCGACGAGATAGAAACACATAAGGCTTTCACGTGAGCCAGAATAGTCCTTCAATCATCACTCCTGAACTGCGCGCCGCAATTGGGCGGCAAAGTCCGGCGCGGCCCCTGGAAGTTCTCAGCGCCTCCGATGTCAGGCGTTATGTCGACGCCACCGGCGATGCAAACCGGTTGTGGCTCGATGATGAGTTTGCCCGGGCCGCCGGCTATCGAGGGCGGCTGCTTCCACCGACGCTGGTCGGTTGGGTGCCGTTCAGTTTCAGAGAGAGCACCGAAAGAGCTAACGCCGATCCGATGGATCTGCGGCGCCAGCTACCCTTGCCGCCGGGGTATACCAACGTGCGCAATGCCGGATCCGAGACCGAGTGGATCGCGCCGGTCTATCTCGACGAGCAGCTTTTCACCCGAAGCTGCATCGTCGACATCGTCGCCCGCGAGGGCCGCGCCGGACTCGGCATCTACATTACCCAGGAAGAACAAGTTTTGAATCCGGACGAGCAAATCGTCTTGCGCCGGCGCCATACAGTTGTGATTTTTCCTGACAAGACTTATTCCGACCGCGCCGACGAGCACAAATAGATGACGCGGATAATCGACCTGACCGGAATTATAGGATCTTATGCCACCCGGCTTTTTGTCGAAGAAGGCCACGAGGTCATTCGAGTCGAAGAGACCAACGGCGACGATTTGCGCCGCCTGCCGCCTTTTCTCGCCGACCACAAGGATTTGGAGCACAGCGCGTATCATCAGTTTTTAAACGCAGGTAAGAAGAGCCTTACCCTCGACTTCGATTCGCCCACCGGCCGAAAGCTGTTTATTGATTTGCTCGGCCGAAGTGACGCTTTGGTTGCTGAGCGGTTGCCGATTGAAGAGCAACTTTGCTTTGAGGCCAATCCAAAATTGGTGGTTACGAAGATTGAAAATGACTCCCCGGAGATCTGCGCCATGGCGCGATCCGGACTGCTATCACTGACCGGTCAGCCGAATCAGGCTCCGATGATTTTAGGCGCTCACATCCCTTATTTAGCGGTGGGGGCGTATGTCGGCGTCGCCACCGCCGCCGCTTTGCTGGCAGCTAGAAATTGCGGACGTGGGATCGCCGCTACCGTGTCGGTGCGCCAATCGTTGGAATCTTTCGCCGAGCAGGCCATGGTAGAGTACAGTTTTTCTGGAACGATCACCGAGCGCCGCGGCAGCAAGGGGGCCATCACTGCGATTTCCGGAGCCTTGCCTTGTAAGAACGGCCATTGGGTTATCAGCCAGATACACCGGCCGGGTCGCTGGGACAAATTCCTCGATTGGATACAGGATCCGGACCTCAGCTCGAATCCGTCTTTGGCCCAAGAAGAAAATCAACACAAGCATCGCGACTTCATTATGGATCGGCTCCATGCATGGGCGACGCGTTTCACCAAAGAAGAACTGGTCGAAGAAGCGCAGCGGCGACACTTTCCTGCTTCGCCGGTAGCGACGACGCTCGACCTCATCGACGATCCCCAGCTCGTCGCGCGCGGCTTTTTAAGAGAGATGAACCATCCGCTGCTTGGACAAATTATATTCCCTCACGGAGCCATCGCCACGGTAACCGGCGTCCAGCTTGCTCCGGCGCCACGACTAGGCCAGCACAACAACGAGATTCTAGGTGAACTCGGCAACGCTCCCCCGCCGCATGAGAACTTTAATACGGGAGCTTAAGTAGCAAAGCTTGCGACATGCAACAAACGATTTTCTTTGATAAGGCCCAAATTGGTGATTCGATTCCCCCGCGGGAACACGGCCCACTCACGATCGTTGACACTGTACGGTGGGCCGGGTTGCAAGAAAACGTTCAGCACCTGCACTTTGATCGTGACCACGTGCGCCAGCACAATGGACTGCCAACGTTTATCGCGAGCGGCGCCTATCGCCAGGCGCTGCTGATCCGGATGTTAACGGATTGGATCGGCCCGCGCGGCTGGCTGCGAAAAATTAACGTGCGCCACACCTATTCGACATTCGAAGGCGATAGGATGCGTTTTTTCGCGCGGATTACCGAGAAGTCGAGTGATTCTTCTGATCCATGGATTAGCTGTGAGCTCGAAGGCAAGAATCAGGAGGATCGACAAATCCTGACGGGACACTGTACATTGATTCTTCCTTTGCGTTCGGAGGATGGTCGGATTACCTGACAATCAACCCGTGACAGCGGGATCGCATTTTTCTGTCGGTGCAAGTAACCGGGCATCGGCAACAATCGCAACCGCTTCTCCGGCAAACTAAAATGAGCTATGAACCGGTAGTGGAACGAAGGTTGTTTGACTCGCGGGATCTTTGTCTCTTCGGTCCACGACGCAGCGAACATATGGACAACGGACGTCCTCGAGAACGACGACCCGCGCCGCCTCGATTGCAGCAACTCGCGGCAGAGTTGTGCTTAAAGAATGCCGCAAAACAATGATTAGAAGGAGCTTCGACGATGGTTATACGCGAACTCAAAGACGGCCGTTCTTACGTCAGCCTACAGGAAGACCATGCCGAACTAGCGGCGCAATTCGCGGCTCACTGGGGTAACGAGCGCTTCTCGCAGCTCCGGCCTTATAAGACAATGGTCTTTGCCACCACCTATCACGACAGCGGCTATCGTGAATTCGAAGGCAATCCGCCCATCAACGTCGAAAAAGGCCGGCCGTACGCCCATCGAGAAAATATCCCCTCGTTTGAAGCTGTCGAACTAGAAGCCTATGCCAAAAACGTCGATTGGCTTTGTTCGCACGACCTCTATGCGGGTTTGATCGTGTCGATGCACCGCACCGGCTTGTGGCACAATCGTTATAACGTCTTTACGAAACCTGCCGGCAATGTGCGCGAAAGAAGCCAGGAAGTTCAAAATGCGAAAAAAGAGTTAGAGGCCAAACAGGAGCAATACAAAAAAACTCTGGCGGCGGAAAATCCTGCTTTCGAAGACGAACTCTGGCACAACTACCGCACCTTGCAGATTTTCGACCTGCTATCACTTTATTTCTGCTGCGACGGCTACGCTTCCGAAAAGGAGTTCAAAGAGTATACGATTGCGCCAATTCGTATCGCTTACGACAGCAACGAAGAAGCCGAGCTAAAGATTACACCGAGCGGGCCGGGCTCGGTAAAGATGACCCCTTATCCGTTTGACGAAAGCCCGATGCAATTTTCCGTGCGCACGCGTCTCTTGACGCCGGCAAAGGGCCAATCCGCCGAAGCGGGTCTCGAGGCCTATCAAAAAGCGCCGCGGCAATTGTTGACCTTCGAGATTAGTAACTAGCGAATGGGTGGAGTCGGGGAAGTTTGCGAAGAAAGCAGTTGCTTTTCAGCGCCGAGGCGCAGAGCGCAGAGGTTTGGCTCTTACGAAATCAAATGTTTCTCTGCGCTCTCTGTGTCTCTGCGGTGTTTTTATGTTTTGTTAGGTACTCCCTCCCCATCTCCTATTGATCGTAAATTTCCACCCGGATTGCCTGTCCTCTGCCCGACTCCGGACAAGCGCTAGCGGCAACCAGACAATCCATCTCGGCGCGAAAATCCACATGAGCCTCGTCCTTAGGCCTGATCATAGTGTCGTACATGATTCCGGTTTCAGGATCGATGCGCATGCATTGAAATATATTAAACGGGCTGGGGATATCCTCGGGCGCTATCTTCCACTGCCTCAGCGCATCGCTCAGGTTTTCGAAACAGCCATGGTCCGGGATATCGTCGGGCGCCTTAGGATTGATATCGACACCTTCGGCAAACACTCGTTTAGCTTTCCCTTGAGCCACCATTTCGAACCGTTTGCGGCTGCACATGCCTTTTTGAAGATCGTGACGCCCTTCGGTGAATGTATCTTCAACAACGGTCAGCATCGGGTTGTTGCGCTTGGAAAAAAGGATGTCGCCCGTGCTGATAAAGATTTTGACCTGATTTGTCTTGGTCCGCGCCTGATCAAATCGCTCGCTCGAATCGTCAAGATTGAACGCGACAAAATCAACGATGCTCTTTCCGGCGATGCGCACTCTCTGTCCTTTCTTGACGATAAAGGCCCGCCCGGAATTTTTCGGAACAACTTCACTGTGCAAAACTGCCACGGGGTTACTCTCCTTTCGACACACGCCTGCCAAGCAAGCCGAATTCTTTCATCAGCTCTTCTCGCTGTCAAATGAGCGTTATCAGCTGGTCGTTCGATTGCGGCTAGATCAGCCTCGCGCATCGATGGCGCACGGAATTAATCGTTTGGCCGTACTGGACTCGGGCCTGTCGATTGCCGATAATTCAAACAGCAAACAAACTGCCAATCCGGAGGACGACAATGGCCGAAACAAGCATCACAAAAGTAAACGCCAAATCCTCTCCTAAAGGTTCGATGGGGCAGAAATATTTGGCTGCCGGCGTAAGCATGGCGATGCGCTTATGGGAGGACGAACAGCCGGGTGAGGAGAAACCGGCAAGCGAGCGGGACTATGAAGCCGTCGGCTATGTCATCAAAGGACGGGCCGAGCTCCATCTGGGCCCACAGCTCGTGCTGCTGGAAGCCGGCGACTCATGGGTGGTGCCGCGTGGCGCCAGCCATAGCTATCGCATTCTCGAAGCTTTTACTGCCATTGAAGCGACTCATCCACCGGCATTTGTGCACGGGCGAGATGAGAAGAAGCTATAATCAACTTGATTAGGATTCAGCGAGCTTTGCGGAATCGCGATTACAGTCTCCCTTTGAGGTTAGCTTAAAAGCGCGCCCAGCTGTTTTCGGCCACTAATTTTTAATCTTTCGGGCTTGCCGTTGAATTCCAGCCGGCTACTCAATATGCTTTGCCTCATTCATTAAGTGATTGCCGCGGCCGGCAGCTCGCGCCTGGGCACGTAGATCACTTCGCGGACTTGCAAGCTTTCTCTTAAATCAGTGAGCTTCAAT
>DASUVS010000473.1:0-9459 GCA_036378835.1 Binatia bacterium | reverse complement strand
CCCCACGCGGCAGCCAATCGTGCTGTCAGAGTGGCGTCCTGAGAAACCGGTTCGCGAGGTTTTCACCACGGTGATGAATTGGACGAGTTACAAGCCTGTGGTGTACGGCGATCAAAGCTACGGACAAAAAGATCTGGAGTTCGTGCGCTTCCAGGAGTTACCGAGTCTCATCGCCCCATCAGTTGTGGAGATCGCCGTCAATGCCGGGAAAACTCGCCGGACTCCACGTCAATTGTTAGCCCGCAAGGGATGGCGCGTGGTCGACCCGGCCGAGGTGTGTCCGGATCTCGAAAGTTATCGCGATTACATCGAATCTTCCAAAGCCGAGTGGAGCGTCGCCAAGAACGGCTACGTGCTAGGGCAGCCTGGTTGGTTCAGTTGCCGATCGGCGTGCTATTTAGCGGCGGGAAGGCCGGTGGCCGTCCAGGACACGGGATTTGGCGCGGTACTTCCCCTAGGTGAAGGCCTTCTCGCGTTCAAGACTCTGGAGGAAGCGGTGGCGTCGATTAAAGAAATCGAGACGAATTATGCGCGGCATGCCAAGGCTGCCCGTGAGATCGCGACGGAGTATTTCGATGCGACGAAAGTGCTCACGCGTCTCATAGAGGAGGCGATGAACGGTCGCGACTGACCGTTCCCTCACAAAGCGCCGGTCTCTCGTCCGAGACGCTGACCACTGGATCGCATGAACGCCCGATCGCCAGGGATAACGTTTTTTCCAAAGCATTGATAGGAAGAGAAGCCGCATGCAGGTGGGCAAATCAAAGGTCGTCGTAGTGCTAGGGATTATGGGCTGTCTACCCGTGGCGGGAACCGGCGTAGCGTGGAATACGATCCAGCATCTAATAGCACTACGGCGGCTGGGATACGATGTCTACTATGTGGAAGCGACTGCTGTATGGCCGTTTAATGCCACCACCGACGACTGCACGTTTCCGGTGACCTATATTAGCAGTCTGCTGAACCGCTTCGGCTTTGAAAATAAGTGGGCCTATGTTGCCGCTCATAGCGACAACCGCTGCTACGGGTTATCAGAGCTGCAGGTAAACGATCTCTACGCCCGCGCCGACGCCATCGTCAATCTGTTCGGAGGGACGATCCTGCGCGACGAGCACATGAAATGTCCGATCCGGATCTATCTTGAAACCGATCCGGTAGTGCATCAACTCCGGATCGCCAACGGTGAACAAAGGTACATCGATCTCGTAGGAGCACACACCGCCCTATTCACTTGGGGAGCGAATTACGGGGCGCCGGACTGCGGTGTCCCGGTGGGATCTTTTACTTATAAGCCGACCCGGTCCCCTGTGATCCTCGATTTTTGGCAATCCTCGTATAATCCGACGACGCGGTACTTCACGACCATTGGCCATTGGGATCAGTCGGTCAAAGATCTGGAATACAACGGCGAACGCTATTCATGGAGCAAGCACTCCGAGTTTTTGAAAATTCTCGAACTGCCCCGCCGCACCCCTCAGGAGCTTTCGTTGGCCTTGGCAATCGATGAACCCGATGCCGTGCAGATGCTCGAAGGATACGGCTGGCATGTCGAAGACGCCTATCAAGTTTCCGAGACCCTGGACAGCTACCGCGATTACATTTGGGGCTCCCGCGGTGAGCTTACAGTCGCCAAAGATATGAACGTGCGTTTGCGCAGCGGTTGGTTCAGCGAACGGAGCGCCTGTTATCTCGCCAGCGGCAAGCCAGTGGTGACCCAGGAGACGGGTTTCAGCAAGTCCATTCCGACCGGGGTCGGCCTGTATGCATTTCAGAAACTCGAGGATATTCCACCTGCCATTGCGGCGATCAACAGCGATTACCGCCATCATTCCCAAGCTGCCAAAGAAATTGCCGCGGAATACTTCGACGCCGAAAAACTGCTGAGGCAAGTGATGGTCGACGCAGGCGTTTAGACGGAAGCGATGCTATGCTGAGAGAATCTGAAAATCACCTACGCTCCGAGGCAACTGCTCCGGCCAAATACTTGATCGTCAATGCGGATGACTTTGGGCAGAGTCCCGGGATCAACCGTGGCATCATGACCGCCCACCGCGACGGCATTGTCACCAGTACCAGTCTCATGGTCCGCTGGCCGGCCGCCGCCGAGGCGGCGACTTATGCCCGAGAGCATCCGAGCCTAAGCATCGGATTGCATATCGATCTCGGCGAGCAGATCTTACGCGCGGGAGAATGGGTGCCCCTCTACACCGTCGTCCCGCTGGAAAGTGAGAGCGCGGTGCGAACTGAAATCTCCCGCCAACTTGAGCTGTTCGATCGCCTGGTAGGCCATGCTCCCACTCATCTCGATTCGCACCAGCACGTTCATCTCCGCGAGCCCGCCCGCCCCATTGTTTTTGAGCTTGCTCAGCAACTCGGAATTCCGCTCCGATGTTGCTCGCCGGAGATCAAGTATTGTGGCAACTTCTATGGGCAAGCAGAGGACGGTACACCCTTACACGACACGATCAGCGTCGATGGCCTGATTCGTATTTTGGAAAGGTTGCCGGCGGGTTGCACGGAACTGGCCTGTCATCCCGCGAGCGTCTGCGACCTGCAGACGTTGTACTCTCGGGAACGTCTCGAGGAACTGAGGGTGTTATGTGATCCGCGAGTGCGAGCCGCGCTAACGAACATGGAAATCGCTCTCCGTTCGTTTGTCGAGTTTGCGCTGAATCGCCGGCGGATCTCCGACTAGCGCGCGGCCCTTAGGATTTCCTGAGCCAGCGGATGATGCGAGCGAAGCAGAAGGAATCATGCAAAAATTATTACCCGAGCACTTAAAGGACTTTTGGCAGAGAGCCGAGCGGCACGAGCATTCCACCGAAGATTACAACTGTGAATACGAACGCGCGCTTGCCGAATACCGGCAAACTTGGCAGCGCGCCCTGATCTTGCCGGGACACGACAATCTACGTGAGAGTCTTGTGTCCGAGCTCGGCAGCTACACGCAATGCTCCGACTTGACCGAGGTCCGGGTTCGCTGCGAGCAGGCTGTGGCCAACCTCAAGCGTGAGTGGGCGAATCAAGTCTTCTCAGAGAATCGGCAGGCCATCGAACAGTTTTATGATGAGACTCCGGCCATGCTTTACGAGCTCATGTGGTGGCATGCCCTCGGCGACGATCTTTCGCCCCTCGCCTATGTTCTAGCGTTGCGCTTTGCCCAGCAGCATGGCTGCAAGAGTTACCTCGACTTCGGTGCGGGTGTAGGAGCCGGCGGTCTTCTCTTCGCGGCTCACGGGATACAAACCACGCTGGCGGATATTAGCTCCTGTTTGCTGCGCTTTAGCGCCTGGCGACTTAGTCTCAGGAAATTGCCTGCCCAATGCCTCGATCTTAAGCATTGCCACCTTCCAAGCGAGTCGTTCGATTTTATTACCGCTATGGATGTCTTCGAACATTTGGCCGACCCGGTGGAAACGGTCGAGAAGCTCTGGAATGCCCTCAAACCACGCGGATTTCTCTATGGGCGGATCTCGGCAGACCCTGACGAGGATCGGCCTCAGCACATCGTATATGATTTCGAGCCCACCTTTGACCGCATGCGCGCCCTTGGCTTTGTCAGGGTCTGGTACGATGATTGGCTTTGGGGCCATCAGGTCTTTCAAAAACCGTGAGGCACAGGAGTAATGACGCTATGACGGAGCGCGATCTTGTCGATCAGAAGATACGCAATTTCATGGAGGGTCTTTGGGCACGCGGTGATCCATGGGATTTGGAAAACTCGGTGTATGAGCGGGATCGATGTTTACAGCTGGTCAAAATGATCGAGGGCCGGCGTTACCATCGCGTGCTCGAGATCGGATGCGGCGCCGGCTATCTCACGCGTATGCTAGCTGCTCACGCGGACCACATTGTTGCGCTCGACATCTCGCAAACGGCGATTGACCGCGCGCGTTCACTGAGCACGAGTCAAACGCAGGTCGATTTCCGCACGGGTAACGTCATGGAGTACAAGCCGCAGGTGGATGGACCCTGGGATCTCATCGTGTTTACCGAAACGATATGTTACCTGGGCTGGCTCTATCCGATGTTCGACGTGGCTTGGCTTGCGGTGCAGCTTTTTGACGCGACACGCAGCGGCGGCCGCTTGATGCTCGCGAATAGTATCGATGAGAGTGAGGACTGGCTCCTCCGTCCGTGGATCATCCGCACGTACCGAGATCTATTTGTCAACGTGGGCTACACGATCGAGAGCGAGAAAATCCATACTGCGACCAAGCGCGGCATTGAGTTCGAAGTACTCATGACGCTCTATTGCAAGCCTGAGGAGGGAAAGCAGGACAAGTGATAGTTCGTCGCTGGCTAGTGCCGAGCATTGGCGCACTGCTTTCGGGCGCTCTGATGCTGGCCTGCACAGCCCCTCGGACGATCGGTTCGAACCGCTCGCCGGTGATTTGCAAAGAGCTGGAAGAGGCGCCTGATTCGCGCTGGAAGACCATCACCCACGATGGCGTGCATTGGTTGGTGACACCATGCGGCGAGCGCTTCTTTTCGCTCGGCGTCAATGTCATGGACGGCGCGGTTACGCAAACCGCTTCCAACGACCCCAGCGCCTACCATTGGACTCGATTCTATGCTGCATTGGAAGATTGGGCGCAAACGGCACGTCAAAGAGTCTTGGCGTGGGGCTTTAACACTGCCGGTGGGTGGTCCCTGGATCCGACGTTATTGGAGCTACCGACCACTCCCAATCTCGAATTGGGGCGAACCGCCCGCTTTCATTGGTTTGACCCGTTCGACCCGGCCACTGCCGAGCGCATGCGTGCGTGGGCACACCGCCTGGTTGCTCCCTATAAAGGCAATCCGTACCGCATCGGCTATTTTATCGACAATGAGATCGGCTGGTGGAATGGTGCCCTGTTTATATATTATCTGAAGCAGCCTGCCAGCAATCACACCAAGCAGCATCTTGTCGCTCGGCTGCGCGAGCATTACGGCAATGACTGGAAACGGTTCACGGCGGATTTCGTCGTCCCTGCAGGGATCGCCTCTTTTGAGCATTTGCTCCAACGGACGGGTCGCTGGCCGCAATTGCGACCCGGTGGTTCGGGAATCCATTTTATCCGGCGTTGGACGGGGATCATCGCTGGACTCTATTATCATCTAGCTCATGACGCTATTCGTGAGGCCGATCCTGAGGCCCTGATACTGGGCGATCGCCTTCCGATCTATTACGATCCCATCGCGGTGCGAGCAATGGCGCCGTATGTCGACGTCATATCCACCAACTACAACGTCGATAGCCCTGATGGATGGCTCGCCCGGTATTTTTTTGCTGGGCTGCGACAGCTCGCCCCGGCCAAGCCCATACTAGTTTCCGAATGGTTTTTCGCGGCGCACGAAAATCGCTCAGGCAATCTTAATAACGGCCATTTGATGACCGTGCCGACGCAAGCTGAGCGCACTGATGGCGCCATGGCGGCGGCCCAGCGATTCGCCCGCGAGCCCCAGCTCGTCGGGCTCCACTGGTTTCAATATCATGATCATCCACGGGGAGGTCGTGATGACGGCGAGGATTATAACTTTGGATTAGTGGACATAAATGATCGTCCCTATGAGCAACTCGTCGAAGCGTTCAGTCGGGTCAACCCTCGTCTCGGCGGCCTCCATGACCAGCTTCCCGACCCCGCTCAGAATAATCGCGACGACCCTTGGCAGATTCCGCAAGCGGCCATCGATGCGCGCGATCGCTCTCTCGAAGAATGGCCGAAGGAGCGGGCGCTGCTGGCGCCGCTGATCACCCCTAGAGCCGAAATTCCCTTCGGTGATTTCTATGTGTCATGGAGTCCCGATGGTCTGCATTTCGCCATGATCGCTATGGACTATTATGATCCCGATCTGCTCGCCTATGGCGATGAATTCCCGCTGCAGGAAGCGTTCCGCGTGGATTGGGGCGTGGATGCAGGGGCTGGGCCCCGGCGTTTCAGGCTCTATATTATCCCGCCACGCATTTTTCCCGAAAGCGGCACGCCGAAAATGCGGCCCTGGCTGTGCGACGCGACTCCGGTCTCGTGCAAGTCTGTGCCCGACGCCGTGACAACCTACTTCGGAAGCGATCAGCCGCGTATCACCGTTGAGGTGACGCTTCCCTGGGAAGCTCTGGGCTTGACTGAGGCGAGTTCCCGGGAAAATCTACGGATGGAGCTTGCTGCCACCGCATGGCATCGCTCCCGCTGGATGTCGTGGAGCGGACTTCCGCCCCTTCAGGCAATGCAAGATCCCTCGCAATGGCGTCCTGTACAATTGACAGGCGAGTGAGATCGAGGATTACGGGCGTGGAAACACCCGACTAACCACGCGGCCGGTCGTCTCTACACCGATTCAAACCTGATTGTTAGATTTCAACCCGTTGAAGCGGATGATACACCAGACAGCATTTAAAGCCGCGAACATGAGATCCGCGGCCGACCACTCCCAGCTACAATCAAGTGTTTTGGATCATTGCGACTTGGTTATATCCATTGCCGTTGCCGTTGTTGCCGCGCTAGTGATCCTTCCCCGACTAGGCGATCAAAGCCTTGCCAATTGGGATGAAGCGATCTACGGGGTCCTGACTCGCGAACTACTCTCTGATTTAGGTCTAACCTTGCACTATGGCGGCCGGCCCTGGTTCGAGAAACCGCCTTTGGCATTCTGGCTTATGGCTGCAAGCTCTTCAGTCTTTGGCCTGACAGAGTTTGCCTTGCGCCTGCCGAGCGCACTCTTTGGAATAGCTGCTTTCGTGCTTCAGTACTTGGCCGGGCGGCGCTTAGCCAATCGCACGGGAGGCGTGTTGGCCGTGGTCTTACTCCTTGGTGTCCCTCAGTTCATCGCATATAGCCGCCTGGCGATGACCGACGTTCCTCTTGCGGCCTTGGGAATGTTTTCGGTTGTTCTCCTATTGTATGCTAACGGCCGATCCTCTTTGATCATGGCAGCCGGCGCAGCTTTCGGCCTCGCCATTCTCACTAAATCCGCCGCCGCCTTTCTCTTTCTCCCGGGGCTGCTGGCAATCGCAATTGCACAACACGGTCTGGGTTTTTTTCGGTCGCGGGAGATCTGGCTCGCGCCAACTGCGGCCATAGCTGTTGCGCTGCCCTGGCACGTCTGCTTGGCATGGATGTACGGTGATTCGTTCGTTGATCAATACTTCGGTCTCCATATTTTGGCTCGTTTCGCTTCGCCGCTCGAAGGCCACGAGGGGAGTTCTTTTTATTATCTGGAGACCTATTTTCAGAAGGCCGGGTTCCTCGCTCCGGTTCATGCGGCTGGAACAGCGCTTGCCGTAAGTCTCGCAATCGTCAGGCGCGATCGCTTGCTCGCCGCCGCCAGCATACTGGCGTTAGCTGCCTTCGCCATCGTGAGCGTGCAAGAGACCAAAATCGGCGGGTACCTTACGCCGGTTTATCCCGCTGCAGCTCTTGCAGGGGCTCTCGGGATCGCTCGAGTAATCCAGAAACCCCGGCCACTGGTCGCTCTGCTCGCGGCCAGTACTCTCCTTGCGCTACCCGGGATCGTGATTGGCCGCGGTCCGTTCGCTGAAACCTTGGACCTTGTGCATTTCAGCCCGGAAGTTCGCGCCCTCAGAAATACTCGACTGTTCGCCAATGGCCGTGTTCCCCTGCTTTATTCGTTTGGGCTGTCGGAACCTGCCTTGCGCTTCTATCTCGCTGACGACGTCCAACCGATTGACGAGTTCGAACTGGTTCGGCTATTTTCCAAAAAGCAACCTTTTCTCTGCCTGACGTTCAATTCTGAGGCAGCCAAGTTTGCGAGTAAGCACCCGGCTTTGGGGTTCGAAATCATTGTCTCTACGGAATCTCTCGCGCTCATAGGCTATCCCTGAGGAGCGCCAATATTTCTGAAACGAAACCAATGTCGTGAGGCAAAATAATCTGACATGACCGCAGGGTTTTCGTTAACGTGCTATGCCGCACGGCAGCCGGTCTTCTACCAATACTAATGGTTTGCTTCGCTTCATTGTTCAGGCATCCCTTGGTCATCTACAGCGACTCGCAAAAGATCGACGAAGGCGCCCACTTCGCTGCGGGCAATTCGTAACTGAGACACTGGAGCCAATAAAAGATTTCGTCTCAATCTGCAAGCTTCGTTAGTTGAATTCTTGCGAATTTCGATTCGGGTATAAATCGATGAAATCCCAACCAAGAGCAACCATGACTCGGCCGCTTCCCCTAGTATTTGCTTGCTGAGATCACGGGTTGTTACATCGACAATTCTGTTTTGGCTGCGACCATAGTAAGTAGTAGCATGAAGCAGCGGATGATATAGCCGATTGCGCTCGCCGAAGGGGACTGATTCTGAAGAGACTCGATGGGAACGAATCGTGAAGATCGGCCCGACTCGATGTATTTGCCGATCGACGCTGTTTACACGGCTCAATGGGCCTGAAAGGATCGGAATCCAAGACGCAGAGGCGCGTGCGTCCGGCTCGGCATACATGGCTCGCGGAGCCGCTGATCGAGCATGAGTGTGGCGTAAAAGAGAGCGCGCGTTACGGCCTAAGCAGGACGTCGATTCTCGTTACTTTCGCTGTTTGAAAGAGAACGGAAGATATTTTATGAAGACCGTCATCGCCCGTGATTTACAGAAGAACCTTAAAGAGTGGGTAGGCGGCCTTCGACAGCACCAGACTCTCATCACACGCCGAGGCAAACCCAGAGGCATCTCGGTGGCCATCAATAAAGGTGACAGTATAGAGCTCATGAGTATTGCGAGTCCTCCGGCCACCGAACGCGACCTCCGGCTTGATTTTTTTCGCGGCCTCGCCCTTTTCTGCATATTCATCGATCATATCCCAAACAACATCCTGGCGAAATTTACGCTCCAGTCGCTGATGTTCGCCGACGCGGCCGAAGTGTTTATCTTGATCTCCGGCTATACCGCAGGTATGGTATACGGTCGCGCCATGGAGCGTGAGGGCTTTATGATATCCGCGGTCCGCATCTACCACCGAGTATGGCAGCTCTATGTCGCTCACGTTTTTTTGTTCATGATATTCATGGCGACAATGGCGTACACCGCCGGCGCTCTCAACACTTCGCTCTACGCGGAGGAATTCGGCGCCGCCAATTTTCTCAACGAACCGGGCCTAGCGGTGGTGAAGGCCTTAACGTTACAGTTCCAGCCCGCGTTCATGGACATCCTGCCCCTCTACATCGTCCTATTGGCAGTCCTGCCGCTCGTGGTGACCGGATTTCGATCTTGGCCAACCATGGTGATTTTCGTCTCCCTGGCAATTTGGCTAGCGGTGCAGATCGATAAACGGATTGCGCTGCCGGCATATCCGGGACCGGACCAATATTGGTTTTTCAACCCGTTTGCGTGGCAGGCGCTGTTTTTCTTGGGGGCCTGGTTCGGCTGGCGCGCCAACCATGGTGGAGTTCCCTGGCTTAACCGTCGCTGGTTGTTCTACCTAGCGGTGGGTCTCTCGTTGGCCGGATTTCTAATCCGGTTTAGCTG
>DASUVS010000472.1:0-6667 GCA_036378835.1 Binatia bacterium | reverse complement strand
CTTAGGGTGTGGGCGGTCCCAGGCAAGAAGCATTTGGCGAAATACGCCGAGCAGATCGGCAGCTTCTCATTAACCCATTTCGCAGAGTATTACGGCATCCCTTATCCCGGCGATAAATTGGATTTGATCGCGATTCCCGATTTTGCATCGGGAGCGATGGAAAATCTCGGCGCGATCACATTTCGTGAAACCGCGTTGCTGGTCGACTCGGAAAAGGCAACCCGCGGTGAGCTCGAGCGAGTTGCGGACGTGGTATCGCACGAGAATGCCCACATGTGGTTTGGCGATCTGGTGACCATGAAGTGGTGGAACGGCCTTTGGTTGAATGAAGCATTCGCCACTTTCATGGAAATGTTGGCGGTGGATGCCTGGAAACCCGAATGGCGCCGCTGGGAAAGTTTTACCGTTTCGCGCGCCGCCGCGATGCAGATCGATGGCCTCAAGAGCACACGGCCGATCGAATTCAAGGTGGAAAAACCGGAGGAAGCTGCCGGCATGTTCGACGTGCTTACCTATGAGAAGGGCGCGTCGGTTTTGCGCATGCTCGAACAGTACCTGGGCGCCGAGCCGTTTCGCGACGGCATTCGCCTCTACCTAAAACGGCATCAGTATGCCAATGCCGAGACCACTGATTTATGGGACGCCATCGAAGATTCCACGCATCAGCCGGTGCGCGCGTTGATGGACACCTGGATATTTCAGCCGGGTTATCCGGTGATTACCATAGCCAAACGTTCCGGCCAAATCGTCCTGTCGCAGCGACTGTTCCGCTACCTGGTCGATGATGAAGGATCGAAGCAAAAGTGGCTGGTGCCGATCTTTCTGCGCGCTGGCACTAAACACGGTGTTGTCACCAGGACCGTCCTGCTCGCCGACCAGGAGCTTGTTGTTGACCTGCCCGATGAACCGGATTGGGTGGTGGTGAATGCCGGCGGACACGGCTTTTATCGTGCGCGCTACAGCGATGAATTGATGAGCGGCCTGAAACAAGCGCTGCAAAGCATCTTGTCTTCGGTCGAACGGTTCGGGTTGGTCAACGATAGCTGGGCAGCGACAGTCGCGGGTTTAACGCCGCTTTTCGAGTATCTCAATCTGCTCGATCTGCTCCGCGACGAGCGCGACATCAATGTATGGACAACCGTGATTGGCTCCGCTCATCATCTGAACCGAATCCTCGAAGAAGCGCAGCGTACCGAATTGCAAGGACGGCTGCGGGCGGTGTTTGCGCCGGCTGTGCAACGCATCGGCTGGACGGTGCGCCAAGGGGAAAGCGAATTGGAAAGTCAGCTGCGCGGGGATTTGATCGCCGCTTTCGGTACGGTGGCGGCGGACAAAAGCTGCCAGGCGCGGGCGCGAGAGCTCTACTCCCAATATGAACGGAGCGCTACCGCGGTGGATCGCAACCTAGTGCCGGCGCTCATCTCGATTGTCGCCCACACCGGAACGCCGGCGGACTACGAGAAGTTTTACGGCAAGTTCAAAAACGCCCAGACGCCGCAGGAAGAGCAACGTTATCTGTTTGCTCTCGCCGGCTTCCGGCAGCCGGATTTAATCGATCACACGTGCCGCCTGACGATCAACGGCGAGGTGCGGACGCAGAATTCGCCGTACTTGATGCGCAACCTATTGCTAAATCCCGACGCCCGCTCGAGGGGCTGGGACTTTATGAAAGAGCACTGGGACGAGATGTTGCGCCAATACCCGGACAACTCGATCCCGCGCATGTGCGAAGGGATTATCGGTTTGGCAACGCCGGACCTCGAAACGGATGTGAAGGATTTTTTCGCGCGCCATCCGGTAAAGCAAGGGGCAAAGCAGATGGAGCAGCATCTTGAGCGACTGCACATTTCGGTTGCCTGCCGGGAGCGCTGGTATAAGCACGGCTTAATCTAATCAGAATGGCGGAGATGCAGCGCAGGCTCGTTCGATTGATATTTTTTGCAATACTTCCAAGGGTTCGGCTGAGATGCTTCTGACTCGAGCCTAGTCAACCATGGCTTTAAGCGAAGACGTCGCCGCCAAGATCGTACTGATCCGTTCGATCGAAGAGTGTGATCCGCGGGCGTTTTCAGAGGAACTTCGAGCTCGAGCATTTGTCGCCGCACAGGACGTGGAGCCCGGGTTAAGTTCCATCGAGCGATATGCCGCGTGCTTGTTCGAACATCTCTCGCCTTGGTATCAATCCATCCTGCAGCTGGCGAAAATTCCAGGCCCCTGGACTCTGCCGGTGTGTTTTACCGCTTTCCTTCTGGGCCTGGCGACCAATCTGCTTGGCCCGGCGCGACAAATTCACGTCATCCGCAATCCAATTTTTATTTTGATCGCCTGGAACCTGCTGGTGTTCCTGGCGATTTTCATTCTGTTCTTTCGTCATAAGATAAAAAAACCGCAACTCTCGAAGGTCGTGCCCGCTCAAAAGCGGGCGGGCGCCGACAAACTTGAGAGCCTCAGCAGTAATCTGCCGAACAATCCATCTCAAGCGCCCTGGGTAGTTAAATACTTGTTGCCTGGCCTGTGGCATTTTTTTCATCGGATGATTTTTGCAGTTCATGAACATAAGAACCTGGCGCACATATTGAGACGTTTCAGCCAGCACTGGCTCTCCGTTGCCGGAGCACTCGTGGTTTCACGATGGCGGCGCTTGCTTCATCTCGGATCGGTCTTTGTCGCGACCGGAGCCGTTGCCGGAATGTATTTTCGCGGGCTGTTTCAAGGTTATCGAGTGGTGTGGGACAGTACTTTCATCGTCAAGCAGGAAGCGGTCGCAACGTTTATTCGCGCGCTGTTCGGCCCCAGCCTGTGGCTTTCCAATTTGTTCGGTCTTGATCTGGCAAATCAAATTAGCATCGGCCGGCTCTTAACTCCGGCCGGCGATGAGGCGGATGGCTGGATTCATCTGTTCGCGATCTCGGTTCTCGTTGCCGTGGTGCTCCCGAGACTTGCGTTGTCGGCTTGGGAGTCAACCCGGATCGATCGCTTGTCCAAAAATATCGGGCTGCCATTAGACCGTTACTACGGTGAAGTTATCGAGGGACCGATTCGGTTATTGATCGAGAAGGAGGTCGCGGCGCAAGCACAAAGATTTTCCGCCGAGGTGGCTGATTTCGTCGCATCGAAACTTTACGATGAGCAGATTGTTCCAAAGCTTGTCTCGTTTCGTCAAGCCGGCGGAAGAGTTTCCGATCTCAAGGCGGAGTTGACGAGTATGACCGTCGGCTTCTTGCCTAAGATTCAATCCTTCATCACGGATGGTGCCGTTCCCAAGATGCAGGCGGCGTTGTCACAACGACTGGGTGAGGTGTTAAAGAGCATCGGCACAAGCTTTATCGATGTCAAAGATCCGCAGATAGCTTTTGAGGAGGTGTCGATATTTCCCGCGGGCAGAACTGAACTGAAGATTTCCAATGAATTTAGCCGCGCCATCGCGTTTTCTATAGGCACATCGATTGCGCTCGCCGTAGCCACGGTTGGCGGCGGCATCGGAGAACAACTGGGCGTCGCTATTATCGCCACGGTTTTGGGCACCACTGGACCCATCGGTTTTTTAATCGGGCTGATAGCAGGCGCCGTGGTCGCTGCCGGAGCGTGGTGGTTCGGCAAGGACAAGATCACGGAAACGGTCGAGCACGTTCTGCTGCCGGCGGCGGTAGTACGGGCGGCCCTATGGCAATCCCGGTTCCAGCGACTGCTGGCCCAAGCGCGTGAGAAGTGCGAAGAGGCCGTGCGCGCGAAAGTAGACGAAAAGCTTCAGACGATAATTCCACAGATTACCGATGACATTTTGTTGAGGTTCCGCCGCCTAAGGCAGTATTGAGCGCGACACATTTGCGGCGCCGACCTTGGCCGGCCACTTGCTGACGCGACCGGATTGATTTATGAAAGGCAGTACTGACTAGTATTATCAAGATCCTCAGCAGTGCAGGAAGGAGACAGTTATGAAGGATGGTTTCAAAGTCATCGATGCCGACCGGCACATTCTCGAACCCTCGGACCTCTATCAAAAGTATTTGCCCGAGAAGTTCAAAAGCCGGGTGCGGCTCGAAGGGCCCAATCAGACGGTCCGCTTGGTCGACGGACAGCCGGTGTCCGACTCGGCGCTGCGCCCCGGTCGGGTGACGGAGGATTTCGGCTATATTTTTTCCTCATCAAAACGATGGCGCGAATGTTTCGCCGATGCCTATGCTAACAAATTCGATCCGGCTTCCAACGTCCGCGATATGGATCGCGAGGGCATCGATGTCAGCGTCCTGTTTCCGACCATCGGGCTCTATATCATGTGGCGCGATGATATGGATCCGGAACTGAGCGCTGCGATTTGCCGCGCTTATAACACCTGGCTGGCCGAATACTGCGACTACGATCGCAAACGCCTGCATGGGGTCATGTTGATCCCGCTGCAGGACCCGGCGCGAGCGGTCGAGGAGTTAAAATACGCGCGCGAAAAATTGGGACTCGTCGGCATCTTCTGGCGGCCGAACAAATTCTGCGGGCGCACACTGGCAAGCTCGGAGTACGATTCCGTCTATGCGGCGGCGTCCGACTTGGGTGTTACCGTTTGTGTCCATGAAGGTGCGCGCACGGTTCTGCCGCAAGCCGGCTCCGACCGTTACAGCGAGTTTGGCCGACATATCGCCTGCCACCCGCTGGAGCAGATGCTTGCGTGTCTTAATTTCTGCGCCGACGGCGTGCTGGAAAAATTTCCCAAACTCAAAGTCGCCCACCTCGAATCCGGCTGCGGCTGGGTACCGTTCTGGCTCGAGCGCATGGATGAACATTGGGAGCACGAATCGCACGGCTCAGCCAAGCTGACCAAGGAGAAACCCAGTTATTACTTCAAACGGCAGTGCTGGGTGAGCTGTGAGGCCGGAGAAGAGTTAGCGCCCACATTCATTGAACATGTCGGCGACGATTACTTGATGATCGCCACCGACTACCCACACAGCGACGCCATCGATAAATTCCCGGACAAAACCGTGGGTGCGATCAGCAGCAACCAGGAGATCCCCGCCGAGTCGCGGCGCAAAATACTCTGGGACAATCCGACTAAGACTTTCGGGCTTGGGGCATAGCATCCGAAAACTTATCGAAAAAAAAGCCCGGGCGACAACCCGGGCTTTTTCTTGACGCTCGTCATGAGCTCTCCAGCTTAAGCTGTCCGGGATTTCGCGCTACATGACCGGTTTACGCTACCGAGAAAGATTTTTCCCGCCTCAAAATCACGCCGATGTGTTGATGCTGGGTAAGTCTACCGGCGCCCATCATTACTGTTATCGTTCGGTGCAGCCGGCGTGCTGTGCAGCGCGTTTTTGCAGCTCCTCTGCAGATAAATCCTCGATGTGGGTGGCGAAAGACCATGTGTGCCCGAACGGGTCCTGCAAGACGCCCATGCGGTCGCCGTAGAATTGATCAGCAACCGGTCGTAGCAGCTTTGCGCCTGCTGCCACCGCCCGGTTCACCACCGCGTCGACGTCGTTGACATAAATAAGGATGTTTACCGGACTGCCGCCAAGCGTCTGCGGGCTGCGGAAATTCATCTCCGGAGACTCATCGGCAAGCATGATGGCCGCCTCGCCGATTCTGATTTCGGCGTGGCCTACCTTTCCCGCCGGCGCGGGCATACGCACCGTCTCACGTGCTCCGAAAGCCTTTTTGTAGAACTCGATCGCCTCGGCTGCGCCGGTGACGCTCAGATATGGGGTGGCGCCCCGGTACTCATCAGGAATGGCTTTTACTTGCGGCATTATCTTCCCTCCTTGATCCCTCGTATTACTCTAGTTTTTAAAGATATATCTTCACGAGGTGATAGCAATCCAGGTGAGCTTCAAGTTATCGGTTCCGATCTTCCGAGGCGCCGGTGCCTTAATTGACTCCTTCTTTGTTGAGCTGTTAGATGGGGTTTGACTGGGTATCGCCGAAGGCTATGTCGTTCGATTTGCCGATTGCTGCAGCTCTGAACTGTTCTGATCCGTCGTTCGTGTTGAATAGAAGGTCACCCCATGCTCTATAAAGAAATTGTTTTCCTGATAACCGTAGTGTTGTGCTCCGGCTGTTCGTCGCTTCAAACTGCAGGGGAGATGCAATCAGGAAGGCAAGCGTTGCTCGCGGGCAATATGGAACGGGCCCTGCCGTACTTCCAAGAGGTTGCCAATAAGAACCCGAATTATCTGTATGAGGCGGTGCTTTTCCGCGAGTCCATCTGGACTTATCTCGGCCGAAGCCAGTATGCTCTTGGAATGCTGGAACCCGCCCGGGCATCGTTTGAGCGGGCGCTTTCGGTTTATCGGGACGACAACCTCGCCAGAATATATCTGGGCCTCACCTTGGCGCGCACCGGCGATCGGTCGGCGGCAGTGAAAGAGCTCCAGTCCGGCATGCAGGGACTGCACGATTGGTTGGACTACATGGAACGCAGCCGTCCTTTCACAGCCTATTGGGATCCGCTGCGTGAGATTCGCGCTGAGTTGGAAAAAAATGTTCAAATGATTGCCGGCAAAGATATCGCGTGGGATCAGTTAATCTCCAGTGGCGAATGGATCGGTAAAAGGATGGAGGAGGAAATTGACAATGTGCGGCGCGATGAACGCCGCCAGTTCGAGCGTCAGGACCGAGATGGCCGCGGCTCGGGCACGGCGCTTGGCATCGGCATCGGCTTCTGAAGGTTTAGCTT
>DASUVS010000471.1:0-6863 GCA_036378835.1 Binatia bacterium | reverse complement strand
TCGCAGCAACTTCAACCAGTCACGAGCAAGGCTTGATGATGCCGGTCGCTGATATCTGCGAATTGAATCTGACCGAACTTTCCAAGCTTCTTGCGACTCGCGAGCTGTCATCCACGGAGGCGGTCAAGGCGGCTCTGACTCGGCTGGAGCGTCTCGATGGCAAGCTCAACGCGTTCATCACGGTCCCCCGCGAGCAGGCGATAGCCGAAGCCAAGAAAGCCGATGACGAGATCGCTGCCGGGCGCTATCGCGGTCCCCTTCACGGGGTACCGGTGAGTATCAAAGACTTGTTCGAGACCGCGGGCCTGCGCACTACCGCAGGATCGAAAATTTTCGCGGATTGGATTCCCGAAACGGACTCAGCTGTAGTGCAGCGCCTGCGCTCAGCCGGAGCGGTCATTATCGGGAAAACCAACCTGGATGAGTTCGGCCACGGCGGGACGTCGACGCTGTCCCATTTTGGGCCGGTTCATAATCCCTGGAACATCGAGCATATCGCCGGTGGATCCAGCGGCGGCTCGGCGGCTGCGGTTGCGGCCGGAATCGGCCCGCTCTCCTACGGCACCGAGACCGGTTCGTCAGTGCGCCGACCCGCATCGTACTGCGGCATCGTCGGTTTCAAGCCGACCTTCGGCATCATTAGCCGGACCGGCTCGTTCCGCGGCGCCTGGAGCCAGGATCACGTCGGCCTGTTCGCGCGTTCAGTAAGAGATATTACGTTGGGTCTGGATCCGGTGGCGGGTTTCGATGCGCGTGATCCGGCCAGCGTTCACCAAGATACCGCCGCATATACTGCGCGGCTCGACGCCCACGTCAAGCAACTTAAAATCGGCATCCTCCGGCGTTTTCTCGAAGGCGTCAATGACGAAGTGAGCCAGGCATTCGAGACGGCAGTTCAAGTCTTTGTCCGCGCAGGATGCGAGATCGTCGACTTGGATGTTCCCGAGGTAAGCTACGCGGCGATGACATCGATGATGACCAGCTCGGCCGAAAGCGCTGGGATCAACCGGCGCTGGTTTCACGAGCGGTATCAGGACTTTGTGCCGCACGTGAGCCGAGGTATCGCAGTAGGAATGACGATCACCGCCTCGGAATATCTAACCGTGCAGCGCGCCCGGCACCGAATTCGTGAAGCGCTCCGGAAAACCTATGAGCAGGTCAGTATTATCGCCTCGCCGACCACAGCCAGAGTCGCGCCGTTAATTTCGGATGGTGTCAAAGGCAACGTCGACGACACGCGCCACGCCAGCTACAATCATTCTAATCTACTGCGCTTTCCGAGCATGCTCGGCCTGCCAGGCTGCTCAATTCCGTGCGGCATCAACACCGCGGGGTTGCCCATCGGCATGCAACTGATCGGCGCTTGGTTCGCTGATCAGATGGTACTGAACGCAGCCTTGGCATTTCAGAATGCAACCGATTGGCACAGCCGCCGTCCTGCAATCGCTAGTGCTTAGCGAATGTCGATCACGCGCAACGATGCGCAGGAGTTAAACAAGTTAATGGGTAACGGTTCGCGGTGGCGTCACGGCCGCGCTCATCTGTTCCAGAGAAACAGATGAGGAATCTGTGGACCATTTAATGGGCACGATGTCAAAGTTTAATAATCTGCTATTTTGGCTATCGACAGCGTCTTATATGCTGCGATCGACGCTCGACCCGTGAGGCTGTCCTTCGACGGACAAGACTTCACCTGACTCCATAAGCTGTTTGAAACGGCGCAAATCACTTTCAATCATCTGCCGCGGTTCTTGGCCGAAAAGCTTAGCCAGGCCTACACCGATCTTGCCTGCCGGCGGGCGATACTCCGTGGTGACTTTCACTCGGGTGCCGCGCTCGTCTCCTTCAAAGCGCACCGAACCGGCGTGATCGACATCGGAATTCTCTACTGTACGCCAGGCGATCAGCTCATTGGGCACATCGTTGACAATCTCGGCATCCCAGGAGATCTCCGCGTTGCCAATCGCTTTGACAACCCAATGCGAGCGCTGGTCCCCCTCGGTTTTTACAGAAACCAGATTCTCCATGAATCTCGGTAGGTTCTCGAATTGGCGCCAGAAGCGATACAACTCCTCCGGCGACTTGTTGATGAGCACGGTATTCTCCACCTTCACCCCGCGTCCGTGCGGTACGCTAACACCAGGACGCGGATAATCGGATGACGTATCGATCCCAGCCACTTTATACAACGGACACTGTCCGGTCGCGCCGCGATAAAGTAGGGCACCGCCGGTGATGACGAGCATCAGGCCGTCGCGAATTCCCTGCTTCAATCCTAAAGCCAAAAGTCCAACACCAACTCCGAGTGAGACCCAACGTTCGGTCTCACTCATATTTTGCGATCGAGCGCCTCTCCGATCCTGATCCAGCGATGTGGACGAGTACTGATCGAAATCTGTGCTATCGATGCTCATTGGTTCTCCTCATTTTGGGATTGGCTACTCACAATTGACTCCGGCGCCGGTGCGCCTACATTCAGCAAGCGTTATGCCAGCGCGGGTTATTTTTATAACTCGACGAACTAAGCTAAATTTCATCTGATGCATGGAAGCCTGGCGCACGCTTTGAAGAAAATGTTTACGGATGGGACTTGCAATCCGAAAAATAGGACACATATTATGCGCATAAGATCTCCATGCAGCCTGGCTTGTGATCTATCTAGTGAGACACGATGGTGAGTGGAAGCATTTAGCATGAATAGTGGGGCTAATCTAAAGATCCTTTTAGTCGATGACCACCAAATCGCCTGCAAGTCCACAGCGCTCTTGCTGGAGATGTCCGGCTACAAGGTTCGAACCGCTTTCAATGGCTGCACAGCCATAGAAATCGCGGTAGACTTCTCCCCTGACTTCATCATACTCGATATCGGACTTCCGGATATCGATGGCTATGAACTACTGAGTCGAATGAAACGGTTCGAGAAACTTCGGGCCTCTAAGTTTATTGCCTTGACCGGGTTCGAAGAAGAGATGGCTCGATCAAGTCAGACTGGATTCGATTTCCACCATTTTCTTCGCAAGCCCGTGGACACTACTCAACTGAAAGCTCTTCTCAACGCTTAATCCGGCAACGGCAAACCCGCTAATTGTCCGATATTAGTGTGGTTCGAAGATGTCCGTTAAAGTTATATTCTCCACACTCCCGCTTCGTTGAGTTTTCAGTTAAAGAACCAGCTATCTGCGGCGTTGTGCCACCTTTGGCGGCTGATACTCGCCCAAGGTGACCTCGATCTCCTGCTCGCGACCATCCCGTGTTACCGTGACTTTCACCGCCGTTCCCGGCGCGGTGCTCGCCACTTGATTTCGCAGCGTATTTCCGTCCGTCACCGGGGTCCCGTTAAAAGCTAGAATAACGTCGCCTTCGCGAATGCCCGCTCGCGCCGCCGGGCTGTTTGGACTCAGCGCGCCGACCATGACGCCCCGAACTTCCTGCATACCGAGCTTAGAGGCCAACTCCGGGGTTACCGGTTCAATTGCAATGCCGAGTTGGCCGCGACGAACCTTTCCCCCCTTGATCAACTGGTCCGACACGTTGCGGGCCATATTCGAGGGAATGGCAAAGCCGATACCGATGTTGCCGCCCGAGGGGGACAAGATCTGCGAATTTATGCCGACCAGCTCGCCTCGGCTGTTGATCAATGCGCCACCCGAATTACCCTGATTGATTGGCGCATCGGTTTGCAAGAAATCTTCGAAACTCCCATCGCTCAGCCCGGTCGCACGCCCTTTGGCGCTGATAATTCCCGCCGTAACCGTTTGGCCCACACCCAGCGGATTACCTATGGCGAGCGCGACATCGCCCACACGCACGCGATCTGAATCAGCTAATGCCAAGACAGCGAGATCCTTCCCATCGACTTTCAAGACCGCAAGATCACTCGGCGCGTCGGAGCCGATAACTTTTGCGCTAAATAGGCGGTGATTGGTCAGTTCAACCTGAATTTCCTGGGCACCGTCGACCACGTGATGATTGGTCAGAATCGTGCCGTCCGAGGATACGATAACTCCCGAACCCAAGCCCAGCTCCACTCTCGGGCCGCTCTCTGCGGCCCCTGGAAAAATGCCGCCAAAAAAATCACGAAAACGGGGATCGTTCAAAAACGGGTGCTGTTGCGGCGCCCGCACACGCTTGGCTGCCCGGATCGTGACAACCGCGGGCCCGGCACGCTCGACCACATCGGCGTACGATCCCGGCGCCGCGGCAGGCGGCGGTTTTTCAGCAGAGGCGGTTTTCTTCTCCTCGACCGCCGGCGGCGTGGCTTGCGGCGCTGGCGCTTTAGCTTCCTGCTTTTCGCAAGCGGAGAAGAAGCAAGCAAGTAGGCTAATCATTAAAATGGGTTTCATAGATCTCTCCAAATTAGGCGCGGCACGCCTTGATCTTATCGGTCATGCCCGGCGAGTGTCTTTCGCAAGCGCCATTAGCGCAGCGGCAACCGCCAGCGCCGCTATGGTGAAGCTGGTCTTATGCTTGGCGAGCCGGAGCTGCCAACTTGAAGACCGAGAGCGAGCGCCGAAATCTCCGTGCGCGCCATGATCGCCGGGAACCGGCTCCCATAAATTATCGACACGCCCTGCTTCGACCGGCTCGTCGGTTTGTTGCGCTTCATAGCCTTGCCGAGACAGATACCAATCGGCAAAGCGCGGCGCAATCTTGTTACCGACGATGGCCTTGACCGCCGGCCAACCGACGTAAAGCTCGGGACGATCATGAAGCGTTGCCCAGACGATCGCATCAGCGGCAACTTCAGGTTGAAAAATCGGCGGCACGGGTTGCGGCTTGCGCGGCAGCCGGCTTTTGACCCACGAAAATTGCGGCGTGTTGAGCGCCGGCAGCTGAACCATGGTCACCCGCACACGACTTTGATCGTGCAGTAGTTCGGTACGCAAAGAATCGACGAATCCCTGGACGGCGTGCTTGGCTCCACAATAGGCAGCCTGCAGCGGGATACCCCGATACGCCAGAGCGGAACCGACTTCGACGATGACGCCACGGTCGCGCGGCAGCATGCGTCGCAGCGCGGATAACGTTCCATAGACAGCGCCAAGATAAGTAACATCCGTCACCCGTTTAAACTCGTCCGGAGTCATTTCCTTTATCGGCGAAAAAACCGAAACCATGGCGTTGTTGATCCAGATATCAATCGGTCCAAGGTTTTCTTCCACCGCCTCAGCAGCGGCTTCGATCTGCTCGGGGCTCGCCACATCGGTGGGCAACACCAAAGCCTTGCCGCCTGCCGTCTCGATCTCACGCCGCGCCCCTTCCAAGCCATCTCTTCCCCGTGCGAGTAACCCGATTTTCGCTCCTCGGCGGGCGAACGCGCGCGCGGTAGCCCGCCCAACACCCGCCGAGGCCCCGGTAATCACGACCACTTCAGCTTTGTCCATATCTCCTCATTTCACCGTGTAATTCTTCGCAACGCCGGCGCCAGCGGGCGGGTTTAACCTGCGGCTGACTCGTGCCCTTGTTGCTGAGGTTCTGCTCTAGGGGACCGCGATTTTGACTCGATGAAGATATGATTGATGTCGCGGTGCTTTTCGCGAATAGCTTCTTCCAGCCGTTTCACCGTCGCATCTCGATCGGCTCCTGATAAACCATTGCGAAATTGTACGTCCATCGTTAATAAGACCGTATGCGGCCCGAAATACATTGTCAGCGGCCGCTCGACCCTTGCTATCTTTGGATCCGATTCCGCGATCCTCGTTATGCTTTGCAGGACTACGGGATCGGCGCCTTCACCGATTAGAAGACCCTTACTTTCGTAGCCGATGAAAAGAGCCACGGCTGCCAGTATCAGTCCGATGACGATCGAAGCGGCGCCGTCGAAATAGGGATTTTCGAATCGATGCCCGAGAAAGATTCCTGTCGCTGCGGCAATCAGACCCAACATGGCGGCAGAGTCTTCGAAAAGCACCGTGAAAGTGGTCGGATCCTTGCTCGCGCGGATCGCCTGCCAAATGCTGTGCTGTCCTTTGACAACCTGAAACTCTCGGTAAGCGATAAACAAGCTAACGCCTTCGAATACCACCGCCAGACCCAAGACAACGTAATTCCAGATTGGATCGTTCAAAGGCGTCGGATGAAGCAGATGCAAAATGCCTTCATAGATGCTGACGCCGCCGCCGACGCCGAAAATCAGCATCGCCACGATCAAGGTCCAGAAGTAGAGCTCTTTGCCATAACCAAATGGATGACTGGCATCGGCGGGTTTTTTGCTCATGCGTATGCCGAGTAGCAGTAATCCGCCATTGCCGGTATCGACGAGCGAGTGAATTCCTTCCGATATCATCGCCGAACTACCGGTAAATGCGGCCGCGGTAAATTTGGTTACCGCGATTGCGAGATTACCGGCGATCGCGGCGTAGATCGCTGTCTTGGATTCAGCCATGTTAAATCGCAGTCTCGTCAAGCATTGCTGTAGAAAAAAATGACCTTGGCGAATCCGACATACGCAAGAAACTCCGGCGGTATAATTTGCAGCTCGGAATCTTCCGGATGGACGATCCCTTCTCCTACACCGATCGTGGCGCAACAATTTGTCGCAAACGCCATGCCTAACGGCTCTCGCGTGATAGTGGCCGAGCCGTCAGGGCAGGATGCACGTGCCAAACGCAAATAAGTTTGCGCTGCCCGTTGCTGCGCGGGATTCTTGCGATCTGGTTCAAACAAAGGAGATTCGCCGACCGTCGGAGTTACCCGTGCAGCTCGTGTTCGCACGCCGCCTCTCGTACGTTAGGCGCACGCTGCGCATGGGCTTTCAGTCTCTCGCCATTCGCAAAATTCGCTGCGGACGAGCGGTTATTTATTCACGACTTGGTTATCTTGTCTTCGTGGCTCAGGGGCTGGACCATGCTGCAAACACGAGT
>DASUVS010000470.1:0-12733 GCA_036378835.1 Binatia bacterium | reverse complement strand
ATGCATCTGCTGCAAAAGGAGCTGATGGGGCGGTATTTCGAACGCGTTACCCGGGCGGCGGAAAAGGGCGAGGGCAAAGCCGTCTATATGTTGATCAGCGGCAACCCAGTGGAGCTGGTCCAAGCTTTCGACTTGATTCCGGTCTACCCGGAGATCGATGCCTTACAATTAGCGGTTAAGAAGAGCGCGCTGCCCTTTATCCAGAAAGCTGAAGAGTTGGGTTACTCGATGGACAACTGCGCTTATGTGAAAGCCGATATGGGCATGTTTCTCGGCGACCGCAAGACTCCGTTCGCGACCATCCCATTGCCGTCGCTGATTCTCTGCAACTACGTCGGCTGCAATGTTTACCTGCAGTGGTTCGAGCATCTGGCCGAATATTGCGAGGGGCAACTCTACAATCTCGACATCCCGTTCTTGCGCGATCCCTCCGGACAACCGAGCCCCGAGGACATTACTTACGTCGTGCGCCAGCTCGAAGAGGTGATCGAGATCTGCGAAAAACTCACCGGGAAAAAGCTCGACTACGCTCGCCTGAAAGACATCGTCCGCCGTTCGAGTGAAACCGGCGAGATGTGGTCGCGCATCAAAGGTTTGACCAAGAACCTTCCTTCTCCTTTTGACGCCTACTTCGATTCCGTAACTATGATGGCTCCGCTCTACTGCCTCAGGGGAACCGAAGAAGGGGTCAGGTTTTTCGAGACCGCCCTCAATGAGATGGAAGAGAAAGCACGCATGGGAACCGGGCCTTTGCCTGAAGAGCGCTTCCGCTTCATCATCGAAGGGCCGCCGCCCTGGCCCTATCTGCGAACCTTTCGCGATATGTTTTCCAAATGGGGCGCGGTGGCAGTGGCTTCGACGTATTCCACGGTCGGCGGTTTGTGGGAATTCGGCTTCAGGCACGATCCCGACCGGCCGCTGGAGTCGATTGCCGCGCATATGCTCCAGTGGAACGTCACCAACCGCAACTTCCTGCAGCGTTACCAGCAGATCCGCCGTTATGTGGAAGAGTGGCATGCGGATGCTCTGGTGATTCATTCCGTGAAGAGCTGCCGGCTGTTCTCCGCCGGACAGGGAGATATGCGTGAATACTTCACCAAGCAATTGAACGTACCCACTCTGTTGATCGAATCGGACCTCGAAGATCCGCGATACTTTTCCGAAGCGCAGCTCAAGAACCGCATCGACGCTTTCTTTGAATCATTGGAGCACAAGAAAATGGTTCGTGCGGGAGCGGAAGCAGGAGGTGTGGCATGATCTACGCCGCAGGAATAGATGTTGGCTCCACTCAGACCAAGGGTATTATCGTCAATGACAAACTCGAGATAGTTGCCAGAGCTCTGACCGATACCGGCGCCTACGTCACCAGAGCCGCGGAAAGATGCTTCGTCGAAGCGCTAAGGATCTCCCAAATTAAACGTGAAGACGTCGGTTATGTGGTGGGCACCGGTTATGGCAGATACAAAGTCATGTTCGGCGACGCGCAAATCACCGAGATCAGCTGTCATGCGCGCGGCGCGAGCTATCTCTTTCCCAGCACCCGCACCGTGATCGATATGGGCGGGCAGGACGCCAAAGGAATCAAAATCGGCATCGACGGCGACGTCAAAGACTTCGTCATGAACGATAAGTGCGCCGCCGGCACTGGAAGGTTTCTCGCCAGCGCCGCCGAAGCTTTGGGCATGACCCTCGGCGATATCGGCGATATCTCGCTTCAGGCGAAAAATCCGGTGCGCCTGACGACCGTATGCACCGTGTTCGTCGAGTCGGACATCATGTCTTATCTCGCTCAAGGCAAAAAGACCGAGGACATCCTCGGCGGCGTGCACAGCGCCATCGCCGCCCGCACCATCTCGCTGGTACGCCGCGTCGGCATCGAACCCGAAGTGACTTTCACGGGCGGGGTTTCGCTCAACATCGGCATGGTGCGCGCGCTTGAAGAAAAACTCGGCATGAAGCTCAACGTAAGTCCGGATTCCCACTATGTCGGCGCCCTCGGGGCGAGCATCTTCGCTCTCGAACGCGCAACCAAGTCGGTAAGCGAATCGCAAAAAGTAGCAGGGGGCGAGGCGGTGGGGGCTTAGTGCCTAATGCCCTAAGGCCTATTAAGGAGGCATCATGACTTTTGTCGCTGGCATTGATATCGGCGCCAAATCGACCAAGGCAGTCATCATGGACGGGGACAGGCGCGTTTGCGGCAAAGCAAGCGTGAAAACGCGGCCAGACTTCGCCGCGATCGCCAAGGAGGCGCTGGATGGAGCGCTGCAGCAGGCGGGGCGCAAAGAGAGTGACCTCAACTACATCGCCACCACCGGCTTCGGCCGCTACAACGTTCCTTTCCGCGATGTCCAGATCACCGATATTACCTGCGTCGGACGGGGCGCAGTTTTTCTCTTTCCCAAGACCCGTTGCGTGCTCGACATCGGCGCGCAAAGCACGCGCGCGCTGCGTGTGAGCGACACCGGTAAAGTCCGCGAGTTTCGCACTAACGACAAGTGCGCCGCCGGCGCCGGCGGCTTCATCGAACGCGCTTGCAAATATCTCGAGGTCGCTATCGATCAGGTCGGCGATCTCTCGATTCAGGCAAACAAGCCGCAGGCCATCAGCAGCGTCTGCGCCGTCCTGGCGGAATCGGAAATTATCAATCACGTCTCTCAAGGAGAGTCCGTCGAAAACATTCTCCGCGGCGTCCACAATTCGCTGGCATCTCGGGCGCTAGCCCTGCTCAAACGCTCGGGCATGGAAGACGAGGTCACGTTCGTCGGCGGTGTCGCGCGGCAGAAAGGCATGGTCAAGGCGCTGGAGGAGACACTCAAACGCAAAATCAATGTTAGCGACGAGCCGGAGCTGGTCGGCGCTTTGGGCGCGGCTCTGCTGGCGCTACGTCGCCTGGAGAAGATTCGCGAGGATAAGAAAACTGCCGTGCTCGGAGAGGAGGCAAGAGCAGCGTCATGAAGCTTCAAGGAAAAACCGCCCTGATCGCAGGAGGCGGTGGAGGAATTGGCCGCGCGGTGGCGCTGGCCATGGCACGCGAAGGCGCAAACAGCGCGGTCGCCGATATCGTCAAGGACAACGCGGAGAAAGTCTGCGCCGAGGCAAAGGAGCTTGGCGTGGAAGTGCTCGCCTGCCAGGTCGATCTGACCAGGAAAGCGGACGTCGATCGCATGGTGAACGATGTTCTCGCGCGCTTCGGCTCGGTCGATATCCTTGTCAACTGCCAAGGCTGGGATCGATTGGAGCCGTTCGTGGAAAGCCATGAAGAGACGTGGGAGAAACTGCTGGCGATCAACTTCAAATCCGTGCTTTACACCGCCAAAGCGGTCTTGCCCCAGATGATCTCTCACGGCGGCGGGAAGATCGTCAATATCAGCTCGGACGCCGGCCGGGTCGGCTCCAGCTGGGAAGCGGTCTATGCCGGCGCTAAGGGAGCGGTGATTGCGTTTTCAAAAACCATCGCCCGCGAAGTGGCACGTTATAAGATCAACGTCAATGTGGTGTGCCCCGGGTTGACAGAGACCCCGCTGCTGCAAGCCGTCAGGAGCCAATCGGAACAGACCGCGAGAATCATCGAGGCGGTCACCAAGGCCACACCCTTTCGCCGTCCGGCCAAGCCCGAAGAAATTGCCGAAGCCGTGTTGTTCTTCACGTCTCCGGCGGCGGAGTTTATCACTGGACAGACCTTGAGCGTGAGCGGCGGATTGACGATGGTTTGAACGCCATGGCGTGTTCGTGATCGTGTCTCGTGTTTGCCGTGAGCACGAGCAACGACGAGCGCGGGTGAGAGGAGAAAGAGATGCGAAACGACATCAAGGCCATTGATTTCATGTACTACGTGTCAACGCCTGAATTCATCGCCAAGTGGACCGAGGCGAAGAAAGGCGAGCTCCTGTGCCGAATGGAAAAGGCCATCGGCGGCCTGCCGCAGTATGACAGCATCGAGGCCATGATTGCCAAGATGGATCAGGCGGGAGTAGAAAAAGTCTTCATCACTCAATGCAAGATGTGGTCGTATCGCAACAAGTGGATGTACATGGACACCCAGCTCGAGGAAGTGGCGCAATACACGAAACGCTATCCGGATCGCTTCGTCGGTCTTGCCAGCTACAATCCATTTCGCATCAAGGAGTCGCTGCAGGAGCTCGATCAGGCGATCAAAGTGTATGGATTCAAGGGCGTCTATATTCATATCTACGGCTTCGATATCCCGCTGCACGACGCCAAAATGTATCCGCTCTACGCGAAATGCGCGGAGCTGGATGTGCCGGTATCAATGCAAGTCGGCCATGTCCTGGAAGGAATGCCCAGTGAGCATGCCCGGCCGATTTATCTGGATCGTATCGCCAGTGATTTTCCGGATCTCAAAATCATTGGCGCGCATACCGGCTGGCCTTGGGTCGAAGAGCTGATTTCTGTCTGCTACAAGTGGGAAAACGTTTATTTCGGTGTCGATGCCTGGATGCCCAAATACATGAAGCCCGAGATCATTCACTACATCAACAGCCGCATGGGACAGGATCGTTGCCTGTGGGGGACCAACGGCTTGCCTTGGAAAGAGAGTCTGGATCAGTGGGCGGAGGTCGGACTGAAAGAAGCCACCAAGAAAAAACTCTTGCGCGATAATGCCGTTGAACTCTTCGGTTTGAGCCATTGATCCAAAGGAGGCCGCCATGTGCCGATTTTTATCCGCTGATTTTGAGTACGATTTGAAATGCCCGGTCGATCATCAAAACCACACCGTTAGATTCCAGGCCTATCCGGAGCTCCGCGGCCATGCATTGGATGTGGTCGAATGTGACGGAAAATCTCGAGTCGACCAATTTACCTGCGGCAAAGCCTGCCACGGGCTGCTCGAATCCGGCGAGTTTTGGCAAAGAATTTATCCGGAGTCGGCTACTTTCGCGCGTAGCCAGTAGTCATGTTTAAGTCAGTGACCGATCGAAGACGCCCATGATTGGAGCCAACCCAAGTATGCATCAAACCTTACACTATCGAGAGGACGAAGCGGTTGCGACGATTCGCCTGCACCGGCCCGAAAAGAAAAATTCGCTCAATGCCGAGATGCGCCACGAAATGGCGAGCTTGCTGAAAGAGCTGGCGCGCAAACCCGCCATTCGGGCAGTCGTGATCACCGGCGGCGATGATATTTTTTGCGCCGGCGCGGACATCGGCGAGATCGGAGGGCCGGCCGATGCTGAATCTTCTTACCACCATGCGCGCGAGTTTCAGATCCTCTTCGATCAAGTCGAGGCACTGCCCCAACCGGTGATCGCGGCGGTCTCAGGATTCGCCCTGGGCGGCGGCTGCGAATTGGCGATAGCCGCCGATTTTCGTATTGCTTCGGAGACGGCGCGTTTTGGACTGCCGGAGATCAAGATCGGCGCGTTTCCCGGCGGCGGCGGCACGCAACGATTGCAGCGCTTGATTGGCGTTGCCAAAGCCAAAGAGATGATTTTGACCGGAGATCCGATCGGTGCGCAGGAAGCGCTCGCCGCAGGCTTGGTGATGAAGGTAGTGCCTGCCGGCAAGTGCCTGGAAGAGGCCGCCAGCCTGGCAGCCAGGCTGGCGGCGCTGCCCCGCCTTGCGTTACAAGCATCGAAGATGCTGATCAATCGGAGCCAGGAGCTGGACTTGGCTACCGGACTCGAATTCGAAGCGCGCACATTTGCCGCGATCGCGCATACGCATGATTTGGCTGAGGGGACGAGAGCCTTTTTGGAGAAGCGCAAGGCGAATTTTACCGGCAATTAACAGATGAAGGATCTCGCTGGAAAAATCGTGCTTATCACCGGCGCGGCACGCGGCATCGGCAAAGCGATTGCCCTGGCGTTTGGCGCTGAGCAAAGCCGGGTAGTCATTACCGGCAGAACGGCAGCGACCCTTGAAGAAGTCGCGGCAGTGATACGCTCCACAGGCGCCGAAGTATTGGCGCGCCAATGCGATGTGACGCAAAAAGCGCAAGTGGAAAGTCTTCGGCAGGAGATCGAAAAACGTTTTGGCGCGGTTGAAATTCTGGTGAACAATGCCGGCCTCGCGCCGGCAGCGGATTTCTTGGAGATGGCAGACGAGCTGTGGGATGAAGTCATGCGTGTCAATGTAAACGGCGCCTACAACTGCTGCAAAACGTTTCTGGCACCCATGATCGGCGCCCGCTGGGGCCGCATCATCAACATCGCTTCAACGGTGGCCCGGGTTGCTTATCCAGGGATTGCCGCCTATGCGACATCTAAACACGCAACTCTCGGCCTGACTCGCGCGTTGGCTATGGAAACCGCGAGATCGGGAGTCACCGTGAACGCGATATGCCCTGGCTATGTCAATACGGAATTGACCCGGGAAACCGCGCGGCGACTCGCCGAGAAACGCGGCCAATCGCTGGAGCAGGCGCTCGCCATGCTGGCGGCGAGCTGTCCGCAACGGCGTCTGATCGAGCCGGAAGAAGTTGCCTATGCGACCTTGATGCTCGCCTCGGATCGCGCCCGAGGCATCACCGGCCAGGCGATCCAAGTCGACGGCGGCGCCGTCATGGCTTGAACAGAAACGACAACTGCAAGGAGAACCATTGAATGAGTTATTCCAGTTTTGTTTTCGAGAATAACGACGGCGTCGCAACCATCCGGCTCAACGATCCGGAAAGGCTCAATGCCCTGACTTTTCAGACTTACGCCGACCTGGAAAAAATCACCGCGGAATTAGCCCATGACCCTACGGTCAAGGTCGTTGTGCTCACGGGAACCGGTAAAGGTTTTTGTTCCGGCGGCCGGGTCGACGACATCATCGGGCCGCTGCTCAAGATGAAAGGAGACGAGCTTTATAAATTCACCCGCATGACCTGCAATGTGATCAAAAACATGCGCAGCTTGAAAAAGCCGATCATCGCGGCGGTCAACGGCATTGCCGCCGGCGCTGGCGCAATGCTCATGCTGGCGTCGGATCTGCGCCTCTTTTCGGACAAAGCGCGGGCGGCGTTTCTATTCGTAAAAGTGGGACTATCGGGCGCCGATATGGGCGCGCTCTATTTGCTGCCGAGAATCGTCGGGCTGGGAAAAGCCACCGAGCTGGTCTACTTCGGCGATACCATCGATGCCCAGGAAGCTTATCGCATCGGCTTGGCCAACCGGGTCGTGCCGGGTGACACCTTGATGGACGAAGCCTACAAGTGGGCTAACCGGTTAAAGGACGGGCCGCTCTATGCGCTGGGTGTCACCAAGGAGCTGCTCGAATACGAAGCAAATGTGGATTTAGAAACCGCGCTCCAGATGGAAGCCATGGCTCAGGCGCGGTGCATGGAAACACCGGATTTCATCGAGGGTTACAACGCCTTTGTCGAAAAGCGGCCGTTAAAATTCAACCGCAGCTGAAGCATGAGAGTTGGAGAACAGATATGAAAAAAGAAATCTATGTAAGAAATCTTGAGAAGCGCGATCTACCTGCGATCGTCAGCATGGAGGAGCGCCAGACCGGGATCGCGCGTCCCGAGTACTGGGAGAAGAGAATCGAAATCTCCGAGGCGATTCGCCCGCACTGGGCCTCTTTGGTCGCCGAGATCGACAACCGCGTGGTCGGCTTTGTGTTGGGGCGCGCCGGTGAATTTGAGTTCGGATTACCCGGCACCATAGCGTGGATCGAAATCATCGGGGTTGACCCAGCGTACCGCGCCCAAGGGATTGCCCAGGAACTCGTCGGTCAATTCGCTGAATCGGCTGAAGACCACGGCATCAAGACCATTTTTACCCTGATCAGCAACACCCAGGACGAGATGCAGCAGTTTTTCAGCAAGCAGGGTTTCGTCCATGGCAAGATGCTGCACTATCAAAAGGAGCTTTCCGGTTAAACAGCGATCATGGAATTTCTAGACGACGACCAATCCCGGCTTCTGCGCCAAAAAGTCCATTCCTGGACGGGCAAGAATCCGCTTGATGTCGAGCCCAGCGCGGAAACGCTCGAGCGCGCCGCTTGCGAACTGGCCCAGGGACTCGGCCGCGAGGGCTTGATGGCGTATGCGATTCCCCGTCCCCACGGGGGCATGCGCGAAACAGTGCAGGCGCGCGATCTGTGCGTGATCCGCGAGGAATTGGCATCGCATGCAGCCCTGGCGGACGTGATGTTCGGGGTTCAGGCTCTCGGCAGCTATCCCATTGTCATCGCCGGCACGGAAGAACAAAAGAAAAAATACTTGCCGGCTCTGGCGAGCGCGGAAAGGCTCGCTGCCTTCGCCTTGACCGAACCCGAAGCGGGATCAGACGCTGCGGCGATTAACGCCGAGGCCGTCAGAGTCAGCGGCGGTTACCGCTTGCACGGCGTCAAGCGCTTTATCTCGAACGCGGGGATCGCTCAGGTTTACATCGTGTTCGCGTCAACCACACCAGGCGCCAAGGCCAAAGGCATCAGCGCCTTTATCGTGCCGTCCGATGCTCCCGGCTTTACGGTCAAGGAAAAAACCCGATTGCTTTCACCTCATCCGATCGGGGTCCTGGCCTTTGACGACTGTTTTGTGCCGCAAGAGCAACGGCTCGGCGCCGAAGGCGATGGGCTGAACATCGCTTATCGCACTCTGGACACCTTGCGCTCGACGGTCGGCGCCGCTGCCGTGGGTTTCGCGCGCAGAGCGTTAGCTGAAGCGATCTCTTATAGCCAGAGCCGGCGCCAATTCGGCCGACCGATCGGCGATTTCCAAGGAATTCAATTCAAGATCGCCGAGATGGCGGCAGACTTGGAGGCGGCGCGCCTGCTCGTCTATCAAGCCGCCTGGGCCCATGACACGGAGGACCCGGAGCTGTCGCTCAAGTCATCCATCGCCAAGCTCTTTGCAACGGAGGCCGCCCAGAGAATCGTCGACCATGCATTGCAGATTCATGGTGGTAACGGCGTGGTGGCAGGGCACATCATGGAACGGCTTTACCGTGATGTGCGCGCCCTGCGCATCTACGAAGGATCTTCCGAGATACAAAAAATCGTGATTGCCAAAAAGCTGATGCACAAGGAGCGTCCTGATGGACTTTGAGTTGCCGGAAGAACTCGCCGAGGTGCAAAAACTCGCGCACGATTTCGCCGACAAGGAAATCGCGCCGGGCGCCGCGCAAGATGACCGAGAACATCGCTTTCGCAAAGACTTGGTCGGCAAAATGGGTGAGCTGGGTTTCTACGGTTGCTTGATTCCGGAAGAGTTCGGCGGCAACGGTCTAGGGTTTCTCGCCCACACGCTGATCTCGGAAGAAATCGCGCGGGTCCACAGCGCCATCCGGGTTTATCTCAATATGCAGGCCGGTCCCGCCGTAACCCTCTTCGAGTTCGGCAATGAAGAGCAAAAAAAGAAATATTTGCCGGGCCTGTTGAGCGGCGAATCGATAGGTTTATTTGCCATCACCGAACCGGACGCCGGATCGGATGTGGCGGCGATGAAGACCACCGCCAAGCGCGACGGTCAACATTATCTGCTCAACGGCACCAAGATCTGGATCACCAACGCCACAGTGGCCGATGCGGGAGTCATCTTTGCCTGTACCGATCGTTCGCAGAAACATCGCGGCATATCGGCTTTCTACGCCGATTTGAATCAGCCCGGCGTGACCCGCCGGGACCTCGACAAGCTGGGCGCGCATGCCTCCCCGACGGGGGAATTGACCTTCGATAACTTTGCGATTCCGGCAGAGAGTCTCATCGGCCGGGAAGGCGATGGTTTCAAAATCTGCATGCGCCACTTAAATCACACGCGGCTCGGTTGCGCCGCCGGCGCCATCGGACTGGCCAAGGCCGCTCGCGAGGCGGCGGTGAATTATGCCAATCAGCGCGAGCAGTTCGGTGAGAAGATCGGCCAATTTCAAATGAATCAAGATCTGATCGCGCAGATGATCGTGCAGGAAGAAGCCGCCCGTCTGCTGGTTTACCGCGCCGCCTGTCTGGCCGACCGCGGCCGGCCTTACAATCTCGAAGTTTCCATCGCCAAGTACGCGGCCGCAGAAGCCGCGGCTTTTTGCGCCGACACGGCGCTGAAGATTCTTGGCGCCTATGGATACTCGACGGAATTTCCCGTCGAGCGTTATTATCGCGACGCCAAGTCTTATCAGATCGTCGAAGGATCCGTGAACATCCAAAAGCTCATCATCGCGCAAGACGCGCTGGGCTACCGAAGGGCGAATCGCTGAACACCACGAGTTGTCATACTCGATATGACCCGTACACCGTCGAAAACGCCGCTGAAAAAATTATCCTTACAACCGGGGATCATCTATGGCCCCGTGCAGTCCCGCCGTTTGGGCAGATCCCTTGGCATCAATTTGCTCCCCGCGGATTACAAACTGTGCTCGTTTAATTGTCTTTACTGCCAGTATGGCTGGACGAAGAACGTAACCTTCACGCCGGGCGATCGACTGAAGGACTTACCGTCGCCCGATGCCGTGACAACGGCGCTGGAGAACACCCTGGCCGAGTTTTCACGCGGCGATAAAGCGATCGATGCCATTTCGATCTGCGGCAACGGCGAGCCAACTCTCTATCCGGCCCTGGGCGAGGTCATCGCTAAGATAAAAAAGCTCCGTGACCGTTACCAACCCGATGCCCGGACTGCGATCCTGTCGAATTCTTCGACCGTCGGAGATCCCGCCGTTCGCGTCGCGCTCGCGCTACTCGATCTTAAGATTATGAAATTCGATGCCGGCAGCGAGGAGATGTTTCGCCAGCTCAATCATCCGGCGGCGCCGGTTTACATGGGTGAAATTATCTCCGGGCTGAAAGAACTCGAGAATATCTTGCTGCAGGCCTGTTTCGTGCAGGGGCGGGTCACCAACGCCGATCCGGATTCCGTGGCGATGTGGCTCGAGAAACTCCGGGAAATTCATCCGCTGGGAGTTCAAGTCTACACGTTGGATCGTGAGCCCGCTGATAAGAGAATCGAAAGAGTCAGTGCGGCCACTCTGAGTTGGATCGCTGACGCGGTACGCTGGCGCTCGCGCCTTAAAGTGGAAATATTTTGAGCTCGGCAAAACTTCCCTCACTTATGCGTGTCACCTTCGCAACTTCCGGCTCTGGTGAGCGGCTGCCTTCTTGACGATGTTATGGCTCAATGAAGTAGCTACAGCAATTATCCGGGTGGAACATTTCTGAAGGAGGACCTGTGATGAATAAGACCTTTACTACCCCATCCATCGTTTCGATTCTTCTTTTCACGATTGCTCTTTTCCTGCCCAAGCAGGTTATGGCGCATTGCGACGGACTGGACGGCCCAGTGGTTAAGGCCGCCCAGACGGCACTAGAAAATGGGAACGTGAACCCGGTCCTTATTTGGGTACAGAAGAAGGACGAAGGCGAGATAAAACAAGCCTTCCAGAAGACGCTTGCTGTTCGTAAGCTCAATCTCCAGGCGAAAGAACTAGCAGATATGTATTTTTTCGAGACACTTGTGCGTATTCACCGGGCTGGCGAAGGAGAGCCCTATACCGGATTAAAGCCCGCCGGGCGCGACCTCGAACCGGCAATCCCTGCGGCGGATAAGGCGATAGAAAGCGGCAAGTTGGAGCCATTGCTCAAAATCTTGACCGAAACTCTTCAAACAGAGGTGCGCGAAAAATTTAAAGCGGTCTCAGCCAAGAAAAACTTCAAGCCGGATAATGTCGATGCAGGGCGAGAGTATGTGGAGGTGTACGTTCCTTTCGTTTCATATGTCGAGCGGATCTACGCCACCGCCAAAGGCGCGGCCAAGGGGCATTGACACGAATCGACGAAAGCAGGATTGGCCGAAGAAGGGACCGAAAACCCGGAGGTCTACGCATGAAATTTCAAATACCCACGTCATTAAAGTTGGAACATGAGGAGCTACACGCGGAGCTTGCCCGGGCGACGAAGGCCGGCGGCAAAACCGGCGAGGCGGCGAAAGCCGTGGCTGCAGTTCTTCATAACCATTTCTTGAAGGAGGAGGAATTTGCTCTTCCACCCATCGGTCTTTTGGCGCCGGTCGCGCGCGGCGAAATCGACAAAGAAATGCGCGCTGTTCTGACAATGACCGACCGGCTCAAAGCCGAGCTGCCGGAAATGCTTCGGGAACATCAAGCGGTAGTGGCCGCGCTTGAAGAACTCAGCGCCGCAGCACAAAAAGAAAAACTGCCGGAGCATGCCCGCTTTGCGGAAAAGTTGATGCTGCATGCAAAAACGGAAGAGGAGGTGCTTTATCCCGCCGCCGTTTTAATCGGCGAGTATCTGAAACTCAAATTGAAGAACTAGAATAATATCCAACGTGCAACGGATCCTGCCATCTCGGGATGCCGCGGGCGCTTTCGCAGCGGTTGCTTGTAGAGCGACCTGCCGGTGACGGAGCTTAACTCCTGCCGCGGCGGTCAACACATGAAGGATAGTCCGTGCTGCTCCGTGCTTATCGGCCACCTGAACGCGCGCGTTATTGTCTTCTCAACGCGCGGCGACAAATCGGTCGCGACCAGAATCCTACTTAAATCCACTCTGTCGACCTCCCCCCTCGCCGTCGGTCATTTCTCGTACGCTTCAAGGACATATCGTGTCATGCTCACGGCAAGCTCGTGCTCGCCCAGGAACACCTTTCCGGCGATCTGGTTTTCTAAAGAGGTCAACTGTTCATCGCGGTGCGTGCGCACTACCGCTGCGATGCGCGGATTTACGGTGCGCGCCATCTCGACCATGCGGCGCACGTCCACCGTATCGGGCACGGCGATTATCAGCATGCGCGCCTGATGCAGATGCGCTTGAATGAGCACGGCGGGCTCGGAGG
>DASUVS010000469.1:0-24376 GCA_036378835.1 Binatia bacterium | reverse complement strand
CCCAGCGAATGAGAAACTGAATCAGAGTTTTCGGCACACTCGCATTGATGGCGTAGTGGGACATGTGATCTCCCACGCCATAGGTGCACCAACCCAGCGCCAGCTCGCTCAAGTCACTGGTGCCCAGCACCAATGCTCGATGAAGATTAGCGAGCCGAAAAAGATGGCTGGTGCGTTCTCCCGCCTGAACGTTTTCGAAGGTGACATCGAAAACCGGTTGTCCGGCGGCATAGGGATGGCCGATATCTCGCAGCATCTGCTCGCAGCTCGGCCGAATGTCCAATTCGTGCGATTCGCAACCGATAGCGGCCATCAGCGCATTGGCGTTCTCCAAAGTGTGCTGGCTGGTGGCGAAGCCGGGCATGGTATAGGCCAAAATATTCGAACGAGGCAGTTTCAGCACATCCATTGCTCGCGCAGCCACCACGAGCGCGTGAGTCGAATCAAGCCCGCCAGAAATACCCATGGCGATTTTAGAAATGTTAGAACTCCTGAGCCGCTTAGCGAGTCCCTGCACTTGAATGTTGTACGCCTCGTAGCAGCGCCGGTCGCGCACCGCGGGATCCGAAGGAACGTAGGGGAACCGATCAATCCTTCGGCTGCACAACAGGCGGCCAGTTTTCGGCAGCTCGAGATCGAACTGAACCTTGCGAAACCGACGAAGCTCTTCGCGGTGCAGCTGCATGCTCTGGCCAAAGGTGTTCTGACGCATGCGCTCGAGCGCCAGCCGCTCCAAATCGAGTTCCGCCAACACCAGCTGAGAGTCGTAACGGAACCGTTCGGATTCGCTGACTAGGACGCCACTGTCATAAACGATTGCGTGCCCGTCCCATGCAAGATCAGTAGTCGATTCGCCCGTGCCTGCCGCGGTATAGAGGTATGCGGCGATACAGCGAGCCGACTGGTTGGCGACTAAATTATGCCGGTACTCGTCCTTAGCGATGGTGATATTCGAAGCTGAGAGATTCAAGATAATAGTGGCGCCCGCTAACGCCGCATACGAGGAAGGCGGAATCGGCACCCAGAGATCCTCACAAATTTCCACGCAGAACGTAAACTCGCGCTGCCTCTCGGCCTGGAAAAGCAGGTGCGCCCCAAAAGGGATGCCCGGTTGATCGAAAATCTCCACCTCGGTGCTGCAAGCTGCAGCCGCCGGAGCAAACTGCCGGTACTCGTAATACTCCCGATAATTGGGCAGGAACGTCTTAGGAACGATTCCAAGAATCCTCCCGCGAGAGAGCACAACCGCGCAATTGAACAAGAGGTGGTCGACTTGCAGCGGCATACCCACCACTGCAATGAGGTTCAGCGCTTCAGAAACCTTGAGGATAGAGCGCAGGGACCCCAACGAACCATCGAGCAGCGCCTGCTGATGAAACAAGTCGTCGCAGGAGTAGGCCGACAGCCCTAGTTCCGGAAAGAGCGCCAGAATCGCGTGGTCATGCTCCGCCCTTTTCATAAGCTCAATGGTCTGGCTGCCGTTGAAAGCCGGATCTGCGACTTGTACTTCCGGAATACCGACCGCGACCCGGATCAGACCGTGATTATATAGATTGAAGAATTCGCCGGTTTGCATGGCTATCTACTCTGGTGATGGAAGATGTCTGATTTTTAAGCAATGAGCAAACGATCACTGCCGCTGGTTTGAGAGGCAGCAGATTGTTTAAAGGTCAGTGCATTTGCTGCAGTTGATTCAAGCAGGTGCAGGCCGGATCAAAGCGCATGATCGGTTACATGCGCAAAAGAGACACTGCCCGCGTCATTACAAACAGCGTCTTAACTCCGGGATCGTTCGGCGCTTAGTCCCGAATATCCTGCAAAAACCATTCGGTGGGTAGCTCACGGCCCACCTTCTTTTGTTTGGCTAATTGGACGACCTTTCCGGCGCAGGCGGCGAACTGAAGTCCCTGGGTGCCCGCGTTGATGAAAAAAGTCAGTTGCTGATCGCTGATTCGTCCCGGCACCTTTCCGGCCCGAACATCCATGAAGTATTTGAAGTAGTCGCCCTTATAATTGTCTACGGTGGGATTGGGGATACGGCTGCGCTCTTCGGGCTGTCCGGCGATGTAGCCGACATTGCCATGCAGGCGGATCATGCCTTCATCCATCGCTTCGATCGTGTTCTTGCCAAGCTTGACCGACAGATCGCATTTTTTGACGACCTTTGGCCCGACCTCGCAGGCGCGCACGCAAGTAATATGCGCTCCTGGTTTCAACCACTCCGGCTCATCGAAAACCGTTCGAGTTGAATCCGTGCACGTTGCTATGATATCGGCGCCGCGCACCAGCTTTTCCGGCGAGTCGACGGCAACCACTTCCAAATCCAATTTGCCAGTCATCTCCCGCGCGAAGCTTTCTCGATTTGCTTTGGTCGGACTGTAAACTCTGACTGTTTTCAGTTTACGCACTTCATAAAACGCCTCCAGATAGGTGCGCGCCATGCCGCCTGAACCGAAGATGCCGACGTCGGAGGCATCCTCGCGAGCTAAATACTTTACGCCCAGTCCAGCGCACCCGCCCACCCGCATATGCTGCATCAAACCGTCATTGATAATCGCCAGCGGCTCGCCGTTGCGCACGCTGAAAACCATCACCAGCCCGCACCAGGTACCCGGCTGCATGCAATATTTCTCTTCGGTGTCGCCGTTGGGCCAGTAAACGACATCGGATTTCATCCGAATCGCAAACACGCCGATCTTCCGGCTGGCGCCTTCCATCGTTCCCCAACGCCAATAACCGTCCGGCCGGTCACAAGGCATCCAGAGATCCAAACGCGGCCGATAAACCGCATCGCCGATGAGCAGATCGTCGTACGCATCTTCCAGAGCCGCAAGACACGCCTTCATATCGAAGAGCTTTTCCACTTCGTGGTTGTTGATGAGCAGCATTAGCGTCCTCCTGCTGGTTGCTTATATGAATCCGTGAGATTTGAAAAGACGAACCCGGAATGGGGCGATCACCAAGAGCTCTGGTGTAAAAGGCGATTCGGCTTCAGTCCCGTTGGACGACGAAACTAATGGGGCCCGGAGAAATGTTTCCACATGCTTCTTGAAGTTCCAAATAATTCTTAGGGAGGATTGACGCGGGTTCACCGAGAAGGTTAAAGATTATTAGTTATGTTGGCGAGATTCGGCGGCGCCCGGCTTCGGCAAAATCATAGGTGAGAGCGATTTACAAAGCTCTCGTAACCGTTTTGAGGAGGGAAGGACGATGACGTTAAGACGATTCAAAGATCTTTTGTTCGACGCGACTCGCGACTCCTTCAAGCCGCTGAGAACAATGCCGATTATCATGGCCGCCGCCATAATGTTTGCTGGACCGGCAGCGGCTCAAAACTCCGAAAATGATGCGCTAAAAAGACAACCTTTTTTTTCAGCCAGGCTATCCGGGTTCAACGAGGTTATTTTTGTTGCCGGTCAAGCAGGACCGCCGCTGGTAGCACCTGCCCTCCGGGGTGCGATATCGACCCCCGCCGAGGGGCGGTTCACCGCTATCCTCGATGGGCCGGCGGACGTGATCCAGTACGAGCTTAGTTACGAGGGGCTCGTAGCGCCGGTGACCCAGGCTCACATCCATTTCGGTCAGCGCCATACGGTCGGCGGCATCGTCGTGTGGCTGTGCCAAACCAGCGGAACGCAGGCCCCGGAGTCCGTCCGTTCTTTAACGCCACTCTGTCCCTCACAAGGTACCGTGACCGGGACGATTACTCCTGCACAGGTCCTTGCCCAAGATGCGCAGGGATTTAAAGCCGGAGACTTTGACGAGCTCGTTCGCGCCATCCGCAATCAAGCGGCTTACGCCAACGTCCACTCTGAAACGTTTCCCAGCGGTGAAATCCGTGGTCACATCAACGATGGCCGCAGGAGAAACAATTAGACTGCGATAGCAAATGGAATCCGAGCGCCCGCCCGCTTGAAAAGCCCCGCCGATGGGGCTTTTCAGTTTTTGACGTCGCAGACATCAGCAAGCCGGACGGAAGTCAACGTCACCTCGTTGAGAATCTTTAGTGACGAGGGGTGCCAAAGGAAAGGCTTATAGAATGGTGATTCGTATCTCATCGGCCGTTCTCTCATTGGCTGGATTGCTCGCCTTGATCTCGGGCTTGTTGTTCTGGACCGGCAGCGCTCTACATCTAATTTCATTGCACATGCTTCTCGGGTTCTTGGCCGTAGGCGCGCTCTGGGTGATTGGAGTCGCGCAGGCATTTGCTCCGGGTGGCAGTTGGAGTATCGCAGCTTGCGCGCTAATTCTTGGCGCGCTCATGATCGCCATCGGCATGAGGCAATCATCGCTTCTGATTGGTAATCTTCACTGGACCATTCAAGTCATCCACTTGGTGCTCGGGATCTTGACGATCGGCATTGGCCACATGGCCGCCGCGCGCTATCGAAAAGCCTCCGTTCGCAATAGTTAGAGTCTCGCCATGGCTAGGTGGACTGTGTTGCAGGCTGCTCAGGATGCGGGTGAGCATCGCGTTAACCGTGCGATTGAACTGATTTCTCCTTCAAAAACTCGATCTTTATTAGGATCAAATTGCTGATCTCAGTCTTCAGAACAGAACAGAAGCTCGCAAATAGATGAGGCTCCCGCCTAGACTTGAGAACTGTTATTCAGCCGACGAACAGCGTGTACTGCGCGCCGTTTAAATTGGCCAGCGGTTTGGGATACAGCAATCGGCGGTCCGGCGCCAGCACTCGTTGGGCGATCTCCCAGTTGACCGGCGGCAAGGGATTCAAACCGTGAATCTGCTCCAATGTGAAATAGCCGGCGTGATCGACTTCGTGGTTATCGGCGGTGGGTTCGCCGCTCACCGGTCTCAATAGGAGAATGATGTAGACGCCATTTCCCGACCCCGGATCATAGCGACTACGCAACCCCAAAACTGCTTCGACTTCGGCCGTCACTCCCGCCTCTTCCTGTACTTCCCGAACAACCGCCTGTTCGATGGTTTCATCGGGTTCGATGAACCCGCCCGGCAGTTGCCAGTTGCCGCGGCCATGTCTCGAAGCGCGCCGCACCAACAAGAGCTCGCCATTGCGCACCACCGCGCCGCCCACACCGATGTTGTAACCTAAATTGTAGCGCTCGGGTATTGGCATAACGTGCGTGATCCTAACCGACTGTAATGAACAACAACAACCTCGCAGCAAGCGTCCGCGTACTTGAGGACTTTGGATAACTTCCCCCAGTTGTCACCCCCGAATGTTTTAATCGGGGGTCCAGTCTGATATTCGCCTGGATTCCCGCTAAAAGCATGCGGGAATGACGGACTCTAGCTGAGTCACTAACATCACTGCGCAGCATGCCGACGCAACTGAGCCATGAGAGTTCAATCACGACTCCAGATGAAACAAACGGACGGCGTTCTTCCAGCGGATCAGCTCTTTATCTTCTTCTGAAATCTCCGGATGGTTTCTAAGCAGCTCCACGTCCTGGAATTTCATTCTTCCGCCTGGATCGTCATGCGGGTAATCGGTGGCGAAGAGAAAGCGTTCAGCGCCGAGGAAGCGGATGGCTTCGGCAAGCTCCGGCTCCTCGGTCTCGATGGTAAAGGAAAAGTTATTTTTAAAATAATGGCTCGCCGGCTGTTTATTTTTTTCAAGGAACTCGCTCGCCGGCAAGATCGCCCGCGCCCGGCGCAGCTTCTCGCCTGTTTTGGACAAATTGCCGTTGCCCAGCGGCGCTTCTTCCTGATCGTCATAATCCACCGGCGGCGCTTCGAGAATCTTATCGAGACGCTGAACCAAAGGTTTGATAAACGCGGTCCCTGCTTCGGTGTAAATGAACTGCAATCTGGGGCAAGCATCCAGCAAGCCGCTGGTAAACAATGAAACTAAGCTCATGTGCCCTTCCTGCGGCGCGAATACGTAAAGCCCATCTCTCTGGAACGGCAGCAGGTTACTGAGGCGATGGCCATGCTGAACATTGTGCAGGTAAAGCGGCATGTTCAGCTCCTCGGCCTTTCGGAAGAACGGCCAGAGCTCGCGCCGGCTGCCGAGAGGCTCACCGTAAGGATGATCGTTCACGGGAAAAATCTTATCGACGACAGCGGTCGCAAAGCCGCGTTCCTTGGCCCACTCCAGCTCGCAGATCGATCCGGCAACGTCCTGCAGTGCGACCAGCGCCACGCCGAGAATCCTGCCGGGATACTTCTCCATGATCCGCAACATCGATTCATTGTGCGACCGGGCCATCCGGCCGGCCAGTTCAGGTTCGATCACATAGGACCACCAGCCGGAAAATTGCGGCAACACGAAGTGCTTTTCGATCCCGAGACGCTCATCGTAGTCACTCATGCGCGCCTCTAGATCCCACAAGCTCCTGAACATGGCGCCGGAACCGGGCGCGCCGAGCGGGCTGGTGCCCGGCACTTGAGGCGCATTGCCGGGAAACTCGACATCGGCGTACAGGCCATTGTCGGCAAATTTTAGTATCGGCTTGCGCGAGCCGAAACGGCCGCCGACACTGTCAAAAGCGTCCCGGGGCATCAGATGACTATCGCAATCGATTATCACGATTACTCCTCATTACTAGAGAACTAGTTTCTTATAGGGCGCGCAGGATAATGAAGTCAAGGAAGGCGCAATGAAGGACAAATTACCAACAGCTGCGAACAGCATCAAAAGATTGCTGAATAAAAGGAGTAAAACCGAAAATTCTGATCAGGGTCATGATCGATGAACGTGAGCATGAGACCGAGACTCTCATACTATTTCCGATCGACATTTGCGCGCCTGTCGGTTAGTAGGCCACCACCAAGAGCATTCCTTGCGTATTGCAAAGCAAATCAATAAGTTTACGATCCAATTATTTCGAACCAGTGATTAAAACACCATTGGAGGAAAACACATGAAGCGGCGCAGTGTGATGATTACAATCTCGGTTTTAGCGTGTCTGTTATATTTCGCCGGGCCGCGGTCGGGTGCGGCGCAGGAGCCGTATTACAAGGGCAAACAAATACGCATTATCGTCGGACTGAGCAGCGGCGGCGGGTACGACCGCGCGGCGCGCATGCTCGCACGTTTCATGGGCAAGTATATTCCGGGAAACCCCGACGTAGTCGTTCAAAATATGCCGGGCGCGGGCTCCGTCACTGCGGCGAATTACGTCTGGGGAGTGGCAAAGCCGGACGGCCTGACCCTGCTGGCGCCGCACAACAACGTTTACTTGAGCCAGCTCTCGGGACAAAAAGAAGTCCAATTCGACTTGGCTAAATTCCAATGGATCGGCTCTCTCGAAAACGATGATATGATGCTGTTCGGTCGCGCCGACGCGCCTTATAAATCGATAGGCGACATCATCAAAGCAAAAGAACAACCCAAGTGCGGCTCCACCGGGGTGGGCAGTTCGGACTATGTGATGTCCAAGGTACTGGAGGACACCATCGGCGCCAAGGTGACTCATGTTACCGGCTACCCCGGCAGCAGCGAAATTGCGATAGCCCTGGAAAGAGGCGAAGTTTCCTGTATGGGATTGACCATCGCCACCTATTTCGGCCGGGAGCCGTTTGGCACCTGGTACAAGGAGAAGTATGTCAGGTTCCTTGCCCAGAGCGGCCGCAAACGCGACAGCCGAATCGCCGAGGCGCCGACCGTCTACGAACTGATGGATGAATATAAAACACCGGCAACCAAACGCCGTGTAGCCGAGGCGATGCTTCAGGGAGGCGAGTGGGCGCGCCCGTTGATGGCGCCGCCGGCAACGCCCGCGGATCGTGTCGCCATTCTGCGCGCCGCTCATGAAAAGGCCAGCAAAGATCCGGAGCTGCTCGCGGAGGCGAAGAAACTGCGCATTGAGATCACGCAGGTGCGCGGCGAACAGCTACAATCGGTAGCGAAAGAAGTCATGACCCAACCGCCAGAGGTGATCGAACAAATAAAGAAGCTGTTCGTGCAGTAAGAACAAGCGGCGCGCTTGTCGCTGCGCTCGATCCATCAACCAATAAACTTCAGGAGAAAATCGCCGACACATGCAACCGGTCGCGCCCGAACAATCTAATCATCCCCAAGGATTTCTCTCTTTGGCAAAAAATGTCGGCATCAAAGACCACACGCTGGATCTCACGGTTATCTATTCCACGGTGCGCGCTCGCGCCGCAGCGATGTTTACCCGCAATCGCTTCCCTGGCGCGCCGGTGATTGTCGGCAGGAAGCATGTCGCCAGTGGCTTCGTCCAGGCGCTGGTGATCAACAGCAAGAACGCCAACGTCGCCATGGGAAAGCAGGGAGTCGCCAATGCGATCGAAACCTGCCGGATTGCCGGCAAAGAGCTCGGCATCAGTCCCTACGACGTGCTGCCTTTTTCTACCGGCGTCATTGGCCGGCCGCTGCCCATGGACAAAATTCGCGCCGGATTAAAAGGCATGCGCCAAGAACTAAAGCCTGACAATCTCAAATTGGCGGCCGAAGCCATCATGACTACCGACATGTATCCGAAGTACATTTTCTGCCAGGTGGGTTCGGCAGTCATCGCCGGTATCGCCAAAGGCGCCGGCATGATCGAGCCGAATATGGCAACGATGCTGGTCTATCTGATGACCGATGCGGAACTACCGAGCTCGACGATGAAGCCCATGCTGCGCCGCATTGTCGAACGAACTTTCAATTGCATGAGCATCGATACCGATACCAGCACCAGCGATACCGTCGTATTCATGGCAAATGGGTTGGCGGGCAAAGTCAATCTGCGGCATTTCGAAGACGCGCTATCGCATGTTTGCGAATTTCTCACCCGAGAGATCGCCCGGAACGGTGAAGGGGCCACCAAACTCATCATTGTCGATGTCACGGGTTCGAAGAGCGGCGCTCAAGCAAAATCGGTAGCGAAGTCGATTGTGAACTCGCCATTGGTGAAAACGGCTGTCTATGGATGCGATCCCAATTGGGGCCGTGTGATCATGGCGGTGGGCAAAACTTTTGATCCTGCCATCGATCCTGCCAAGGTCACCATCGGTTTCGGCCACACCAAGGTGTTCAAGAAAGGCTCTCCCGTCGATTGTAATCTCCAAGGATTGCGCGACTATCTTGGCCAATCCGAAGTCACGATTTCGGTCGATCTTGGCATTGGCAAAACTTCAGCGCGCGTATGGGGTTGCGATCTGACCGAAGGATACATCAAAGAAAATGCCTATTACACGACCTGAATGTCGTTACAATTCGTGGCGTGATAAAACGATCGTTAGGCAAGTGACCTTCAACGATCCAACCAGACCAGCGCAGTAGCGCCCGCCTCGGTTTCTTTGACAGATCTGACGCTTCGGAATCCTCCCGGTCGAGCCAAAACGATTATTCCTTGATCCCAGCCAGATCGAGGAGAAAGGCATAGGAAAACGCAGTCTCGCGATGACGCCGGAATCTGCCACTAGAGCCGCCGTGACCGGCCTCCATATTCGTTTTTAGCAGCACCCGGTTATTGTCGGTCTTTACATCCCGCAGCTTGGCGACCCACTTCGCCGGCTCCCAGTACTGCACTTGGGAATCGTGCAAGCTGCCGGTAGCTAGGAGATTGGGATACTGCTTGGCCTCCACGTTGTCGTAGGGGGAATAGGAGAGCATGTATCGATAAACATCTTCTTGATTGGGATCACCCCATTCGTCGTATTCTCCCGTCGTCAGCGGGATACTAGGATCGAGCATCGTTGTGATCACATCGACAAACGGTACTTCGGCAACAATTCCCTTGAACAGATCCGGCCGCATATTGGCGACGGCGCCCATCAGCAGGCCACCCGCGCTGCGACCCATGGCAAACAGCTTTTCCGGACGGGTGAATTTCTCGCGCACGAGATATTCGGCGCAAGCAATAAAGTCGGTAAAAGTATTTTTCTTCTTCAAAACTCTGCCGTCATCATACCACTGCCGCTCCAGCTCTTGACCGCCACGGATATGAGCGATGGCAAAAACAAATCCACGATCGATCAGGCTCAAGCGCGGCGAAGAAAATGCCGGATCGATGCTGGCGCCGTAGGAGCCGTAACCGTAGAGAAGCAACGGATTCTCACCATCTCGCTCCAATCCCTTGCGATAGACCAGAGAGATCGGGACTTCGATCCCATCCGGCGCGGTTGCATGCAGCCGCTCGGAAATATAGTTACTTGCATCAAAACCGCCCAACACTTGTTCTTGTTTCAGCAGCGTCCGTTCATGCGTCACCATGTCGTAATCATAAATCGATAACGGCGTCTTCATCGAAGTATATTCATAGCGCAATACGACGGTATCAAACTCCGGATTAGCTCCGACATTGACGCGATACGCCGGCTCATCGAACGGGAGGTAATAGCCCTGTCCGCCGGACCAGGGTATCACGCGGATCTTGGTCAGACCCCGGTTACGCTCCTCCAAAACCAGATAGTCCCTAAAGATCTCGCAGTCGCCGAGATAGACATTTTGCCGATTTGGAACGATCTCCTGCCAGTGTTCTTTGCCGATTTGTTCCACCGGCGTGACCATGAGACGAAAATTCTTCGCCTGATCATTGGTGCGTATCACGAAGCGATCGGCGTAGTGATCGATGGAATATTCGTGTTCACGCTGCCGCGGTAAAAAGATTTTGAATTCACCGAACGGGTCGTCAGCCTCGAGGTAACGATATTCCTGGCTGAGGGTTTGTGCCGAGACAATCATGAGATACTTTTTCGATTTGGTCTTGTAGACATACGCCACATAGGTTTCATCGGATTCCTCGAACACCAGCTGATCGGTCTCGGCGGAGGTGCCAAGCGTGTGGCGGTAGATCTGAAACGCGCGCAACGTCTTAAGGTCCTGCTTGGCATAAAAAAGCGTGTGGTTATCGTCGGCCCAGGTGAGATTTTCCGTAACGTCGAGCATGACGTCAGGCAACAATTCCCCGGTGACAAGATTCTTGATGTAAATCGTATAAATCCTTCTCCCTTGCGTATCCACCGCATAGGCCATCAGATTTTGATCGGCACTGAGGGCCCAGCCGCCGATGGAAAAAAAATCATGGCCCTGCGCCAGCAGGTTGGCATCGAGCATGATCTCTTCAGGTTGATCCAACGAACCTTTCCTGCGCGCGAAAATCGGATACTCTTTCCCCTGTTCGTAGCGGGTGTAATAGAAATAACCGTCACGTTTGTAGGGGACCGACATGTCGGTTTGGGCAATACGGGATCTGATTTCCTCGAAGATCTTCTCTTCCAAAGGCTTGACATGACCCATGATCCGATCGGAGTGCTCGTTCTCAGCTTTCAGGTAAGCGATCACATCGGGATTATCCCGATCTTTTAGCCAATAGTAGTTGTCGACACGCAAGTGGCCGTGCTTTTCAAGCTCGGCGGGGATTTTTTTCGCCATTGATTGCCTTTCCGATTTCCTGCGAACCTAGTACAAAATCGAACAACCTCAAGACACTCCGCATTCGGTTCGCCTGAGACTCACCAGCATTGATTATGAAAAAATCAGCGTAGCCGCAAACGGCCTTCAGGCTCTTTTGACAAGCTGACTCGACGCATCACATTGACAGCTTGTTTTCAGATCGGCTACTCTCGTCATCCCGATGGTTGTTTCTCTTCGTAAAATCGCACTTTTAGCCTGTGCGATCGTGGCCGTCGCCATTCCCAGCGCGGCTCACGGCCAGGCAGCTAAAGCCATCGTGCTGGCGTGGGACGGCACGGTTTCAACCTTTGTCGATGAGCTGGCGCGGCAAGGAAAGCTGCCGAACCTGGCCAAGCTCATTGCCGGCGGTGCTTTTGCCGACGATGTGAGGCCCGGTTTTCCCTCAAAAACGGCGCCCGGTTTTGCCTCGCTGATGACCGGCGCGCCACCGCGCATTACCGGTATTAGCGGCAATCGAGTGCCGCGGGAGCCCCGGGCCGACTATACGATTCTTGACAGCATTGCCGGGTTTTCGGCGGCGCCTCTGCTCGCGGAGCCGATCTGGGCCGCTGCCCAACGCGCCGGCAAAAAGGTGGTGATCTCCCATATTCCCTCCTTTGCAGCAGAAAATTCGGAGGGTACCGTACGACTCTACGGCTACGACACAATTACCGGACGGGATGGCATCGTCACACCGCGCCTGAGCAAACCCGAGCCGGCGACTTCTTGGGACAAGCTGCCGGCCAGCGATGCGCCGGTGCTGGAAATCAGTTTTGGCGTCGCCGCTTCCAAATTTTTCGGTCTGCTCGTCGATGATCCGGCGGATGAACAGATTGGCTACGACACCCTGCTGGTGACCCGCAGCCGCAACGGCGAAGACATTGAAGTGAAACTCAAGAGCCAGCCTGCCGGCAGCACAGGGGAACTCTTCTGGAGCGGCCCGGTAGAAGTCAAAACCACCGGCGAACGGGGCGCCACGGTTTATTTCAGACTGTTCGAGCTGAGAGGCGATGGCAGCGATTTTTTTCTTTACTTCACCCGGCCCGCCCGCGCCATGGTCACTCCCGACGAGGCGCTGGAGGGCGCCGGAGAGACGGTTCGTTCGTTCATCGGCAACGGCGCAAGCATTCTCTATCAGCAGGGAAGCTTCGGTCGAACCATCCCCAACGGCGGCAGCGGCGGCGCTGAAACAAGATACCTCGAAACGGTCAGGTTTGCGCAGCATCAGCTTATGGAGACCAACCGCTGGGCATTGGCGCATCTTCCCTGGGACCTGTTCTTTGCCTACACCCCACTTCCGGACGAGAGCGAGCATCTTTGGCGCGGCTATCTGGACCCCGGGCTCACGACTTACCGAAAAGAAGTCGCCGATCGCCTGCGACCGTTCTTGGAGCAGGTTTATAAAACCTCGGATGATCATTTAGGCCTTTTCTTATCCAATCGCCCGGCCGATACGATCGTGGCGGTTATTTCCGACCACGGCATGCAAGCAGCTGACAAGCGTTTTGCGATCAATCGGCTGTTACAACAGAAAGGGCTGATCATCATCGACGAACAAGGTCGCATCGATCTGTCTAGAACGAGGGTTCTCTATCCGTCGATCAATAATGGCTATCTGCTGATCAATTCGACGGATCGCAAGAACGGTATCGTCGCTCCCGAAGAGCGTGAAGAGCTCGCGCGCCAGGTAAAAGAACTGCTCATGGATGTTGTCGATGGTGAACAAAGAGTAATCCAAAACGTTTATGACGCTGAAATCCGCGGCGCAGAAATGGGCATCGGCGGTCCTTCGGGTGGTGACCTCTATATCGAGCTTGCCCCCGGCTACGATTTTGATCCACGAACGACTCCGGCGCCGCTGATCACACAAGTCGAACCGTTCGGTAGCCATGGAGCCAACCCGGAGCAAAGTTCAATGCGCACTATCATGCTCTTCCATGGCCCGGGAATCGCCGTCGGGCAACGGTTGCAAGGTGTCCGCATTCTCGATTTCGCTCCGACGCTTGCCGCATTGCTCGATTTTCCTGCTCCAAAGAACTCAGGCGGCCGCGTGCTGCAGGATGTTTCCGCCGCTCTGCATTGACACAGCTGTTGGCTTCTGCATAGTCTGAAGCCTAATCCGACAACACTTGGCACCGTCAGAATTGAGCAAAGACGGCGAGACCGGAAGCCGTGGGCACCCGAACGCGCAGTTGGCTATAAGGCCTCGACGTACGCAACATCACCCTCAGGGGAATGCGGGGCGGCCTCCGATGGACGGTCCCACTGCCCACGGCTGTAGGGCTCACTGGCGTCGCGGGCTTAGAGTAATGTCGAATAGGGTCAAATTCGTCAAGCTCGCCGGTGCCTCAAAGAACATTCGACAATGTCGAGCCAATCTGCCTGGGAACCGAAACCGGTCGTCGCCCGTGAAGAAGTCCTCAAGCTTCATCACGAGGTCGCGGCCATGCCGGACTTCTCGATAAACGTCCGAGAAGACATTTTCCGCATCGATGCCTTGGAAATGGCCTGGGATATCGGCGTGGTGGTTTACGAGCCCTCCGATCTCACGCGATTTCCATCCGGACCCGATGGCAATCGTATCGGCGTCTTCCTCCTTCACGGCGGCGTCTCGGATTATAAGTCCGTCGATGGCATCGCTCGAATCCTGGCACAGAAATTTGGTATCAAAGTCGCCAGCATGACTTTTCCCGGCAGGTTCTACTTGCTCGATCCAAGCAGGGACTGGCCCGGCGACGTTGAGCGATCCGATGGCTCGGCGCGCACGCCGCTGTGGAGTAAAGAAACCAACATAACCAGGGATCAGTACGAGATCGTGCAAGATGCTTCCAAGCGCGAAAGCTACGGGACTTTGATTTCGCTCTCGGCCAAGCAAGGCACTGAGTTTTACCACCGTATGGCGGCTTGGCCGGTGGCCTTCGAGGAAGCCATCAAAGAAACCGCACGGCGCCATCTCCCGCAAGGCCAGTTCTCGATCTATATTCACGGCCACTCCACCGGCGGGCCGTTCGCCATGATGGCAAGCCAACGAATCGCCAATATCGCAGGGGTCATCGGTTACGGCACTTCTCCATTCGGTTACATGTACCCGCAGCTCACCGGCGATAACTGGGAGTTCCCGTTCAATCAGCTGCGGCTTCGCACATGGCGCGATACCGCGCGGTACCTCTACGAAGGGATGAAAGACAAAGGCGCCGGCTTGCCGATGCTGATCGAGCTCACATTCGAGCGTTGGGAGAAAAGCAAAAAACGGCCGAACTTTAAAGCTGAAGATTTCGTGCACAAGAATTCAGTTAAATCGCTCGAGGCCGCCGCTCGGGCTGCGGCAACGCGGTTGAAAATGTCGGCTAAAGATTCTGAGGGCCTCGTGCAACGGTATCGGAGCTACACCCGGGAATTATCCGGTCCCGAAGTCAAACCGGTGCCGCCTTTCCTCTCGTTGCACGGTATTAACGATGATACCGTCACTTTGTCCCGCTGTGACAAGTCGCGGTCGCTTTTTGCCAAGCTCGGTCCCGCTCCCAAAGTTCGCTGCATATCCATCGGTGCGGGAGTACATACCTGGTCGCATACCCAGTACGATCTTCCCCAAGGAGTCGCCACACCGGTGGCCAAACTCTGGCATGATGCCATCATGAATGGTTTTTTCTCGACGTAACTGAATGAAGAGTATTTATGGCTGAAAAAGATCATCTTATTCTGACCGCGGTGGGACCCGATCAGGTGGGTCTGGTCGAAAAGCTTTCGCAATTTATTTCGGGCCACGGCTGCAACATCGAAGATAGCAAGATGGCGGTCTTCTGCGGCGAATTTGCCGTAATCCTCTTGATCACGGGAGAGCCCGGCAGCCTGTTCAAGATTGCCAATGACTACCGCACCCTAGAAGCGCAGACCGCTCTAACGATTTCGATCAAGACACCCGCCAAACGCAAGACTGCGGAATCCTATCTCCCCTACCGCCTGACGGCGTCGTGCATGGACCATCCCGGCATCGTCTATCAGTTGAGCGGCGTTTTGAGCGCTCTTGGCATCAACATCGAGGCCATGGAAACCAAGACGTATGCAGCCCCGGACAGCGGCACGCCGATCTTCCGATTGGAAGCCAGCATCTCGGTGCCGGCCAAGGTGAATATAAACGCGCTCCGTGAACGTTTCTTCGAGATACAGCGGCAAGAAAATATCGATCTCGAACTCTCGCCGATGCATCACTAGCCAAGGATCAGCTGAATTACCGATTCAGAGCTAATGCGGCAGCCGCAGCACCCAAGCCTGGTCAATGCAATAGCAAACGCCTCAAATCAAAGCATCCGGAATAGCCCTGGTACCCTGTCTCACCTGCTATAGGCTATAAGCACCTTTGGACAGGCCCGGCTCCCGGGGTATTGGCAGTTGGCCGCTACAGCGCGGCTGAAGAGCAGTGAATGGCAAGGAGCCACTGCCGCCCAACGGCTTCGAAGTAACATCTAACGAATGGAAAAAGTAGCCGGTACAATACAATAGAAAGCACCGAGTCAGGCATCGCGTTTGACGTGCACTGGGAGCTCAGACTGCAACGTTATTCGGCAACCCGCTCGGGAACGTAACGTGACCCAGGAAGAAGAAAGATTAGAGGAAGATCGCCGGCGCACGGGAAACTGGAAACGTTGGGGACCTTATTTATCGGACCGCCAGTGGGGCACGGTGCGCGAGGACTACAGCCCGAACGGCGACGCCTGGGAATACCTGCCTCACGATCACGCGCGCAGCCGCGCCTACCGATGGGGCGAAGACGGCATCGGTGGCATCTCCGATCGCCACCAGTATATCTGCTTTGCTTTGGCTCTGTGGAATGGCAAAGATCCGATCCTCAAGGAACGGCTCTTCGGGCTCACGGGTAATGAAGGCAATCACGGCGAAGACGTTAAAGAATACTATTTTCATCTCGATTCCACACCCACCCACTCGTACATGAAGTTTCTTTACAAGTACCCTCAGCGCGAATTTCCCTATGCGCGACTCGTGGAGGAGAACCGCAGGCGATCAAAGCTAGAGATGGAATTCGAGCTGATCGATACCGGAGTTTTCGACGACGATCGCTACTTCGACGTATTCATCGAATACGCCAAGGCGGCGCCTGATGATATTTTGATTCGCATCGAGGCGATCAACCGCGGACCCGAGGCTGCGCCGCTCCATCTACTTCCCACCCTGTGGTTTCGCAACACCTGGGCGTGGGCCCTCGATCCGCGCAGGCCGCGCCTGCGCCGCGATGCGGGCGCGGAAATAGCGGCTATTACGCTCAATCACTACTACTACGGCCAACGCTGGCTTTACTGCGAGAACGATCCCGAGTTGCTGTTCGTCGAGAATGAAACCAATCACACCCGTTTGTTCAACGCCGAGAATGCCGCTCGTTTTGTGAAAGACGGCATCAACGACTACTTGATTCATAAAGCTTTGAACAGTGTGAATCCCGAGTCTTCGGGAACCAAGGCGGCAGCGCATTATTCAATGCTGTTACAGCCCGGAGCAAGCCTCACGGCTCGGCTCCGTTTCAGCAATCTTTTGCCGACAGGGAGCAAGACGCTCGATGGCAAATTCGATCGGCTTGTGGCGCAACGCCGCGACGAAGCGGACGAGTTTTATCGATCGATCATTCCACAGAACACCAGCCAGGACCGCCGCAATATTATGCGTCAGGCATTAGCCGGTCTGCTGTGGAACAAGCAGTTTTATTACTACGACGTCGACCGCTGGCTCAAAGGCGACCCGTCCGGACCCGATCCTGCCCGCGAACGTCTCAAAGGCCGGAATTCGGAATGGCGGCATCTTTACAATGCCGACGTGATCTCGATGCCGGACAAATGGGAATACCCGTGGTATGCCGCCTGGGATCTCGCGTTTCATTGCCTTGCGCTTGCGTTGGTCGATGCGGATTTCGCCAAGCAGCAACTGCTGCTGATGACCCGGGAATGGTACATGCATCCCAACGGCCAGTTACCCGCCTACGAATGGGCCTTTAGCAACGTCAATCCGCCGGTGCACGCATGGGCGGCCTGGCGTGTTTACAAACTCGAGAAGAAGCGGCGCGGCGTCGCCGACCGGAGATTTCTCGAACGCATGTTTCACAAGCTTCTGCTTAACTTCACCTGGTGGGTAAACCGAAAGGATGCTGCAGGCAGAAACGTTTTCCAGGGCGGCTTTCTCGGACTCGACAACATCGGCGTTTTTGATCGCAGCGCGGCATTACCGACAGGCGGCCACATCGAGCAGTCCGATGCAACAAGCTGGATGGGCATGTACTGCCTGAACATGCTGGCGATCGCCTTGGAGCTGGCGCGGAAGAATCCCGTTTATGAAGACGTCGCGAGCAAGTTCTTCGAGCACTTCGTATACATTTGTGACGCGATGAACAATGTCGGCGGCGAGCAAGTCGAGTTGTGGGATAATAAGGACGGGTTTTATTATGACGTCCTGCAACTCCCCGACGGACGGCGGTTGTATATGACGGTGCGGTCAATGGTCGGTCTGATCCCGTTGTTCGCGGTGGAAACTCTCGACCCCTCCGTTGTCAACACGCTGCCCGGGTTCAAGCGACGCATGCAGTGGTTTATCGAAAATCGTCCGGCTTTGAGCGAACACATCGAGATCGAAACCACCGACGAAGGGCCTCGCCGTTTTCTATCGCTGGTCAATCGTCACCGGCTCAAGCGCGTGCTCGGGTACATGCTCGATGAAAACGAGTTCTTTTCCCCATACGGCATCCGCGCTCTCTCGCGCTATCATCGGGATCATCCGTACCTTCTGGCCGTCAACGGCACGGAGCACCGCGTCGATTACGAGCCGGCGGAATCGAGCACCGGTCTCTTCGGCGGCAATTCCAACTGGCGCGGGCCAGTCTGGTTTCCAGTAAATTTCCTGCTTATCGAATCGCTCCAGAAATTTCATTTTTTTCTCGGCGATAGCTACAAGGTAGAATGTCCCACCGGCTCCGGTCAGACAGCCAATCTATGGCAGGTCGCAGGCGATATTTCGCAACGACTGACCGGGATCTTTACGCGCGACCAGAATGGCAGGCGGCCGGTCTTCGGCGGCACCGAGAAGTTTCAAAATGATCCATACTGGCGCGACTTGATTCCCTTCAACGAGTATTTCCACGGCGATAACGGCGCGGGCATAGGCGCCAGCCATCAGACCGGCTGGACCGCTTTGGTGGCAAAGCTGATTCAACAGTATGGCGAACAGGCTGACTAGCAGGCTGCGGAAAAGAATTCATATGGTTTCGAAAAGATGAATTATGAAAGCTGAAGACTGAATTCCGCTTTCAGATTTCCGCTTTCATCCCTTGTAATTCGCGCGTCTCCCACCTGAAGCTTTTTGAGCAGCCTGCAAGAGGCTTTAAGCACCCTGCTAGTGGAGTTTAATCGTACGATAGCGCTCAACCCCGCATAGCAAGCGCAGGCATCCCCGGTGTGGGCCGTCAATGAATTAACCGAAGCAAACTGACGAATGTCAGAACATGACGGCGAGAGGTTCCCCCAAGGCGCCACCCCGAATGTCTTGATCGGGGTCGGGTTCCGGTCTCGCCTGCATTCCCGCTAAAAACATGCGGGAATGACGGACTCTAATGATCTGGGAATAGTTCTTGACGCAGGAAGCTGCGCGGGAAACCCAACCCGCCGTGATTAACTCGTTATTTATCCAGGATTGTGCAGTCGAAGTAAAAATGCCGAAAGCGAGGTGGAATCCTGGAGCAGCGAAGGCGTCGACTGTGAAGCTTCAAAATGATTTTCCGCTCTCGCACGTCGTTGCTATGAGTCTTAAACATCCCCCTCGAAGCACTGCTGAGCGATATCTGCTCAGGCAGAAACCCATCGACTTCGCGGCGGAAGGATGTGCCTCGCTTCTGTCAATCGCAACTGCGGAATCCGGGTTTATCGCAGTACGTCGATCTCGCTCACAAGCGCACAATCATCTGCTTTATCATAAAAGTATCTAAACCGTTCGACTTGGGCGGTTGAGTTGGGCATATTGGCAACGGCTGGTCGATCCCGAGTTACGAATCGAACACTGCCGGCACGCCATCATCTAGGGCGAGCAAGATTATGACCCCTCGAAAACGAACCGACGCAGCCATTATCTCTCTTGCGCTTGTGCTCGGATTGACCACGTTGGCGTTTATCATCGCGAAAACCGGACGCGATGCCCTGTTCTTCCAAGGCAGCGGGGGGCTATCACAACTGCCGCTCATTTATATCAACATCGCCGGCGCCGCCTTGCCCCTGGCGCTGCTGTTCGTCAAGGCTATGAGGATCTGGGGCGCGCGCTCTGCCCGGCTTGGAATTCTGCTATTTGCCGCTGCGGTACTGGCTCTGGGATCGCCTTTTTTAAAGCCGGGCGAAAGCACGCTGCTGTTAGCGGTCTTCATGTTCATCCCGGCAATCTTCGGGATCATCTTTGCGAGTCTGTGGCTACTGGTCTCGGACATCTTCGAGAATGTGGAAAAACGTGACGCGGCGCGGGCCTTCAGCAAGATCGGCGCGGCGACACTCGCCGGCGGCATGGTGGGTGGACTCATCGCCAAAGGACTCACTCCCTATCTAAATGCGAAATGGATGATATTTTTCGGCGCGATGATCATCGCTGCCGTGGCTGTCCTGGTGCGGAACATTCATCGCCGCTTTCCCAGCAATATCGTCACGAAGCAAGGCAATCAGCAGAATAAGCAACTTGGTATTCTGGTTCCGTTGTCGAACAAGTACACGCGCACTCTTCTACTAATTGCCATGACCGGAGCCCTGGCCGGCTTGCTCATCGACTTCCAATTCTATGCGGCCGCAACCAGCGCCAATATGGGATCGAAAGGAAACGCGAACTTCTTCGCGAATTTTTATATCCTGTTGAACTTAAGCTCGCTGCTGTTGCAACTTTTTTTGACGCCGAGGATCCAGGACAAAGTCGGATTGCGCGGCGGGCTCATGGTCCTGCCGCTTGCGCTGATCGGCGGCGCCGGTTTCGCGACCGCCGCCGCAACGGCCCTTAGTTTGTCGGTGCTGCGAGTCACTGAAGGGGGACTGCGCTCCTCGGTGCACCGGTCGATTTGGGAACAGGCTTTTATCCCGCTGGAGCCTTCCCAACGCTCGTCAGTGAAGCTGGCAGTGGATGGCATTGCCGCGAGGATCGCCGAAGCGCTGGGCGCGCTGGCTATTCTCATCTGGCTCAAACGCGTGGCTCCCGACGGCAACATTCCCATGCCACTCGATACCAGGTGGATCACCTGGGTGTTACTGGTAACGGTCGCGGTCTGGTTGCTGGTCACCCAAACTCTGAGAGCGCAGATTCGGAAAGAACAGGAGGAAAGCACCTCCGCGCCGGCTATCGAGATCGACTGCGAGCGCTTTCCCGATCAATGCCCGTGCACTACCGAGCTCGGCAAAGGCATCGCGTAACGGCACTAGCTTGCCGCTTCGCCAAATGCACTTCCTCACTCTCTGCTGAGCGACGGGCCGTAGCTCGCGCCGGCGATCCTCGCTTGCTTCTACGTGCACTGATGCAAATATCTGTGCAACGGTACGCAGCGCTCTGAAAATTTATTTTTCCCAACGAATTTTTCTCTTGACAATCGTTTACACCCGCCCTAGGACTCAGCATTCGATTCGAGCTTCATCCTTAGTTTAATCACCAGCGGATACTCATCTTTCGTATTGGGCGCACAAATTAACGCCTGAAGAATGCCGGGGGGACATAATGGGCAGAGTCTATGAATTGGTCAGAGAAGTCGTGCAAGGAACTTTAACCCAAACGACACCCGATACGACGGTTTCCCGTCAGGCTGCAGGGAACGAAGACAGTCTCTGCGATGCAACAGAGGAGCTGGATAAGATATTTGCGGACGGAATCCGTAGGTTAAAGGCAGCCGTCAGTGACAATCAAGCTATAGCACTGAGCAAGACCAAACATGCCGAGGAAGTTATTGAGGGTCTCAAGGCAAACATCAGCGAACTAGAGGCTAGGGTTAGAGAGACCGAGGACATGGTTCATAGCCAGAACATTGCCGGCAAAAAGACGGAAGAAAGCCTTAGGACCGAGATCGACAATTTACAACATGCATTGAAGGAGAAAGAAGCAGCGCTTCAAAGTCGAACATCGGAAGTAAACGACCTCCGGTCTAAAATAGATGTCATGGCAGAGCAGCTAAGCCAGTCGGAATTGACGGTTCGAAAGGCACGCAAAGAAGCAGCGAGTAAGGTCCAAGAAGCCGAGCAAGTTATTGAGGGTCTCAAGGCAAACATCATTGTGCTAGAGGCAACGCTGAAAGCTCAACTTAGCGAGGAAGAGCAGATTGTTGGCGGCACCGATTCGTCCACGAAGGAGCTGGATCAGGAACGCGACGCGGCGATCGATCTAAACGGCCACCACCAGCCCCAACGAAACGGAATGGAGGTCATGGCGGAAGCTTTCGCACATCTTCAGACCCAAGCTATGTCGAAAGTTGTCGGAGGCGAGTCAGGGGCAGCGGTCGAAGAGAAATCGCGCACATTTCAGATTGCGGGAGTCACGCCCCTTCTAACGGAGGCGCCTGGCAAGACCGTCTCGGCCGAGATTTTTGTCGGCATAATTGCCGAGTTCAGTAAGTTCGCCAATGTCATCGAGACGATAGCATCCCTTATTGTCCGTGATCATGTAAAGACGTTGGGCGAGTCTTTGGAGAAGTTTCCGCCGAAGCGGCTTCCAGAACTCCTTGAGTCTCTAAGCAATGAGATATCTGATAGTAAACGTGAAACGGCTTTTCGCGAGCGATTTACAGTGTTAGTCGGGGGAAAAGAGTCTACTTCACTCATAGCACCGGAAACTTCGTCCGAAACATCACACTGAGCGACGTTGAGCACCATGACAGTGGTGCAGTGACCTCCGGATGATGGTTTAACAGACCTCCCCTTCACGAAACCATCGCAAGATCGTTTTCCATCTTGGAATCAACTTTGCCGGGCGATGGGAGAGGCAATAAACCGAGTAGCGCAAGCGCGAACCCTTCCTCTTTCAGGAAATGCGCGTGAAGAATTTTTGCAACCGCTTTCGCCGCCTGTCCGTCCTGCCACCCGAGTTCAGTCCCTCGGACCAGCTCGGCGGGCAGCTCCTCATGCTCTTTTTTAGCGGTTCTGGGATTTCGATTTCATCGGTTCACCTCCGGAGATTCAAAAATTTTCTCCTTGCCGACGTTGGCAGAGTCATTGTCGCTGTCCTCATTTGATCGATAGGCCGTTTGCCTGATTATCTTTCTTCTCGTCTGTTTCGTTCTTCCCGGCTTCTGGTCCCGAGCGTGCGTTCGAGCCCCCGGATAAGGTCTTGCTGCTCGGCAGAAGTAAGTCCAGCCCAAGGATAATACCAGGGCGGTTAGCACCAACACCGGCAGGGCTTTCCCCCGCTTGCGCGCCTGGCGCAGCACGTCAAGCCCGTCTTTGAGCAGTAGGCCGAGATCGAGGACGACAGCATCGTATTCTTCGTCTTCGATTTGTTTTTGCGCGCCCTGACCGTCGCGGACCCAGTCCACCTGAAAGCCGGCTTGGCCAAGGCCCGCCTTTAAGCCGCTGCCGAGGATTTGATCGTCTTCGGCGAGCAGGATTCTCGTCGCGGTTAATCCTTCTTTTAAACCTATGGATCGTTCGTTACCAGCGGCGAAGCTGCGTTCCCGATTTGAGCCGCGCTTTGCCACTGCATCCACCAAAACCCCAGCACGAGGATGAGCATCACCGCCGCCAACCATAGGAACGACCATCGAATTGCGGCTCCCCGAGGGGCAGCCTTGCGTCCGGTGAGCATCGCGCCGACAAGATTTTCGCGGTGCAGAAAGCTGGTTGCCGTCACTCAAATGATGTGTACGATGACCACCGCGAGCATGACGCCTGGCCGCGACTTCGTGCATTTCCTCCGCCCATTCACCGGCCGTGTCGTTATAAACCAAATGTCCCGTGGCGACCGTGATTAGAACCAGCCCCAACAAGACGATAATGGCGAGAGCCCCCAGAGGATTATGGCCGGCGTAAGGCTGCGGCCGCAGCGTAACAAGCGAGCGCGCGTAGCGCAGAATGACAAGGGCGGCCGCGCACAAAAGATGTGAAGCGCGCATGCCGGGTGCCGACAACGCCCCACGCCAGGCGGAAGAGAACCAGGCCGAACATCGTGTAGCCGCTGGTAATGTGCACGAGCCGCCAGGGCTCGCTCTCCGCGCTGATCCAAGCAACGGCAAAACATACGACAAGCTGCCAGTGGCTTTCTATCACATCGGGATGCGTGGCTTTGACACCAAGCCGCTTCTTGATCTTTTCAACTGAAGGGCTAAACTCCCCACCGCATGGACTCTGACCAACGATGGTCTCGCATTATCGAGCGTTCGTCAGCCTTACTCACCCCACTCTGGAGGTGCTCTTAAAAAATTTCTCACGGCCACAACCCACTCACAATTCGCTCAAGCTCACTACATCGGATAATAGTCTAACCTTTTGCGGCTTTTGGTTTCGTCCAATCCGCTCGCATTCCATTCTCAGGATGACTCAGCACGCCGGCACGCACCACAGTGAGGTCGACGTATCAGACAGCGCTGGAGATGTTCGTCGGCTTGGATCGCGGCGCATGGATGTGGTTGGAGTGTACCGGCGAGCGAAATCAAGTTTCCATTGGCACAGCTCTATTGTTTAGGTCAAGCCTTACGATTGCCTGAAGGAGTATTTAAGAGGTCTGCCCTGCTTATCATGCCGGTGTCCTTAAAGGTTCGGTTAATCCCAATGTCGGACAGCTCTTTGTCGCATTCCTCGTCACTCCGGAGGCTCAGAGTACTTGGGAAAACACGGCGGAGAAAGCTCGGCTTTTATCCCAGGCACGAAGATGCGTAAATACATTCAAGGAAAGGACGTCATTTATTAGAGTCAGAAAGATGTGCAAATGGTGCGGGTTGCGGCGGCTGCGCCGCTTCCGTGTCTTGAACGTTGGAATGTTTTGAACGGACGGAACGGCTTCTCAGCCGTTCTCACTCATGTTGACAAGCAGAGTTGACGACGCTTGAT
>DASUVS010000468.1:0-8967 GCA_036378835.1 Binatia bacterium | reverse complement strand
GCGCGCCGGCAGAATGGCGAGATTGATGTGGCCGTCGGATACATAGATGGCTTTCCCATGCTCCCCGCCTTCGCCGCTGCGTGCAACTTCTTTCATTCCGAACGACTTCTTATAGAACTCCGCCAATCTCTCGGTATCTTTTGTCAGAAGCGCAATGTGTGCGATGCGTGCCATGATTTGTCTCCTTTTCTGTTCATATGTTTTCAGGCTGCTTTTGGTCTATCAAATCAACGACCCTTAGACTTCAATAGCTCACGCAACCGTTGCTTCTCTGCTTCTAAGGCATCGGTTCGGCGGCTGTCAAGCTCGCCCAAGATTTTAGGTTGCTTCGAGGTCGGAATGTGTTTGAACGTTAAAGGCAACCGGGAATGCCGACTGGACATTCGAAGCGGGCCCCGAGTTGACGGGGGCAGCATGAGCAAACTACGATTCACTGGACCATTTCTAATAAAACTCACCGCCGCCGAAGACTCTTGGCACCTCGGTCGTATCATCAGTTGAGGCGTAATGTTAATCGGCACTTTGGGTCTCAGTTGGATCCATGTATGATTGAGAAATTCCTACAATTCACTGAAGTTCGAGAGACAACTCGAATCCCAACTCTATGCCGGTTCCATGGCTCGAAAAAGACGATGAAGAGCTCCTTGCGCTCATCCAACATGGCAGCCAGGAGGCGTTCAGTGTTCTCGTACAGCGGCACACTGAGAGATTTTACCGGCTTGCCTACCGCTATCTACAAAGTAAGGAGGCTGCCGAAGACGTCGTGCAGGATGCGTTCGTTAAATTGTGGGAGGATCCGGGCCGGTGGCAAGCCGAGCGAAATAACAAATTCACCACTTGGTTTTACCGGGTCGTGGTTAATCTGTGTCTCGACTGGCGGAAAAAGAAAAAACCACTCGAGCTTGGCGATCACGAGCCTGCAATCGCTGATGACCGGATCAGCCCCGATATCGCTATGATACACGCGCAGGAACAGAAAATACTTGAGCAGGAAATCGCGGCTCTGCCAGAGCGGCAGCGGATTGCATTGAATCTCTGTTTCGATGAAGGATTGAGCAATCAGGAAGCCGCCGAAGTGATGGGGCTCAAGCTCAAGGCTTTGCAATCGCTGGTTATGCGAGCCAAGACGACGCTTAAAGAACGCCTGAAAAACCATTTGTGAGGGTTAGTATGGCCCCCGAGGAAGACAAAATAATCGACGAGATGCTTAATGCGCGCCGCATCCGGCCCGCAAGCCCGGACCTAGCCCAGCGGATTATCTTGAAGGCGCAGATGACGCCTCAAATACAGGTATTTTCGTTGGCGCGATGGATCAAGCAAACTTTCGCCGAACTACATTTACCGAATCCGGCTTATGTCCTGGCGGGCACGTTAATGATGGGATTTGTTCTCGGCTTGAATTTCCCCTCCGATACCGTAACCGACAACGCCGATGCCGTTCAGGCGTTGAGCTTCGTCGATCCCGATGAAGGACTCTTATGAATACGAAGATAAAAAGCGCCTTTATCATCTCGCTGGTCTTGAATGTTTTGTTGCTGGGCATTTTCTTCGGCACATTAAGCCCCGGCTTCGGGCGGGAGAGTTCACGGCGAGAGCGGCTCGGTGCGGAAATCGAAAAATTGCCTGAACCGGCGCGCAGCCGATTCCGCGATAAGATGGCTCAGCTTCGCTCGGCAGATGATCCGTTGCGCGAGCAGATGCGGCAGGCCCGCAATCAAGCGATCGAGCTTCTGGTTGCCGAACCGTTCGATGAGGCGGCTTACGACGGTCAACTGGTCAAGATCAATCAACTGCGTGGGCAGATGTCGAAACGAGTGGCTGACGACCTTAAGCAGCTCATGAGAGGATTGCCGCCGGACCAGCGTGCCGCGGTCGGTGACGTGCTCAAGCGGCCCGCGCCTTCACCCGGGTAACCGCTTCCTAAATTGCCAGAAAGCGCCGGTCTCACCGGCGTTTTTTTTGCCTGAATGGCGGAGACAAAGGCATCTTGATTCGTATCAACTTACGGACAACGAAAGGCAACGCCACTATGAAATGGATGAAAACAATCAAACAGCGCCCGAAAAAGCTGATCACTTTGCTTGCTGTATCGGGGTTGATCGGCGGGGGCTGGTATTGGTATGCCAGTGCAGCACGCCAGCCGGAGCAAAATGCTCAACAGCCGATCACAATAACCCGCGGGACGATTCAGGAAGTGGTCACGGCGCAAGGCAAGCTAGAATCAAAGCAATACGTCGACGTCGGCACGCAAGTATCCGGTCAAATTAAAAAACTTCACGCAGACATCGGTGATACGGTGAAGCAGGGCCAACTGCTCGCGGAGCTTGATCCGCGGGTGTATCAGGCACAAGTTGAAGCCAACGAAGCCCGGCTGAACAGCCTGAGAGCTCAACTGAACCAGCAGAAAGCTCAGCTCACGTTGTCGGAGCAGAACCTCAAGCGCAATCGCGATCTCTTCGGCGTCAATGCCGTAAGCCAGCAGGCGCTTCAGGAATCCGAAACAGAAGCGGCGGTGGCTAGAGCGCAAGTTGCTTCGATTCAGGCACAAATCCAGGAAACCGAATCAAACATCAAGGGCAATCAGACGAACCTTAGCTTCACCAAAATCTATGCCCCCATGTCCGGCACCGTGACGACTCGACCGGCGCGCGAAGGCCAGACCTTGAACGCCAACCAGAGCCCGCCGACGATTTTGCAGATCGCCGATCTGGACACCATGACCGTGCGGGCACAAGTCGCCGAAGCCGATGTCACAAAGCTCAAGGAAGGGATGCCTGTTTATTTCACAACTCTAGGAAATACCGAGCGTCGATGGCATGGGACAGTGCGGCAAATTCTTCCTGCGCCGCAGGTAGTCAATGAAGTTGTGCTTTACGATGTTTTGATCGACGTCAAGAACGAAGGCCGCCGGCTCATGACCGGCATGACCACACAGGTCTTTTTCATATTCGGCAAAGCCGAAGACGTCGCGATAGCTCCCGCGGAGGTGCTGACCCGCCCGCTCCCCGAGCAGGACAATGATTCCGGCAAGGCTTACCGGATTACCGTGCTCACCGAGAACGGCCGTGAGCAACGTGTCATTCACGTCGGTCTGCAGACGCGCACCCAGGCGGAAGTCACCGCCGGTTTGAATCCGGGCGAACGTATCCTGGTCAGCCGGCCCCAAGGGCAGGGCACCGCTACCGCGCAGAACAGTCGGCCGCGAGCGGGCAACAATACGCCTAGACTTAATCGGGGGCCGCAACTATGAACATGCTCACTTTGACATTTTGTTGGCCTCTCGCGGCACATGCAATTTTTCAACGAGGCAATCGACGATGCGATTCTGCATTCTTTTGCCGGTCGCAACACCTGCGAGATTTTCAAACAGGGCCGCAACTATGAACGACGTCATTTTGGATTTAACCGCAATCGAGAAACATTATCAGAACGGCGATACCATCGTTCGCGCTCTCGACGCTGTGTCGTTGAAAATCCACACCGGCGAATTTATCGCGATCATGGGCCAGTCCGGCTCGGGTAAGTCGACCTTGATGAACATTATCGGTTGTCTCGATCGGCCGACTTCCGGGAGTTATCGGGTGCTCGGTAAAGAGGCCGCTAATCTCTCGCCCGACGAACTGGCGGCTTTGCGGCGCGAAACCTTTGGCTTCGTATTTCAACGTTATAACTTGCTGGCGACTGCCACAGCCGGCGAGAACGTGGAGATTCCATCCGTTTACGCGGGATTGCCTAAACAGAAAAGATCGCAGCGCGCCAAGGGGTTGCTGCAGCGGCTCGGACTTGGCGATCGCACCGATCATCGGCCGGCGGAGCTATCCGGCGGCCAGCAGCAACGGGTCGCCATCGCGCGAGCGCTGGTAAACGACCCACCGGTGATTCTCGCCGATGAACCCACCGGGGCTCTTGACAGCAAAAGCGGCGATGAAGTTTTGTCGCTGCTCAAACAGCTGCATGCCGAAGGCCGTACCATCATTCTCATCACCCACGCCGAAAATGTAGCGCAGCACGCCAGCCGCATCGTGCGCATTCAAGATGGTCGAATCCTCGATGACAGCGGGGTTGTCAGAAAAGCGAATGTGATGCCGGTTGACCCCGCCGATCTCAATCTTAGGAGCGCGGTCACTCTGGCGGCGAGCATGCAGGAGGCTTTGGTCACCGCCTGGCGCTCGTTGCGGGTCAATCTTTTTCGCACGGTGTTGACGTTGCTCGGCATCATTATCGGCGTCGCCGCGGTCGTCGCGATGCTTGCCGTCGGCGAAGGCAGCCGGCAAAAGGTGCTCGACCGCATCAGCTCGTTCGGAACCAATCTGATGCTGATCCGCCCAGGTGCTGCCGGCATTCGTAACACCGGCGATATCGTCACTCTGATTCCCGAGGATGCCGCCGCCATCAAAGCATTGCCGAATATCGAGACCGCACTACCCGAGCGCAGCGGGCGCATGACCGTTCGATTCGGCAACCGCGATTATCAAACATCGGTCCAAGGAACCGGCGAAGACTTTCCGCAAGCGCGCGACTGGAAGGTCGCCCAAGGGCAATTCTTCAACGCCGATGATATGAAGCAGTATGCGCCGGTGGTTGTGCTCGGCCGCACGGTGGCGACTACGCTTTTTCCGGATGGCGGTGAAGCGGTTGGGAATTACGTTCTTTTGAAGAACGTGCCCTTTCTGGTGATCGGCGTCATGACCGAAAAAGGCGCCTCTCCCAACGGCAGCGATCAGGATGACGTTATCTTCACGCCGATCAGCACCGGTTTGGTGCGATTGTTCGGCAAGAGTTATTTGAGCAGCATTACCATTAAAGTCTCTGATGCGGGCGACATCGCGGCAACGCAAGAGCGGGTCGAAAACCTATTGCGCGAGCGCCATCGCACCGAGGATTTCAGTGTGCGCAACATGGCGTCGTATCTACAAGCTGCCATCGAGACTCAGGATACGTTCACGCTGCTCCTCGGCACCGTGGCGGCGATTTCACTGCTAGTCGGCGGCATCGGAGTCATGAACATCATGCTGGTCAGCGTTGTTGAGCGCACCCGCGAGATCGGCATCCGGATGGCGACCGGCGCGCGAATGCGCGACATCCTGCTGCAGTTCAACATCGAAGCGGCGGTAGTTTGCGCCGCTGGCGGATTGTTAGGAATTCTCGTTGGCGTCGCTGCCGGCATGATTCTGCGTTACAGCGGCATGAGCGTGATTTTTTCGCTCACACCCGCGCTGCTCGCCTTCGCCTGCGCTTCGGCAACCGGCTTGATCTTCGGTTACTTGCCGGCACGTAAGGCGGCGCGGCTGGATCCGGTGGTCGCTTTGGCTTCGGAGTGAGTATGATGAAGAATCTTAGACTTAAAAGCACAATCGCTCTTTCGTTAGCTCTGTCGGCGTGCAGTTTGGCGCCGCAATACCAGCGTCCGCAGATGACGATGCCGGCGGGCTGGACCGAGGTTGACGGGGTTGGGGTCAGCGATCACCCGGCGACCGTACCGTTTTGGCAGGAGCTTGGCAGTGAAGAACTGAATCAGATTATGAAAATTGCGCTGGCGCAGAATCTGGATCTCGAGGCAGCGCTTCATCGTATCGATCAGGCGCGTGCTCAAACCAAGATAGCGGGCTCGGCGCTCTTTCCTCAGATCGAAGCCACTGGCGGCGCGTCGCGCAGTTTTCAAGACCCGAGAAATGTCAGCATAGCGCGCGGCACCGGCAGTATCAGTTATGAAGCCGATCTCTGGGGCAGGAATCGCAGCAACAGAACAGCCGCGAATTATCGGGCCGAGGCCACTGCATTCGACCGCGATGCGCTCCAGCTCGTCGTCACCTCGGACACTGCCGATCTTTACAGCCAGGTGCTTAGCTTGAACGAACGCATTCGCATCGCCGAAAGCAATTTGAAGAATGCGGAAGAAGTCCTGCGGATTATCGAAGCGCGCTATAAGGCCGGCAGCGTCTCTGGCTTGGAGGTCTCACAGCAGCGGGTTGCCGTGAACAATTTCCGCGCTTCGCTGGCTTCGCTCAATCAACAGCGCAGCACGACCTTGAACGCTTTGGCTATACTATTGGGGCAGGCGCCGCAGAATCTCCAAGCACCTCGGGAGACGCTCGCATCGCTCAAAGTCCCAGACGTAAACCTGACCCCGCCGGCAACGCTCCTTACTGCGCGCCCGGATATCGAGCGAGCCGAAGCAAGCCTGCGGGCTGCTAATGCTGACATCGGCGCCGCTCGCGCGGCTTTCTTTCCCTCCTTGAACTTTGGCTTGGACGCCAGCATCGCGGCGGGATTTGGCGGACCCGCGGCTACGGTAGTATCGCTGGCCAGCAGCGCGCTTGCGCCGATCTTCACCGGCGGCCGACTCACGGGCAATCTCGAAGACGTCACGGCGCGCCAGAAAGAGTTGGCGGCGCAGTATCAAAAAACCGTGCTGGTGGCGTTTCAAGAAGTCGAAGACGCGCTCGCCGCCTACAAGAACTCCAATGAGCAATCCGTGATCGCACGCGAATCCGTCAAAGAATCCCAAGCGGCCTACGACATCGCTAAAGCACGCTTTGATGCCGGCGCCATTGATTATTTGAATTTGCTGGTAACTCAACGCAGCTTGTATGAAGCACAGGATAACCAGATTGCCGTTTATCAGGATCAGATCGCTTCGTTTGTGCAACTCAGAAAAGCATTAGGCGCATAACAGCGTCAACGCGGAATTCGTTCCAATCGTTCAACCGTTCCAAATGTTGCACTCGTTCAGCTCTCACTGCCGAAGACAGTTCCTGTCAACGAGTCTTCGCAGTTTTTCATTCGACATAATGAACTAAAAGTCATACAGACCGGTGTCAAACTCGAACGTGAACTTCAATCTCGCCTCTGTCTCAACTTCGTAGCCGACAATGGTATGATTACTTAGGCCAAGCGATTGATGGCATTTGCGCTTGACTGGGCTGAACGATTTGAACTCTCTGAACGTTTGCAACCAATCCGACGAAGGAGGTCCGTATGCCGGAGCAAATCACGAAGTATCCCGACGTGACGTTGCAGGTTTTAAGAGAAGCCGGTGCTGTTTGCGGAGGAGGGGCGCCGCAGAAAATTCTCAAGCAATGTCCAGCCGAAAGCTTCTGCTCCCTGCCGACAGGAGAGATGTGCATCTATGGCATCAAAGACATTCCGCGAATGACCCAGATCGCCCCGGCCGAACTGGCTCAGGTTGTTTGTCCGCTAACACCCAAAGGTGCAAGCTTTGCAGCGGGATTTTCAGGGCTGGAAGCGGCGATGATCGGCGCCGTGTTCGTTGGCGGGCTCGCGCTTGGAAAGATCTGGCGAAGCTCGCGCAATTGAGCGCGATCCCTGACTGTTCCAATCGTTCAAGCGGTTCAAGCCCGTTCAAACCGAGAAAACCTCGGATGTGCTTTGCCGCGGCTAATCCGTGCCGCTTGCAAGATCTACCTTTATTTCAGCACCACCTTTCAAGTTTTTTCGCCTGTTGTTTTGGCAATTGCCCAAATATGGACTGCTAAGCCCTTGCGGCTTGCAGGTGCCGTATGGCTATTTGAACATTCGAGCTGCTTGAACTATTTGAACGGCGAATAGATTTGTCCTATCGTCGGCAGCACCAACTTCCGATTGGAGGATTAAGCATGGCTGTTGATTCCGCCGCTCAAGCGACTCAAAAAAATAAAGGGCCGCTGGTCTGGCTTGACATGGACCAGAAAGAACTCGATGACGCGTACAACCAATCGGTCTATGCGCCTAATCAGGAGCAGATTGCCAAGCGGCGGCGATTAGCAAGCGAAGCCGCAATCAAACGCCTTGCGCCCGCCTTGCGTTTCTCCTACGGCCCAACTGACATCGAAAAACTTGACATCTACAGGACCACGCGGCCCAACGCGCCGATCATGATCTTTACTCACGGCGGCGCCTGGCGCAACGGACGGGCAAAAGACTTTGCTTTCCCAGCCGAGGTTTTTATCAACGCCGGTGCTCATTACATCGTCCTCGATTTTGCCGCAGTACACGACGTCGGCGGCAATCTTATGGTGATGGCGGATCAGGTGCGGCGCGCTGTCGCATGGGTGTACAAGAACGCCGAAACCTTCGGCGGCAATCGCAACCGCCTTTATGTAGCAGGCCACTCCTCGGGCGCGCATCTCACCGGCGTGATCCTGGTGACAGATTGGCGCCGGGACTTCGATTTACCGGCTGACATTATCAAAGGCGGATTATGTGTCAGCGGCATGTATGATTTAAAACCGGTACGGCTGTCAGCGCGTAGCAAATATGTAAAATTCGACGACCTCACCGAAGAAGCGCTCAGCTCTCAACGACATCTCGAATCTTTAAACTGTCCGATTACAGTTGGCTACGGTTCGCAGGAGACACCGGAGTTCCAGCGTCAGGGACGCGAGTTTGCGGCGGCGGTCAAAGCTGCCGGTAAGCCTGTGCAGTTCTTCGTCGGCGAAGGCTTCAATCATTTCGAGATGCAAGAGACGTTCGGCAATCCCTATGGACTGGCTGGCCGTGCCGCGCTGGAACTGATGGATTTGCAGGTGCGGTATTCGTAACGGCGATCTTCGCTCACCGGGATGGCTTCCGTCGCCAATATTTTCGCAAGAGGTGTTCATTAAAACCATCTGATCCGGTATCATAGGCAAGCCCAAGTTCCCACATAGGCTCAGGTCCGAAGCTAGTAAGATCCGTCGATGCCTAAGAACGATCTCAATGGCAGATTACGCCGGACAGCTGCGATCCTCGCGCTCACCGTCATCTATTTTTCTGCCGGAATCTTTGGCTTATCCCTAGCTTCTAGTAATCCCAATGCTTCGGCGGTCTGGCCGTCGAGCGGTATTGCGCTGGCAGCGATTCTCCTCTGGGGTTTCAAGCTTTGGCCGGGCATTCTACTGGGCGCATTTCTTGTAAACTTCGCCACCCAAGGGTCGATCTGGACGGCGATCGGCATCGCCGCAGGCAATACCGCTGAAGCGCTTCTGG
>DASUVS010000467.1:0-7512 GCA_036378835.1 Binatia bacterium | reverse complement strand
GCAGGACAGATCCCGGGCGGAAGAGGTAGCGCGGGCCGTTGGTGGCGTAAAAAAAGTTACCAACAATCTCCAGGTTCAGAAGAAGTAACCGTTAGGATGCCAGCGACCCGGTGGCCGGCCTCACGGGAGTTGGTGCGTGGGGCCGCGTCTTCCGATTAGTTGTCTCTGCCGAGCGTCAGTTAGTCGCCTTCTCGGGCGGCAATGGCTCCTTGCCGTTCTATCTCTTGTATACTGAATCTATAAAACCATTCTTCTCGAGTTCGTCCACGATAGACATATCGACAAAGTTTTCCGGTTTGGGCAGCGGTGTCTTGCCCTTGAACTGGAATTCAATCAGAAACTGAATGGCCTTGGGCGAGGGGCGTGGAACTTTTTGAATAGTCGGCGCGTAGTCCTGCCACGTGCCTTCCAAAAGATCATCTTCGGTGATCTTGCCGTACTTGCCTAGAACTCGTTTGCTAAATTCCTTGTCGGTACGATAACGGTGCGCGCCGCGTATGTAAGCTCTGACGAAGCGGGTCGCGGTATCACGATGCTGCGCAATATAAGAGCGGGTGGTAATCACGCCGCCATTGACGTCTTCGACTCCAAGGTCACCGAAGTTGATCAACTCGCGCATTCCTAACTGGGCGGCTTTGGCGTAGAGCGGGTAGCTTAGCGCCGCCGCTTGCACGGCGCCGCTCTGCAATGCGGCAAACGCTTCCGGCTGGGCGCCCAAAGATAAAATCGCCACATCCTTATTTGGCTCCAAATTGAACTTCTGTAGCGCTATGCGCACTACCTGATCGGATGTCGATCCGAACGTGGTGATGCCGGCTCTTTTGCCCTTTAGATCTGTAGGCTGCTTGATCTCGGGTCGCGCCATCAAACGAAACGGTGATACGTTCCCGGTCGCGGCGATGATAACGACATCGCTTCCAGCGGCCGTCGCGGCAATCGCCGCAGCGGCGCCCGCTTGAATAATCGGCGCGCTCCCGCCCAACATAGCAGCCACCATCCTGGTGCTGCCGCCGACCCGGATGAGTTCAACATCGAGTCCTTCGGCGGAAAAATAGCCTGCCTCTTTGGCGATCCAAGGCGTGGCCCAAGTGCCACCAAAGCTGGGGTATAGAACCCGCATCGAAGTCGATGCGGCACAAACTTGTCTGCCTGGCATTAAAACAAACGAAGACAGCAATCCGAATATAAACGCGAGCTTCGCTATCATATAGATTTATCTCCAAGGAATGGTCACTCACTCAACGAGTTGAAGCGTATGAGTTTTACTTGACGATTTTCCGTGTGTGGGTTGTCGACAGCGACGATTTAACAGTTCGGCGGGAATCAATGCAAACTCCCCGGTGGTTCTTCTGATAACCGGTACCATCCTCGCGCCCGCGGGATACTCGATCTTTGACATCGCAGCGGTATGTTTTAACGGATGTTAGCTGCATTTTTCGAGGATTGGGCTGGCCGGTCGCTTGCAGATTCTTTGCAATGAATCTGGAGTTGCGTGAGATCTCCGGTATACTCTCAGTAATATCTTACACAGCGGGTCTCCTGACAACACCGCCACAAAGCCAGCTCGCTTCTTCAACAAAGGAACCTACTAAATGTTGGACCATGATACCGCGCGGATCAATCAACTTCTTGGCCTCATGGCGCAGCAGTCGAAAGAGCATGCCTTTGTGCTTTTGGATGCGAATGCGCGCGTGCTTTGGTGGAGTCCCGGGGCCGGGTATATCTTCGATCGCAGCTCAAGCGAGATGGTAGGCGAGCCTCTCGGAATTCTGTTTACCCCGGAGGATAGGGACAGGGGAATTCCCGATCAGGAAATCCAACTAGCGGTCAATTTCGGCAAAGCGGAAGATGATCGATGGCAGTTGCGCCGAGACGGTTCGCGATTTTGGGCGACCGGCATCTTACTAGCTCTCCGTGATCAGCACCAGAATCTCGTGGGCTTTGCCAAGATCTTGCGCAACCGAACGGATCTGCGCGAGCAAGTTGAAGCATTGCGCAATCAAGTGCAGGCACTGACTGGCGCGAATCAGCGAAAGGATAACTTTTTGGCGACATTTTCGCATGAGCTTCGTAATCCGATGGCGTCGATATGCACCGCGGTAGAACTCATCAGTAGGACGGCTTCACGGAACGCCGATCTGGAAGGTTCGCTCAAGCTCATCGAGGAGCAACTCGAGTTCGTCCGCCGGATGCTTGATGACTTATTGGATGTGACGCGCATCAGCACCGGCAAGGTTCGCCTAAACATGCGACCTTTGGTGCTTCAGGAACTTATCGGAAGGGCTGTGGAGGCGGCGCGGCCCAGGATTGAAGAACGCGACCAACGAATCCAGGTCATTGGGCCGTCGTCGTCGATTGTGCTGCAAGCCGATCCTGATCGACTGCAGCAGGTCTTCTCGAATTTACTAAGTAATGCGGTCAAGTACACGCCGGAGCGCGGCGCCATCTGTGTCGAGGTGACTATCGAGGCGGATGAGGCTGTGGTCCGGGTCAGCGACACCGGAGTCGGCATTCCGCACGATATGTTGCCGAGAATATTCGAGCTATTCACTCAGGTGGAAACTCAGCTTTCGTACGGCGGGCTTGGCATCGGCTTGGCCTTGGTCAAAGACTTTGTGGCGCTCCACGGTGGTTCGGTCCAGGTTCGCAGCGAGGGCGTTGGCAAAGGGAGCGAGTTTATGGTGCGGCTACCGCTAAAAGTTCAGGGCAAAAACACCGAGCTGTGAAGGCCTTTGAGGTTCTGGCGAAATAATCGCCGCGAGCCCGGTTCAGCTTTTGCCCGGAGGGCATGATGAAATTGGGACTCCAGATACCGTCTTTTACTTGGCCCACGGGAACTTCGGGTTTAGCATCAACTTTGGGTCGGATCGGTCAAGCAGCGGAGGAAGCGGGCTTTGCAAGTCTCTGGGTGATGGATCATTTCTTTCAAATCGACATGATCGGCAAGCCCGAGGAGCCAATGTTAGAAGGCTATAGCGCGCTAAGCTTTTTGGCTGCGGTGACCCGGCGAATCCGTCTCGGCACACTCGTGACCGGGGTGATTTACCGCGAGCCGGGCGTTCTCGTCAAAACCATTACCTCTCTTGATGTCCTGTCCGGAGGCCGCGCGTATTTCGGGATCGGTGCGGGGTGGTACGAACGCGAGGCCGTCGGACTTGGAGTTTTATTTCCACCGTTGAAGGAGCGCTTCGAGCGTTTAGAGGAAACCCTGCAGATCGCTCTGCAGATGTGGTCTGGAAAAGTCGGCGCCCATAACGGCAAGCATTATCGGCTTGCCGAGACACTTAACTCGCCGCAGCCGCTTTCGAAACCGCATCCAACTATTTTGATTGGCGGCGCCGGTGAGAAGAAGACCCTGCCTCTCGTGGCAAAATACGGCGATGCTTGCAATCTCTATGCGTTTGACAATCTGGAACTCGTTCGCGCCAAGCTCGAGGTGCTGCGCAAAAATTGCGACGCAATCGGACGGCCTTATGATGAGATCGAACGCACCGCCATTGGCCGGCTCGATGTCAGTAGCTCACGCAGCGTGCGCGAGGCCATCGAATACTGCCGGTCCGTCAATGACGCCGGCATCGAGCATTTGATCATCAGCGTGCCTAACGATTACGAGATAGCGCCCATCGGTTTAATCGGCAAGCAAATCATTCCTGCGATCGCTGACTGGCCCGGCAGATAAGAGAGAAGTAGACCCATCAAGCAGCTTCACTTCCATGCACGCGATTTTCTCCGCGGGCGATTTGCCGGGCCGCAGCAGTATGAATCAACTTCTTCCTCTTCCATTTAAGACCACGGTGACTTGAGAATATCGACCATCGTAGAATAGACAAAGATATCGAGCCGCTAGAACGGCGGCATCGGTTTGAATAGGAACGCAGAGTATGCTGAGAACATCCGTGGGCCGGCTTCGAATGATTGGAATTGTCGAGGGCGTTTCATTCCTGGTGCTGCTGGGAATCGCGATGCCGTTAAAGCATTTTGCTCAAATGCCGGAGGCGGTCCGTATCGTCGGGTGGATGCACGGGATTCTGTTTATTGGGTTTGTCGTCGCTTTGATGCTGGCCCGCGATGCCATGCGCTGGAGCTTTCGGTGGACAGGTCTCGTACTCCTGGCGGCCTTGCTTCCATTTGGGCCGTTCGTGATCGATGGCCGCTTGCGCAAAGAAGACGAAGGATGCGGCCGGGCTGAGCCGCCAAGCATCTGAACTCTAAATGAAGTGTGTACGGCGAGAAAATGATCAAGCCCACCGCACTCACAGGAATCTAGTCCGTGAGAGCGGTCGTACTGCAATGATCGGCGCACTCTTACTTATGCCGTTATTCTCATGCGCCGGAAAACGACCGACCAACATCGGAATCCAGGCATCGCGCTTAGCGGCTTGTCCTTCGTCGCCCAATTGCGTTTCAAGCGATGCCGCTGATTCGGCGCATTCTATTGCGGCATTCACTTTAGCAATTCCGCCAGGCGAGGCATGGCCTGCGCTACGCCGATCCGTTGGAGGTCTTCGGCGTACTGAAATAATTGCTGAAACTTCCGATTACCTTCACGCCGAATGCACCAGTGCCGTGTTCGGCTTTGTCGACGATCTCGAACTTCACTTGCGGAGCGCGGAAGGACTTATTGCGGTGAGATCGGCATCGCGGCTCGGCTACAGTGATCTAGGAGTCAATCGGCGGCGGATCGAAGATCTGCGGGCGCTATTGATAAAGCGAGGCATCGTCGCTGCGCTCGCCTGACGTATGGCTTGCGCGCATCAGCCGGCAGCTAGAGTTTACCGGTCATAACGCCCCCGCCTTTTCGGCTTCGCCCAGGCTTGGTATCGTTCGAGGCTCCGCCGTCAAGCTGCTTTAGTTTTTTCGCCATGAAGATTTGTTCCGACTTGATCGTCGCCAATTCCAGGGACTTACGGAAATAATCGCGAGCCGCTTCTTTGTTGTTTAGATCCGCCGCGAACTCGCCGAGAACTGCATAAAGAAGATAATAAGAATTCAACTCTTGCCGATTTTGAATTGTTTGCACCGCTTCGATGCCTGCCTTCGGACCGTGCACGTTAGCGAGAGCTACAGCGCGATTGAGGAGAATCACGGGCGAATCGTTCATCTCAAGCAGCCGGTCGTAAAGCGAAAGGATCTGTGGCCAATCGGTGGATTCGTAATCCTTGGCGGCGCAGTGGCAGGCGGCAATCCCGGCCTGAAGATGATACTCACTGATTTCGTCGGCGGCCATGGATTGCATCAGATGATACAACCCCCGGGCAATCATCGCCTGGTCCCAAGATGAGCGGGTCTGCTCCTGCAGTCGAAGAATGTTTCCCTCCGGGTCCTGCCGCGCCTTCAATCGCGCTCCATTCAATAACATCAGCGCCAGGAGGGCGTGAGTTCGAGGACGATTGCCTGCGGGATGTTCAGCCAATAACCCGCCCAGGCGGATCGCTTCATAACAGAGCGTTTCTCTGATCAGTTGATTACCTGTTGAAGCCTTGTAGCCCTCATTGAAAAGCAGATAGAGCGTCTGCAGGACGCCGTCGAGGCGCTGTGCCAGTTCCTCCCCCGGGGGAATTTCAAACGGCACCCGCGCGTCACGGATCTTTTGCTTGGCGCGGGTCAGGCGCTTGGCAATCGCCGCTTCAGACGTAAGAAATGCCCGGGCAATCTCGCCGGGGCTAAAGCCGCAAAGAGTCTTGAGCGCCAATGCTACGTGGGCCTCTTGCGCCAGCACGGGATGACAGCAGACAAACATCATACGGAGCCGGTCATCGGTGATTTCCTTTTCGCCCTTGAAGGCATTCTCGGCTGTAGCGTCCGTCGAGTCCTGGTCCAGCAAGCGCGCGATCTCGATTTCCTTGTTATGAAAAATCTTTTCACGGCGGATGAGATCGAGCGCCAGATTTTTCGCTACCTGCGTGATCCAAGCGGCGGGATTCTGCGGGATACCGTAATACGGCCAGGTCTGTAAGGCCCTGGCAAGGGTTTCCTGAACGACGTCTTCGGCTCGGTTGATGTGTTCGATGCCAAAAATTCTCGTCAAAGTCGAGATGATTTTTCCCGACTCATGCCGGAAGCAATGCTCCACCACCTGCGTCACTTCGCCAGGCGCCGGCACTGGAGTTTTGATATCGGAACGCGTCGTTGTCATAGATGGTGCATCTGTTCGATTGTCTCAGCCGCGATGGCCAATGCCAGACCTCGGATCAACCGCGCATTCAAGGCGACCCGGGCTGAGAAGATTCCATGGACTGCTGCGGCGCGCCGCGAACGGAAAGAACTTCAAAACTCACGGTCGCGCTGAGCTGGACTGTACAACAAACCCTCTCGACACCGCTGCGATCAGGCGCTGGCGCGAGCCGGTTGTGCGGCGCTCTTTTCCCTTGGACTGAGAGCCAATGGGCATTCAGGCGCCACCGGCCTTACTTCCACGGTCGCGCCATAATTCAAACCTGGAAAATCCTTAGCGATCTCCGCCGCTTCCTCTAAACCGGCGACTTCGAGCAGAAAGAATCCGGCGATGGCTTCTTTGGACTCGGCAAAGGGACCATCGGCTACGGAACGGCCTTTTTTCTGCGAAACGATTTTACCCTCTGGAAAGAGCGGTTTGCCGGCTTTGGCCTTGCCCTGCGCCGTCAAGCGCTCGAACCATTCGTACATTTGTTTGACCACTTCTTGAATCTCTTCGGGTGACAGCCCTTTGTGCCAGTCGTTGCCCCGGAATAACAACATACATTCTGTTTTGGTCTGTGTGCTCATAATTTCCTCCTAAAGATTGTGCTTTCATCGAGTCGACGAATGAGCGAGGGCGTTTAGGACAATGGTGGGCGTTTTTCGTTTCCATGTATCAGGTCAGCATCGCGCGGCTATGCTACAAAACCAGAATGGCATTCTAGAATCTTCTTTTTTTCTTTGTGAAGAGTCAGTTGCGGCTGGCGCGGCTTTCATACATCTATCTTCGAGCAGATCCCGAGTCCAAAAGACGTGATCTGTCTTGCGACCCCGCACCCCAAGAGGTAAATGTGACTTCGCCGAGGGCCGAGCCCGCCAGAGCCAAACCTTTGTTCAACAGACGTTAAAGAGATTGGGCTTGCAAAACCGCGCTCAGGTTGGCTCATCATCTATTAATTACGCGAACCGATGTGACGGTCAACCTAAGCCGTCGAAGCTAACATCGGCTTCATTCGCTTAACCCCAGGAGATTCTGATGACGTTCTTTGCCAAGCATCTCAGTGTGTCGATCCAGCGCTCCGCGGCTGAGGTTTACGAGTTTGCGTCCGACCCTAAGAACCTTCCGCAATGGGCTGGAGGACTCAGCGGATCGATAAAAAAGATCGACGACGGATGGCTCGCCGAAGCGCCGATGGGGACAGTCAAAGTTAAATTCGCCGAGATAAATAAATTCGGTGTTCTGGATCATGAAGTTACTTTAGCCTCAGGGATCAAGTTTTATAATCCCATGCGTATCCTCCCGAATAACGACGGCAGCGAAGTGATCTTTACGCTCTACCGCCAAGGCGACCTGTC
>DASUVS010000466.1:0-5745 GCA_036378835.1 Binatia bacterium | reverse complement strand
GGTAGCGGGAGAGTATTGATTTGCCTCTAGAGCGCTAACCGCTTGACGCGTTATTCCTGCCATCTCGGCTAATTGTTTTTGCGAGAGAGCCAACGCCTGTCGTTTGTCGCGCAGGCGGTTCTCCAATTGGATGCCAGCTGCTTTGGTTTCCATCGTGCTATGTGACAGAATAACTAACATTATGTCCGGTAACATAGCGTGCCTCGTGTGTCAATCGAGGACGCTTACGAGCCCAAAAGTCAGTCAAACAAATCGCATTAGTCGCAATCAGCGACGGCCAAGCAACACTCCTGTTTACGACCTTTAGCTAGTCGCCGCAGATTCAGCCAAGCCCACACCAGGTTGACACAAAAACTTTCTTCGTGTTACGAAGTCCAGTTATGAGCACGGTCTCCCGTTTCGGTGTTTCGTTGGAGGAGGATCTTCTCGCTGCTTTCGATCTCAGCATCGGCGGCGAGGGTTATCAAAACCGCTCGGAAGCAATTCGCGATTTGATTCGAGATTATTTGATCCAGAAGCGCGTCGGCCAAGGAGACACGGAGGTCATCGGCGTGGTCACCCTGCTCTACGACCATCGCGTGCATCGGTTGAGTGATGTTTTAGCCGATATGCAGCACAAGGCGCAGGTTGCGGTCAACGCCAGCCTGCACATCCATTTGGACCAACATAATTGTCTGGAGGTAATCGTCATCCGCGGACGTGGCGATCAGGTGCACGAGATTGCGGGTAAACTGATAGCGACCAAAGGGGTGCAAAACGGCAAGCTGGTCACAACTTCGCCGGAACTGAAGCATTAAAAAAATTTACAAGAAGGTGACACGTTTTTGTATTTGTTGCTACGAAACGGCGTTTGAAATGAAATCACGAGAGCATGTTCACAACATCGCCGTCGGTAAACACCAGTGTGAGTTTGCTTCATTTTTGTCGGGGCTCGCAGAGCGATTTCCGTTCTTCTTCTGGACGGTTATGTCCAGGGTCGACGGACCGCCCAACACCCGTCGTGTTTCGTTGTTGTCGCATCACTAAAGAAGCGACACTCGGCACCGCATTCGACGGAGGCCCTCGAGGGGGGTGAAGCAGGCCCGTTTCGAGCCTGCTCACAACGCCGGCAAGAATGTCCCGGGCGAGTTCACCTATGTTGACGATTCGGCTCCAGATAGACAAGGCTGACGATGAGATATAAAGGCAAGTTCCCTTATCTGGTTGTTGTCGTCTTAGCGTGCGTTATTACTGCCTGCAGCCGACAGGAAGATAAACAATCCGTCAAGCCTGAAAAGCTAAACGTGGTCAGCACCGTCGCGCCGATCACCAGTATCATCGAGAACATCGGCGGTGATAAAATTGGTCTCACCGGAATCATTCCCGAAGGAATCAATTCTCATACGTTTGAGCCCGTGCCATCGGACGTCAAGTTAGTTGCGCAGGCGGACCTGCTCGTCGCCAATGGACTAGATCTGGAGATTCCGACGCTGGATCTAGCGCGAGCGAACATGAAAAAAGGCGTCGCGCTGCTGCTTCTGGGCGAGAAGACGATCAGCGAAAAAGAATATATTTATGATTTCAGTTTTCCCAAAGAGCATGGCCATCCAAATCCGCACCTGTGGCTCAACCCTCAGCACGCCATGCGTTACGCTACTCTGATTCGCGACGAGTTGATTCGCCTCGATTCCAACAATAAGAGCACCTATGAAGCAAATGCCGCTGCGTTCTTGAAGAAGGTCGAGGCGCTCGACAGCGCAATAGAGGAATCGGTTAGGACGATACCCGAAAGTAACCGGCGCCTGCTCACGTATCACGATTCGTGGCCGTATTTCGCGCGGCGTTATGGCTTTCAGATTATCGGCGCTGTTCAGCCGTCGGATTTCTCCGATCCCAGTCCTAGGGAAGTAAAGAGGCTTATCGATCAAATCAGAAAGGAAAAAGTCCCGGCCGTCTTCGGCTCGGAAGTTTTTCCCAGTCCCGTGCTCGAACAGATCGCACGGGAAGGCAAAACCCGGTACATCGATAAGCTCCGGGACGATGAACTGCCCGGCAGGCCTGGCGATGCGCGGCATTCTTATCTAGGTATGATGATTGAAAATCTTTCCATTATGTTCGAAGCGCTCGGCGGTTCAGCCGAAGCGTTCAAGAACGTCGATACCTCACCGGTGGCAGGCTCCCACGGCAATTACCGGAGAAAGGATTAAACCAGTCCCCACATGAACCCGCACGACCACCGGCCTGGGGATCCGCAGAGTCTCCATCCTCCAGGCGTTGAGGAACGCGTTGCTGCCTTGTCCAGCACAGTTCCATTGATTGAACTGGTCAATGTCAGCAGCTCCTATGGGTTGACTACCGCTCTGGAAAACGTCTCGCTCAAGATCTGGCCTGGACAATTCATGGCCATTGTCGGTCCTAACGGCGGTGGCAAAACGACTCTTTTACGGACGATCCTGCACATGCTGCCGGTCACGTCCGGGAAGGTATTCAGCCGCGGTCGCGAATTGAAGCGTTCGGCGCTGCAACGCATAGGCTATGTGCCGCAGCTTGAAACAATTGACTGGAACTTTCCAATCACGGTTGAAGAGGTTATCACGATGGGTTTCTTCAATCGGCAACGTTGGTTTGGAGGTACGGGGGAGAACGAGAAACGCAAGCTGCGTGACATTATGGAACGACTGAATCTGACTGCCCTCGGTCGCCGCCATATTCGCGAGCTATCGGGCGGGCAGCAGCAGGCTGTGTTTATCGGGCGCGCGCTCCTCGGTGATCCCGAATTGATCCTCCTTGATGAGCCCGTCTCAGGCCTCGATATGCGTTCTCGAGACGATGTGATTCACTTTCTGCACGAGATCAATCACCAGGGTGTCGCCATTGCGATCACCGCGCATGATCTGAACTGGGTTGCCGCTCACCTGCCCTGGGTGGTGTGCCTGAATCGCCGGCTTATTGCTGAAGGGCAGCCGCAGAAGATTTTTAACCCCACGGTTTTGACGGAGACATACAGTGGAGAGATGGTGGTGTTCAACCATGACGGCATGGTCATGATCGGCGAACGTCCTCACGCGCCGCACACTTAATCAACGACCCATTCAAGACGCTCCAGCCGTTCCAACGACGTCAAGTCCTAAGAATTCAACGTCTGGAAGATAGAAACCTTTGAAACGATCGGAACATGTCTTTATTCATTCCCTTCGAATACGAATTTTTTCGCAACGGCTTCATAGCCGCGGTCCTCGTCGGCGCGCTCTGTGGTTTTATCGGAGTTTACGTAGTGTTGCGCCGCATGAGCTATATCGGCCACGGTCTTTCCCACGCGATTTTTGGCGGCGCCGTGCTGAGTTATGTCATGAATATCAATTTCTTCCTCGGCGCAGGAGCCTGGGCGTTATTGGCGGGCCTGCTAATTCATCGCATCGGCCGGCGACGTTGGGTGGGCGCTGACGCCGCTATCGGTGTGGTGACAACGTCAAGCTTTGCTCTCGGGGTCGCCATCGTTTCGACCTACCGCAGCTTCACCCGAAATATCGAAGCCGCGTTATTCGGGAACATCCTCGGCATTACAACGCGCGACCTCTGGATCATCCTGGCGATCTCGCTGCTCGTTTTCTGCGCTCTTTTCATCATGCGCCGTCAGCTGCTGTTCACGACGTTCGATCCGGAAGTCGCCTCAGCCTATGGAGTTTCCACGGACACCATCGACCGGCTTTTTGTGGTGCTGCTTGCAGTCACCGTTCTAGCGTCAACCCAAATACTCGGTGTTACGCTGGTCGCGGCGGCTATGGTCACTCCCCCCGTGATCGCCCGCTATCTCACCCACAAGTTCCACACATTGCTCATTGTGTCACCGGTGCTTGGCGCGTTCTGCGGCGCCGCAGGTATGTTTTTAAGTTACTACTTCGATATTTCTTCGGCAGCCACGATTGTGTTGACGGCGGCGACTCTGTTCATTGCCGTGGAACTTATCATCATTACGCGTGGACGATTATCGACAGTACAACGGTAAGCTATGTTGGGAAGCTGGACTGCAAGAATAAACGACCGATGCGGCAAGCGTGCGGCATCGATCTCCCGGAGATGCGCGCGCAAAGCACGGCCACGGTTGCTTGGACTTGTCTTGGTCGCGAGCTGTGTTCTGATGGGGGCGAAGGCTTCTAAGGCGGGTCGGCCCTTGGTGGTGGACGACGCGGCTCCGGTAGCTGTAGGGCACGTTGAGGTGGAGATTGGGTTATCCCACACCCGCGTACATGGAGGCGGGCGTCAACAGGCGGTGCCGACGTTAACGACGGCATACGGCATCATAGACAGGCTGGAGATCGGTCTTGGCATTCAGCGGGTCAATCATGATCAAGGAGGAGACGCGCCTCTAAGAGGATTTGAAGATCTTCATCTCCTGACGAAATTCACCGTCATCGAAGAAACTGAAGTTTTACCGGCCGCTGCATTTTCATTAGATGTGAGTGTACCAACGGCAAACAAAGCTAAAGGCCGATCAACGGGAAAGTCAGATCAAGCCTTCACCTTCATCATGTCCAAACTTCATGATCTGACGGGATTGCATCTGAACCTGGGATATCTTTGGGTTGATAGCCCACGGGGCGCAAAGCTCAAGAATCGTCTGCGCGGCGGGTTCGCAGCTGAGTACGGCATTCATCCGGGGACTGCCCTCGTCGGTGAAGTGTTCGGCTCTTCGCGCGCAAGCAAAGACGACCAAAACGAGGCGGCCTTCCAGCTCGGGGCGCGATATGCGCTCACTCCAGGGTTGGTGGTCGATGCCGCCGGCGGTCGAAGTCTGCGCTCATCGGGCGCAAGCGTTCAAGTCACGTTGGGCCTAACCTGGACCATTGGCATTGCGAATTACCTAAAAAACGGGAACTGAACTAGGGCGCACTGCGCCAGCGTCACAGAGCCTCCACAAGCTCGGGATTGATTGACCCATTGTTAATACGTTAAGGTTCGGCGTGGAAGAGCCATGCAAGCCTTTATGCGCCGAGCATTACTCGCCCGACGGGGCCGAGCACGCCTTACGCTGGCCGCCGCCTTTTTGTTCTTCCTACTCTATTCGGCGCCGCATCGGGTGCATCACCTCTTCGAAGAGCTCGGCGTTTCACGCAAAACCAGCGATGATGCAGCTAAGGCAACCGCGCCACATGATCGCCCTGAGCGAAACGCGGAGCATGACAACCCCGGCCATGAGCACGATCATAACTCGCGCGGTTCCGCCAAAGCTGACTGCACGGTGCAGGTGGTCGCTCAGAATTTTCATGTTGCGCCGGAGCAAGCGATAGTAATTGGCTACCGAGAACTTGAGTCACAAACCCGACCGGCTGTCACCCTCTCGTGGCATTATCATTTCAGCCCTTCTCCTTTTTCCCAACGCGCGCCTCCCCGGGCCTAGACTGCAGCTTCTCTCGTCCGATAGTCGACGGTCATCACGACGGTCAATCCCGCACGCTCGGGAATACCGTGGTGCTGGCGTATTCCGTCTAACGTGGAGGTCACATGAGAGAAAAGATAGTTTTTCTCCGGGACACCGAGTGCGTTGGCTTCCGAGTCGCCTTGTCATTGTGCTTTTTGCTCATTCTTGGCGGCCAAACTGCGCAAGGAGCCGGCGGCTCGGGTGCCGCCACAGCCTTAACCTTTAGCTCGGAACAAAACCTGGGCCGAATCGACAAAAACCCATCCACTCCATTTCTACGTTACAGCCCTGACGGCCGGCTCCACGCAATTTGGAGCGAAGACGACGAGACATCCTGGCCGCGGACA
>DASUVS010000465.1:0-3238 GCA_036378835.1 Binatia bacterium | reverse complement strand
GGGGATGTTCTTTCCCGGCTTGCCAGTTAACGGGTCGATGGGTGTCACGCTGCCGTCGTCTCGTCCCTCAGCGTTATTATTGACCCAGAGAGTTTTCAAATCCCAGGAAGGAACAACGTGCTGCGGATGAACGCCGACGCGGAATTTGTCGACGACTTTATCGGTCGTTGGATCGATTACCCAGACGTCGTTTGAACTGCGGTTCGGCACATAGACGCGCGAGAGGTGTTTTGCCACCGCCGCGCTCAGCTTGTCAGGCCGCGTTTCGCTGTAAATATTGTTCGGATCGATGACCGAAGGCATTCCCGGCACAGTTTGAATCCCGCGCGGGGTTCCGTTTGCGGGTGGTTGCGCCGCGATCGTATGAAATGAGGGGCACGGGAAGAGCGCAAAGGTTAGCGCAACTATCGCGTAGAGCCTTTTCCTTTTGGTACCGATCACAGCGACCTCCGGCAGTTGTGAGTCAACGGACGAGAGCCTCTGATGACTCCCGCCCCTTGGAATGCCGTATCTTAGACGAAAAGGAAAAAAATTACGATGTGAGACTTCAGGCGGCGTCTTTTTTCTTCTTATTCTGGATTGCCCAGTAGACGTTCTCCGGTTTGAGCGGCAGATCGTAGATGCGCACTCCCAAAGCATCGGCGACAGCATTGCCGATGGCGGCGGGCGTAGGCGCAAGCCCGGGTTCGCCCAACCCTTTGGCGCCGTAAGGTCCTTCGGGTTCATGGCATTCAACAATGATCGGAATCATTTTCGGAGTGTCCAGTGATGTAACGAGGTGATAATCGAGGAAAGAAGGATTGCGGACCTTTCCGGTTTGATCGATGACCATCTCCTCGTGCAGCGCCGAGCCGATGCCCATGACCACACCGCCTTCGATCTGAGCGACGCAGTTCAGCGGGTTGATCGCTTTGCCGACATCGTGAGCGGCGGACATTCGGAGAATTCTTATCCGACCGCTCTCTTCGTCGACTTCGACTTCCGCAGCTTGCGTGGCGTACATGTAAAAAGCCGAAGCATGATCGCTGTGACCGGTTTCGAGATCGAGATCCTTGCCGATCTCGTAAGTGTAAGAAGAGTCGCCGCGAACGACGCCTTCGGCGCCGAATTTGCGGCGTACCACTTCGCCCAAGGTCAAAGCCATTTGCGGCTGATCCTTGAGAAACACCTTGCCCTCTCGGCAATCCAAATCATCTGTTTTCGCTTCGAACATCGGACTGGCGGCTTCCATGATCTGTTCACGCGCATGAATCGCCGCGCCACGCACGGCATTGCCCATATGATACGTGCTGCGACTGGAGGTCGTCGAAGCGTCGTAAGGAATTACATCTGTGTCGAGCGGATGCATATGAACTTTTTCCATCGGTACCTTGAGCTCTTCCGCCGCTACTTGTGAAAGAATGGTATTACATCCCTGGCCGATCTCCACGGTGCCCGCAAGCACCGTGACGTCGCCTTTGTTATCCACTATGACGCCTGCCGCCGATGTCGTTGGGCTGCGCGTCGGTTTTTGGATGCACGCGAACCCCTTGCCGACTTTAACACCCGGCTTGGTTTGCTGTGGCTTCTTACCCCAATCGATGGCTTCAATCGCTTTGGTCAGGGTTTCTTTCAAGCCGACTGCATGGAGCTGCTCGCCCCAGTACGAAGTGTCGCCTTCGATAAAAATATTCTTCATGCGGATTTCAACCGGATCCATGCCGAGGCGTTTGGCAATTTCATCCATCTGTTGCTCGCCCGCCCAGGCCCCTTGAGGGATGCCATAGCCACGGTAGGAGCCTGCCACCGGCTTGTTGGTATAAACGGCGTAACCATCGACTTTGACGTGCGGGATGCGGTACGGACCGGGCGCGGGTAAACTGCCGCGGATGCAAACCGTCGGGCTCTTTTCAGCATAGGCACCAGCGCCCCAGTAGATTGTCATTTCGCGCGCCATCAGTGTGCCGTCTTTTTTGACGCCGCTCTTGCAGTAAACGACTGCTTCGTGCCGGGTTAACGTCGAGATAAAAGTTTCTTCGCGGTTAAATTTCACCCGCACCGGTCTTCCGTCGGTGTGGAACGCCAGGGCTACGGCGATCGGTTCCACCTTCAAGCCACCTTTGGAACCGAAGCCGCCTCCCTGAAGTGGGTTGATAAGGCGAATTTTTTCTTTGGGCATCTCCAGCGCTTCGGTAAGTTCATTAAGTGCGCGAAAGGGCGCGTCGTTGGCGACCCAAATGGTCAGACGACCGCTTTCTTTATCAAATTGCGCGTGGGCCGAATGCGGTTCCATGGCGGCATGTTGGATCATCGGCACAAAATATCTTTCTTCCAACACGAGATCTGATTCTTTGAAGCCTTGCTCGATATCGCCGGTCCGAAGCTTGAAGTGTTCAGCGACGTTGGCATTTGCGCCGGGAACGATAAACTCAGCTTTGCGGTATTTGGGAAAATCTTCGTGAATGGCAGTAGCATCAGGTTTAGCGGCTTCCTCCGGATCCACGTAAACCGGCAAGTCTTCGTATTCCACCTCGATCAGCTTTACTGCGGCCTGCGCGGTATCCTCGTCTTCCGCAGCAACCGCAGCGATGGGCTCACCGATGTACCGAACTTTGTCCTGAGCTAAGAACGGCTTATCCTTGACGCTTTCGCCATGCGTCCACGGCGCGTCCGCACCGGTGACGACGGCGACGACACCAGGATAGCTTTTTGCCTTTTCGGTGTTGATTTTCTTGATCCTGGCGTGCGCCTTGGGACTGAATAATACCTTGCCGTACACCATATTGGGCAGGACCAGATCATATCCGTATACCGCTTCCCCCGTGACCTTTTCGTTTGCGTCGACGCGGGTGACTGGTTTCCCAATAACTGTAAGCTCGGCCATTTCTCTTCTCCTTAAAAGTTCTAAACATTCAAACCGTTCAATCGCTGCTCCGTTTCAACACCTTCGAACGACCAACAACTCGAATGCTATGGAACAGTCTTGTTTCGCATCATCGCTGCCGCATCTTGCACGGCTTGAACGATCTTGGCGTATCCCGTGCAACGGCAAAGATTGCCCGAGAGAGCGAAGCGAATGTCTTCTTCCGTCGGTGCAGGATTCTCGTCGAGCAGGGCTTTGGACATCATTAACATCCCCGGCGTGCAATAGCCGCATTGCGCGCCGCCATTTTCAATGAATGCTTTTTGAATGGCGTGAAGCTCGGGGCCGATTTTGAGGCCTTCAATTGTGACAATCGTTGCATCGTCGAGTTCGCCG
>DASUVS010000464.1:0-8113 GCA_036378835.1 Binatia bacterium | reverse complement strand
GGCACGGCTCAAGGCGGGAGTAGCGGCTCAACAATCCATCAGATTTACCGTCCTACAATGAGCTGCCGCTGACGGAAGCTGCGTGGGCGGCATGCTCTAAAATGACGAGCGATTCGCATTATCGGCCCCCGGACTCTGGTGAAATCAAAAACAAGAACATAGTTGCGAGCCGAAGCTTGGAACGGTTGACCCTCTCGATAAGGCTTCAGACTAGCGGCACCGTTCGAGCCGTCCAGGATTTTGCCAGTCGATAGAACAGCAGGTAAAAGGACAGCATTGCGAAGTTATAAAAGAAATCCTCCAGCGGAATCGTGCCGACGCGCAATCCCCAGATCGCCTTGGGGTTGTACTCGACTACGGGAAGCGCCGTCAACACAGTATTGATGATCAGGAAGGGCACGTAACAGATCGCCAGCCAGGTCCAATACTGTTTGCTTTCGATAAGCGGCCGATCAAGCAAGAGTGCGGATGTAAGAAAAACACCGCACGAGGCTAATGCCTTGGCGGTGTATCCTTGCGAATAGACGCCGAGACTCGCCGCGAATAAAGCGAGGATCAATGCGATGATAGCACTCGCCGGCAGTCTGAATTTGCTGGCTTTCGTTGCGTACAGCACGACCTCATAGATGAACAAGCAGCTATACGGAACAGTGATAAAAAACAGAATTTCTTCGAGAGGAATGTTTAAAATCTGCACGCCCGTTAGATATTTTCCGTTGAAGCTCCACTCACCGCGTGCGGTAACCAATATATCCCACAGCAGATAGCTGGTGCTCACCACCGCGATGGAAAAACCCAGCGCCGGCAACCGACGATAATAGGCGGTGCGCTTGTCCGGTGTGTACCACACAGGTACGGCGATGATGCAGAGATTTAACACCAAATAGGTCAGTGACATTTAAGTTCCGGGATTAGCTGAAGCTCTAAGCAAAGATTCCGCGAGTCGGCACTGATCGTACCGGCTCCTCTTGGAGGCCGTGCTTGGCCAGAATGCCGTTGGCGCACAGAACGCCGGAGGTGTAGGCTCCTTCCATCAGCATTGCCGGAATGCCGGTCTTTACCCAATCCCCGGCGAGATAGAGGTTCGGTATTGCGGTAGTGAACTCCGGTCTGCTCTTGTTCAGGTTTGTATAGAACGCGGTAAAATCACGCCTGAGTTGAAGGTGGTCATAGATTATCGTGGCATCTTGAAGTTCCGGAAAATAGAAATGGAGTTCGGCCAAAAAGGCGGCTTTCACATCTCTCTCCGACAGTTCGCGGAAGGGTAGCGCATAACAGTGCAGCTCGTAAACGCCGCCGCCGGAACCCTGCGCCCATTCGGCCGCGCTTCTGTCGAATTGGTGGTAGAAAGTAACCGAGTCGAGAACCTCATGCTTCTCGGTGATGATGAATACCGGCAATTCCTCGCCGGTTCTTTTGTTTAGCCAGATCCTGTACACGGCGTAGCCGCCCGAAGCCTTCAACGACATCAATTCCGAGTAGGTCTTTTCCGAAGATGTCCTGATCCACGGAGAATTTGCGCAAATACTTTTTGTTCCGACCACATCGGACGCTAGAATCAAGTAGTCGAACGGCTCTGATTCTACGATAAATCTGTCATTGTCGCGGCCCGTTTCCTCCACACTTTTGTTTAGTTTGATCGAGACGCGGTGTTGATTGAGATGCTGGGTTGCCGGTTGAATTAATGCCTCTTGATAGTCGGTGTCGAAATAATCATAAAGCAGGCCATGATTGTGGCTGAGGTAGAAAAAATGAAAGCTTTTCATCAACTCGGCTGTACTCAGCTTGTCGGCCGGGGCGAAGAAAGCCCTGGCAAAGGTATTAAAAATCAGTTGCAGAGACTCCGGTAAACTCGCTTCTTTTGCGAACTCTGCGAAACTGCTGGAGTCATATTTAGCAAAAGTTTTTGTTTGATCGTATTCAAGAAACTCGCCCATTCTCCAGCTTGGCGGGTTGAACAAGACATCGCGAAATTTGAAAAACTTGTTTCTGCCCAGTGATAGAATATTTAGTACCGGCGTGGCCTCGACGTTCTTGAAACTAAAATGTCTTCCGTCTTTGGCCAGAACCAGGTAGTCGGCGATGGTTTTCAAATGATCGGCTGCGCCGATCTTTTCCATGAACGATCGTAAGTTGTAGTAGTGCCGGAAAAAAGCGTGGAAGCCATGGTCCACCTTGGTCATGTTGCCGTTTTCGAACGAAACATCCCAGCAGCCGACTTTCCCACCGAGATAATGATTTCGCTCGAACAAAGTCACCTCGAATCCTCGCTCCGCGAGCAGGGAGGCCGCGCCGATGCCCGCCAAACCGCCGCCTACCACGGCAACTTTTTTGGCTGATTGGACGAATTTGGGTTTAGTCGGATCGGGTTGGTTGATAACGATGCTATAGCCGCTAAGTTTGTTTTTAATCTTCGAGCGCAGAAAGCTTTTAATCATCGATGTGAAATCCTGAGAGCGCGCCCCGAAAATTCTTCAATGGAGCGATTCTTCAGTTGCCTGGCGGCGAACTAAACCTTGTACGCGGCGGATGGCACGGTTGACTTCAAACGGTTGGCGCAGCGGGTCCTGGTCGAAGGCTGCTTGTTCGTCCTCGATCATTACAACGTCCTGACGAACTAGATTTGCCAACAATTTTTTAGCGACATTGCTAAGAGCGCGCTTCAAAAGGCGTCGAACCGCGAGAGGCGCATGATTCAAGCCTTTGAACTTTGCAAGCGATGTGTAGTGGATGAGGTAGGCATCGGTTAATCGTTCATTCACCGGGCAAATCAGACAAAAGATCTTGAAATCTTCTCCAAGCGCCGACTTCCAGTTGGGATATTCATAGGTGACCGTAAGCGGAACCGAGTGAAGCTTGCGCAGTGAAGGGATGAACAACTGGAGAATGGAGCCGAGATCTTTTACCTGGTAGTAAGTCGTGGCTTGGTAAGTTGCTGAGACGTGGTTTTCGTCTTCCACGACTTCCTTGAGCGACTCGGCGGTCCATACCTGATACTGCGCATGTAAGCGGCCGTGATACATGTCCATCAAATTTTCTATGAGGTAGGAAAAATGAGCTCGGGTCCTCAACGGCACGAAGCTGGCGATTTCGTTAAGATCATCCCATTCGTTCATTTCCATCGGTGCCACGGTATCAGACAATGCCGGGTCGCCCGGGAATATCCAGACGAAACCGTGCTTTTCGACCACTGGAAACGATCGAACTTCACAGTTTGGCAACGTCTTTCTGGAGCCCAGGTGTGGAATATGCACGCAGCGACCGGCGCCATCGAACTGCCAGCCATGATAAGCACACTCTATCTTGTCGTCTTTCACCCGGCCGTAGCTTAATTTCACAAGCCGGTGCGCGCAGCGATCTTCCAATGCGCGCACCTCGCCCTGTTGAGTTCTGAAGAGCACGACCGCTTGTCTCCAGATCTCCCGCTTGGCGGGCTGTCCTTGAATGTCCGACGACTTGGCGATCATGTACCAGCGATTGGAATTGATGCCGGCTTGCCGGATTGGGCCGTTAGATTGAGCCTGTGATTGAAGGTAGCTACTGATTTCGCGCTTCACGTGTTAGCCGCCTCTGAAACATGAAACATAAACAGAATTGCTATGGTGCACAAGTAAGCGAACGTAGCGAAAATGTGTTTCACCTTCCGGCGCTCGCAGAAAAACACTCAGGCATGCAGAGGCGAGCAGCGAGCGGGATTCCGAAAGCCCGACCTAGTTCCCTCGTAGCACAAGTCTCGCGACTTTTGGCACGGTTCTTTTCCTGAAGCTCCATAGATGACGCCCAACATAAAAGCAGAATTATATTTCACTTCAGTATTTGCAAATTGGTTGCATTAAAGTGCGTCTTTGGTACAGTTAAATTGTCAGTGAATGGAGGTGAAGATGTTCAACGATAAGGTGACCGAGAAGGACGTCGTAAAAATGGACCCTGAGTTTCAGGATTTGCTCAAGCGAGTTCTAGCGATCCAGGCCGATTGCGAGATCGGCGGGCCGCACCTGTATGTCAAAGATATTTTGCCGAACGCGCCGACCAAGGCGGACCAAATCATGGTAGCTAAAACTGCTGCGGAAGAAATGGATCACTTCCGGAAGATTGCCCGATTAGCGGGTGATATCGGACACGATGTTTCCTATGTGCTCAGCTGGCCGAATCAGAAACGCTATGTAGAAGCGTTTCGGGGGAAGATCAACACCTGGGAAGATTTCGCCATATTCGGCTATCTGATCGATCGGGTCGGCCGTTACCAGCTTGAGGAATTCGTCGGCTGCAGTTATCAACCGCTGTCACGGATTCTGCCTCAAATCATAAAAGAGGAGCTAGGCCATGTGGGTTATGGAGGAAGTAAGGCGGCCGAACTGGCGGCCAAAGGGGATGAGAGCAGGGAACGTCTGCAAAAGGCGGTCGATTTTTGGTATCCAAAAGCGCTCGACATGTTCGGACGCTCCGACTCCAAGCGTTCGGAACGGTACCGCTATTGGGGGCTCAAGCGCCGCAGCAACGAGCAGGCGCGCAACGAGTACATCAAAGAAGTGAACCCACTCATTGTAAAACTCGGACTCCAGATACCTGGTGTGGAGAAAAACAGATTGCATCAATAATGGCAAAACGGAGCGCTGGCGAAGCAAATGCAACTGATCCTAGCCGCCTTTATTTGGCAAAGCTGGGCAATGAGGTCCGGAAGTTGCGCCAACAACGAGGCATAACTCTCAAGCGTCTGGCGCAGCTCTCCGGGCTCAGCGATCGCTTCCTTATAGAGGTAGAGAAAGGCAAAGCCAATCCTTCGTTAAAGAGCGTCATCAATCTAGCCGATGCCCTGCAGACTACATTAACGAATCTTTTGCCCGGTGATGAAACTAAAACGCAGAACTCAAGCACGTCTGTAAAGCAGGTTTTGACTCTTTTGAAAAACCGGCCGGACGAGCAAATCGCTCGAATCTTGAGCTGTCTCTCATCCTATTTAGACGACTCGGAGGGTCCTCACATCTCCCTCATCGGAATGCGCGGCGCCGGAAAAACTACCGTCGGCAGTATTTTGGCGCGGAACCTGAAAGTGCCGTTCTACGAACTTGATGCTTTGATCGTGAAAGATACAGGACTTTCGCTCCGGGAAATTTTCGATTTGGAGGGAGAGAACTATTACCGTGCGGTGGAAGAAAGGATTCTCGAGAGGGTACTCAAGAAAACCTCCGGGGTGATTGCAGCCGGCGGCGGGCTGGTGATGAATCCCAACAGCCTGCTTCGCCTGAAGCTGCATACTTTTGTGGTCTGGCTCCAGGCCGCGCCCGAGACGTTGATCGAACGCGCTCAGACCGGAAAGGACAAAAGGCGACTGAGCGCGCATCCTGATGTTCGGAAGCAGCTGAAGGCAATTCTGGATCGCAGAACGCCTCACTACGCACAAGCCGATCTGGTTGTGAATACTACCGATAAGTCCGCAGAAGCAATCAGCAGGACCATCCTTAACGCATTTAGAAGCCCGGCAAATTCCAAAGCAACTCAACTGTCGAGTTGAATTCGTCGGGACAATACGCTGTCGTGTTTATCTGCCACGGGTCATGAAATCCAACGAATGCGCGGGCGATAACATCGCTTGAGCCAAGCCTCCCTCTTTCCTTGCAAGCAGTTTTCCGCTAACCCTGGCCAATGGCGGAAAAATTCAGCGCGGTATCAAGACACCGCAGTGGGCGAATCTGGCGGGCCATCGAAAATCATTCTTTTTTGCGTGAATTGCACGCCGGAACCTTGCCGATGGATCGGTTTACCTATTTCATTCTGCAGGATTACGTCTACCTGCTCGACTTCGCTCAAGTACTTTGTCAAGGCGCGGCCAAGTCGCCCGACCTTGCAACTCTAGAAATGTTTGCCCGTCATGCATTGGGAGCGGTCGAGGTTGAGCGCAGTTTTCACGCGAGTTTCGGCAAGACGCTGGGGTTATCGCGTGAACAGCTGGCCGCGGTCAAGAAGGGGCCGATCACACAGGCGTATATCGGTCATTTACAGGCGGTGGCGCGTAGCGGCAGTCTCAGCGAGATCGTCGCGGCTGTTCTTCCGTGCTACTGGATCTATGGGGAAGCCGGCCGGCGATTACGCAAGGGAGCGCCAAGCAAGCCGAAGGTCTATCGGGAATGGATCGAAACTTATGCCTCTGAAGATTTTTGGAAGCCTGTGCGGGAGCAAATCCAACTGATGGACATACTGGGGGCTGCGGCAACGCCTAGAGAGAAAAAACTTCTCGTGGATCATTTCGTCCTGAGCAGCCGATATGAGTTTATGTTTTGGGAGCAGGCATATCGATTAGAGCAGTGGCCGATCTAATAGACTGATAAACGGAATGGGCCCCCGCGCGACGCGCTGTGATAAACAGGTAGCACGAATCTTAGAGGAGGCCTTTCATGAAACAGTTTGTCGACAGCCGCTGAGATCGTCGCCCCCGAGACACTGGGCTATACCCGCTGCAGCTTGGCTTGCGGATCGATATTTCTCTTGGCGTAAACCGCGCGCAGTTCGTTGATCATCGCTGTCGGTTGACGCACCAGCGGGCCGGTGTGTCAGAAGCTCGCGACATGGCTATGGAGGGGGATTGTCGGAGCAGATGTGGAGCTTTTGGGATTGTGAGACGGTGAGCGATCGGACGAAATATCAGGAAGTATATGGAGCACTTTTAGCAGGCTGCTAAAACTTATATCGGACTCGATACTGCAGTTTTGTCTCACCATTTTTCGCCACCGGCAAATCGAAGTGCGCCGTGTGAGCATCGGTTTTCTTGTGAGTATGACTACTGCTCAAAATCTCCCAATCTGCCAGCATCGGCTCGATGACGCTCACGGTGACGGCGTCCTCCTTGTGATTGCGCAGGCTGATCTCGAATGCGGCTTCGTAAAGGTTGTCGGCGAGTTTGCGCCAGTCGGTCTGCTTGCGCTGGCCGACGATGTCGAAGGCGTCGCCCATCTTGATCTTGATCGTTTCGTCTTTCGGTGTGTGATCGATGCGGTCTTCGCCGATGAATTGCAAGCTGCCGTCGTTATCAGCCTTGTAAACTCGCACGACCCCCTTCGGCAGCGGCATGCCGAGATTTTGCTCCTTCTTGTTGGCGATCTCCACGTACACGCCGATTTTCTGATTGCTGACCGGCGACCCGAGCCTGCTCCGGAAGTATTGCTGCGAGCCACGATAGACATACTGCTTGGTGATGGGTACGCGATCCGCTGATAATAGGCTCACCTGTTTTGTTTGGTTCTCCTTGATCGTCGTGGCTCTCTGCAGGCTGTAAAGGTGGTATTCGAAGAATGATTCTTCATTAAAAGGAGCCGCCGCCGGCTTTGCCGACAGTTCCGATAATTCGCGCATGGCGTCTGCGGCTCCGCGCCGTTCGATGACCCGGTTGACGTCGCCAGCCACGAGCTTGAGGCGTGCGTTTTGATAGGTTGCGCCGCTTTGATTTTCCAGGGTCACCCAACCGGACAAGTCCAGGAGTTTATCTTTACTGTCGAGAACGGCGACGTAATCGGCGCGCCAACTGAGCCCGCCGGTAAGATAAGTTGCCTCGAGTTGATGCGGCGCGGTGCTGTGGTTTTCTAACAGCCAAAGCAAAGTCGGATGGGAAATGAGAGTATCGGGAATGCTGGGAAAGATCAGATTGTGCGGCTGGCCCGAAAAAATTCGACCGCCCAATTTATAAACGATTCCCTGATTCACGCTAAGAATCGTGATCGGAACCTCGACGCCGTCTTTGAGAATTGTGATCTCTTTGCCGACGAATTTCTCGAGCAGCTTTTGCGGCGTCAGCAGATCGTACTCGTAGTTCTGTTCGAGAATCTGCAAACGCTTGGGATCGCTCAGCGACTTGCTATGCACAGTTTGCGGCATGATTTTAGCCGCTACTTCGCCAAACTTTAGCTGGATGACGCCTCTCGGCAACCGCAGCCGGCGAGCATCTTTGACCAAGCCGAGATTGCTGTTGTAGACCGTAATCGAAACTGCTTCTTGGTCAAGCAGGCTGGTTGCGACCACCGCGCCGTCAGTATCGGCTGCGTAGGCAAGCCTGTGCCACTCCGCTCCGGGAGCAAGAATCATAATCAAAGCAAGCGCTAGGAACTCTGATGCGCGGCTGCGG
>DASUVS010000463.1:0-32628 GCA_036378835.1 Binatia bacterium | reverse complement strand
CTCCGTAACCGGGCAAAATGTTGACTCTCCTTCTACTCTTGTCGAATGCACTATTGCAAGCCAGTGAAATATTCAAGGATCAGAGACAGCAAAACATCGTCAAGACACCAGAGTTGCGTTAGGATTCTGTACAGCTCTTCCAGGAAGAGCCCGAGTCCTGTAAGGTCGGAAAGTTATGATCGCTACGAGGGAGTGTGAACCTACGCTGTCCCTAAGCTTGCAACCGAGCACTCTTTGACGCGCTTCAAATCGTTTCCAAGCTCTCGACTTCCGACGAATCGGCACGTCCCCAGACGTCTGCCTGCATACTTACCAGCAATCCTATGTCTCCCGAACTTCTTGCTTGGCTCACCGCCGTTTCATTCGCGCTCTCCAATGTTTCGGTGCGTGACGGGCTGAACTACTCGACTCCTTTCACGGCCACTTTAGTTTCCTTGATCATCCATACGGTGGCTCTCTGGATTGTGGTCTTTCTGACTATGGGGATACCCCGGGTTGCATTAGCAGCCGTCGTCGCGATTGTCGTAACCGGCATTCTCCAGCCGATCATGCGGCACTGCCATTACACCGGCATCCACAAGCTCGGCACATCCCGGGCCGTTACGCTGCGTAATACTTTCCCACTGCCGGCAGTGCTCATCGGCGTCGTGTTCCTTGGCGAACCAATCACCCCTCTCGGCATCGCCGGAACGCTTTCGGTAGTCGCGGGCATCGTTCTCACTTCCTGGCGCATTGACAAGCATTTGCCATCTTTTCATTGGACGCATCTCATGTACCCCATCGCAACCGCCCTGATTACCGCGGTAGTCCACCCGTTACGGCGCTATGCATTGATCCAATCGCATGAGCCGTTGTTTTTCACGGCGTTGGTCGGTCCGGTCTCTCTCATCGCGCTCGCAGCCTATTATCTGACGCCTATCTGCAAAGAGAAACTGGTCTGGGATCGACGAGCGTTCTGGCCGTTTTTCGTCTCCGGATTTTTTGAGACGCTGGCGGTTCTCCTCATGCTCCTGGCATTCTCGCTGGGACCGGTCGTGGTTGTCTCGCCGATCGCCTCGACCACTCCGATCTGGACGCTAATCATTAGCGCAATCTTTCTCCGCCAGGTTGAAAGGATCACCATCGCCAGTGCTGTTGGCACACTGCTGGTCGTTGCCGGCGTAGTTGCAATCGCATTGACACATTGAAAATGCGCTGCGACACCGCTGCTTGCCTTTTACGTATCAGTCTCGTAACCCGCCGAAGATGGAGCTACCAAGAGTCCGGCTCATTAGAATTCATTCCAAATCGCGATCGAGCCTGCTTTGTGCTAGATGATTGCTGTGCCGAACAAAGCTAACTTCAGCAGAATCTAGAATGTTCGTGGAGGGTACGGAATGAAGTACGGCGTCTTCTTACCGGTTTCCGGGCGCGCTGCCAGTCGTAAGACCCTGATGCAAGCCGCACAGCAGGCAGAATCCCTGGGTTACGATTCAGTATGGGCCGCAGATCGTCTCGTCATCCCATGGAAAATCGAGACTGCTTATCCTTATAGCAAGGAGTCGACGTTCATCGTACCGCCCGATCGGCCGTTCTTCGACACCATGACTTGTCTCGCTTTTCTGGCCGGATGCACGGAAAAAATTCAGTTAGGTATGAGCGTGATGGTTCTGCCCTATCGTCACCCGCTTCATTGGGCGAAGATTGCGACAACCATCGATCAACTCTCAACTGGAAGACTGATCATGGGGGTAGGCGTAGGCTGGATGGAAGAAGAGTTTGCCGCCATGAACGCGCCGTTCAAAGAGCGTGGCACAGTTTCCGACGAGCAGCTCGCTTTGCTCAAGCAACTCTGGACCGAAGAGCACATCACCTTTAAGGGCAAGTACTACAACGTCGACGATATCGCTTTCAACCCCAAGCCTTTTCAAAAGCCGCGCGTTCCGATCTGGGTCGGCGGCGAAGGCAAGTACGCTCAGCGCCGGGCCGGTCGTTACGGCGATGCCTGGTTTCCTTACTTCGTGCGAATCACCCCGCTGGAACTAGCAGCGCGCTTCCAATACGTCCGAAAAATCGCCAGAGAATCCGGGCGCCGGCCGGATGAACTCGTCCTGGCCTGCTGTTTGCCCATCGAATTGACAGCCAAAGATTCGCATCAAGAAGAAGACTACTTGAAGGGCAGTATTGAACAAATCAGCGATCGATTGAAAATGTTCCAAAAGGTTGGAGTCACGCACATTGGCCTGCAGTTCATGATTCCGCATTATCCGGAACGTCAGCAACAGATCGAGCACTTTGCGAGAGACGCCTTGCCGGCTTTGCGCAGCTGATCGTCCGACGAACACCAGAAATTCCTCGATACAGGTATGCGGCCCGTAGCTAGAGCTGCACGAATGGTTGGCAGCGATTACAGAAGAATAGCGACCGGATTGCAGATAGTAGAAATTCTCCCGTCCTTAAGCTAATTATTTCAATACGCTTCGCAGAAGATCACTATTTCCCAGTGACACAGAAAGGAATCAGTTAACATGGCCAATTTACCGCGCATCGCATTGATCCTGACCGGAGGAACCATCGACTCGCTGGGCAAGGACCGTTTAGATCTTGCCTGGTATATCGAGGCAGGAAAAAGACTTGGTGACGGAGAGCTTCTGCAGCAACTTCCGGAGCTAAAAGATATCGCCCAGGTGCAAGAAATTCCATTTCGCCGTTTACCGAGTCATGCTCTAGTCGATAAAGACTGGCTCGATCTGGTGCGAACTATTCATTCGATTTTCGACGATAATAAGGCCGATGGCATTGTCATCACTCACGGCACCAACACCATTGAAGAGACCGCCTACTTTCTGAATCTGACTCTAAAAACAGATAAGCCGGTGGTGGTCGTCGGCTCGATGCGCCCGGCCTCGGCGATTAGCGCCGATGGGTATTTGAATCTGGTCAACGCCATCAAAGTCTCCGCCGAACCATCTTCGCGCGGCCGTGGCTGCATGCTGGTGATGAATGATACGATTTTCAATGGACGCGATGTCACGAAAAACGCAACCTACCGCGTCGAAGCTTTCCAGTCGCGCGATTTGGGACCGCTGGGATTTGCCGACGGCGACGGCAAGATCGTTTACTATCACCAACCTGTAAGAAAACACACCGTTGACACTGAGTTCGATGTGCGCAACCTGCAAACCTTGCCGCGCGTTGACATAGTGCTCTCCTATGTAGGAGCCGATGGCACTATGATCGAAGCCGCGGCCGACGCGGGAGCCAAAGGCATCGTCAGTGCAGGCACCGGCGCTGGACGGCCGACACCGGCGGAAGACGCGGCTTTCGACAAAGCTTTCAAAGAGAAAGGAATGCTTATGTGCCTCTGCAGCCGGGTCGCCTCCGGCCGGGTAGTGCGAAGCCCCGGTCTGGCCAAGCGGGGGTTCGTCGCGGGCGATAACCTGCAACCATGGAAAGCGCGCCTGCTGCTCTCTTTGGCGCTTACTAAAACCAACAATGCCGACGAGATTCAGAGGATGTTCGATACATATTAGCACCTACTCACGTCCAAATATGCTGAGCACAAGTAGCCTAGAGAATACTCACATCCACGGTGGAACTGCACGGTCTCCGGCGGGTGGGCGATAAGACGCATTCAGATGAGCCAAGCTGGCTATCGAAATCTCGGTGTTCGACGTCGATTCGGACAAGGACGCGCCGCACCAGCGCGTTAAATAATCTACTTTGGCAATAAGTGGATTGTCGGCGCCATCGCATCGATGTTCGGCGATGCTGCCTGCAAGCTACGCTGCCCTGCGACCAACGTAGATTCTTCCGGCAACAAAATTGGCTCGCAACAAGAGATTAGGACAGGCGAAGGCGGGCTTATGTCCGCTCGGGTGCTGGTAACGCTTCAGGTTCCGGCGCCGCGCGGCGGACCTTGCCTGCCGCGATCTCGCGAAGAGCTACGACGATAGCTCGGTTATCCGAGGCCAAAAGAGGTTTCGCTCCCTTGAGGAGCTGTTTTGCTCTTTTTGCCGCGAGTATGACAAGTTCGAAACGGCTGGGAATTTCCGAAAGACAGTCTTCGACAGTAATTCTGGCCATGGCGAACATGTTATCTCGCCCGAGCGCGATAAACAAGAGATCGGCGCAAGCGCGGCATTAAAAGCGCGCGAGTGAGACGTTTAATTTTTGAGTATCTCGTGCCGACTCGCATGGAGAAATGGACCGCCAACCAGTAATCGCCGTTTCACAGGATTGCATCATTGCGGCTCATGGACGCGATCGCGTCGAGCGCACGACTTCTACCGAGCAGTTCGCGCGCACAGCGACATCGGACGAAACGCTGCCGATAAGAAAGCGTTCAATCCCGGTTAGCCCCCGCGCTCCCATGACGATGCAGTCTGCTTGCCAATCTACCGCGGCATCAAGAAGGCGTTGGCTCGGAGCGCCTTTTACGACTTCGCAGGAAATTTTCAACCCCGCAGTTTGTAGCTTATCGGTGGCGGCTTTCATCATCCGCTCCACCCATGCTTGATCATCAACCGAATCTGCCGCGCTCGACCAACGCGCCAAACGAGGGATGAGCGACGGCGTAAGAATCGAGAGCCTGTTATCGAGCACCGTCATCAAATGGGCTTCGCTTCCGGCGGGCCATACGCGCTCCGCCACCGCCTCCATTGCCAACTCGGCGTCGGGCGATCCGTCTAGACCGATGATAATCCGCACCGAGGTCTCCTGAGCCCTGGAAGAAGGCCGCCCCACTCTGACAGAACGTTCACAGGCGCCGACGACTTTTCGCAGTATACTGCCCATCTGTAATCGCTCGATAAACGAATGCTTTCCAGCGCCGACGACAACCATGTCGGCGTGCCATTCTTCAGCCTTCAAAATGATTCCCCAGCCGGGCCAATTTACATCTGTTTCGGCACGTACCGCCCATGATGGAAACAACTCCTTAATGCGGGCGGCGCCTTTAGCCGCTACAGAAGCAGCCTCGTCCCGGGCTTTCAAAGCTCGCGCTCGCATTTCTTCGCTTCTCTTCCTGATCTTCTCATCCAGCGGCGAAGGTCCCCAATCCTTTGCGTCTACGGCGGGCGGCACGAATGCGTCTGCCACGGTCAGAACGATCGCCTCGACATCCTGCAGTAGTCCGGCCCGCCGCAGATCGTCGATAGCGGCGTCGGCATGCTCCGATCCGTCGTATCCAACTAATATCTTTTTCATAGAGTTTCCTTTCCACTGCTTGCGCCGCTCCTGTTTGAATGAAACTTAGCGGTCTTCTTTGGCATGACTTCCTCTTCGACTGGGCGCCGTTTACTCATTGCTCGCGTTGTAAGATCCGTTACCGCAGGTACACCCGCTTATAACGTTGAACCGATCACTGTTCAACGCGCGTGAGACTCTGCGCCCCTTCCACAGTTGCGCCGCTCAAAGGTTATATGTCCTGTTCGGACGTCAGGCGTCCCCGGCAAGCCTCGTCCAAGGACACATAGCCTTACGCAACCTATCGCAACACGTTCCACGGTCATACGCGTCAGGTGGTTCGTCACAACAGCAAAAGCTTTACTGCTTGGCCCCAAGCAAGTTCCTATCGTTTAACGCCTTGATAACGTTGTCCACATAAGTCTTAATCGCCGAATCGACATTGTCGGATGCGGTGGTCTTGAGGGTACCTGTCCAGACCACTTCATTCTTGATTAGATCATTCAGAGTCGCTTCCGACGTATACTCCTCATATCGGTAAACTCGCGGCGCGCCGTACCAACCGTACCATGTGGCAGAAATATTTCGGCCGAAAATCCCGAACCCGGGTGCCGGAAAGTAAGTAGGACTGACCTCTGTCTTCTCTTCAACTCCGACGGAGCGAACAATCAGGGCAGCATCGGCGCCGGCTTCTTTGGCCATCTGTTTCAGTTTCGCTCCATCAAGTTTTGCATCTTCGGAAAAATTTCGATAGCTTGGCAGCGCATTGACGCCCGCGGCTCTGAGCCGCGCGACAAACTCATCTTCACAGTTGCGCCGGATGCTGATGTGCCCATCGACACAACTGACCGCGATTTTTTTGAAGTAAGGCGATTCGTAAGCGGGATTGCTCCATTGGCTTACGAGCATTGGCGTGCTCGCGCAGCCGCCAAAGCACAGCATTGCCGCCAGCACAAAGAAATTAAAAATGCGCATCGGTCTCCTCGATAGGCCTCCAGATAAACGTAATCGTCATAGAAAGCCCAGCACGGCCTTCTACCGATATCAAGATGATAACACTTGAAGCGGGAGTTCGAAGCGACGGTTATAGAGCGGGCTTGATTTGCACCTGATCATTGTTGGCGCACTCGCACTTCATCCGCGCTCTCGCGAAGTTAGAAATTCGGAATGCGCGTGGTTCGTGATTGCTCACGCTTTAGAATCAATCGCAGTTCGCAATTGCATAGCTTTTTTCCAAGGATCGAAGATAAGCGGCCAGTGCTTGGGCGTCTCGCGGCGCCTTGCGCAGATCTCGCACCAGCGCCTTTAAGTCCCCGGTGGTCTCGTAAAGGGCTACGATTTGATCGAAATAACGATAGTAGACCAAATCGTGACTGAGCTTAGCTTCGAGCGCCGTCTCCGGATGCTGCCCTTGGATTTGGCGCTGGAAATAGCGATGATAAACGGGATAAGCGGGAATCATCGCCACGATTTTCTCCTTGGCGCTATCGACAGATTGATTGCTAAAGATTGTTTCCGCCACGGTGACCAATTGGCCGAGTTCTCGTGATAGCTGGCTTTCCTCGTCCAGTCGTTCCTGGGCGCTCTCAAGATTGGCTGAATCCGACTTGCGCTTGAAGAACTCCACTGCGGCCACCGACCCGAGGGGGGTAATTAGAGACTCTTCGATCTCCCATGGCAGGTCAAAATTAGCCTCACCGTGCAAATCCTCATGGATCACCACCGCAACCTGGCGCACGGCACCCGCGCGCGCAAAGCTTTTCGTCGTCACCGATCGGGGATCTGCGAACTCGTTTCCCTGGCGATAGTAAACGCTGTAACCGTCGACTCGGTAAACCTGATCGAGCGCAACCTCTTCCTTTGACTTGGCGAACCCCAAGGTCAAACGGACATCGATCGGGGTTCGCAAAGCCAGGGTACCGGCGCGTTGTAACCAGAACCACAACATCGAAGTTGGAGTTTTTTGCTCGCTAGTTTGGGCCAGCGCTTGAGTAGGCTCGATTCCCAGATCTTTTTCGAATGCTTTGATCTCCTGGATCGTGGCCGAAGCATCGCGAAGCAACTCTGTTTCGTTCCGGATGGGCACCCCCATCAAGGTACAGGAAGAGGCGAGAAAAATAAAAATGATGGATGCGACTGCTCGCTCGAAGCTATAAAGAAAATTTCTGGGCCGAAGCAAAATCTACGTCCATACCGAGGGGAGCCAAAAAGTATTGCATCTAAATCGCAAACAGAGACTGCACCGGCGCCTTGCGCGGAATCCAACCGACTTCAACCATCATGTCCATCTCCGCGTCGGCCAGCTTTTGCTCCGTTTCGGTCAATGTGAATTCGATTTTCGGATACCGAGCGGAGGCAAGTAACGCCTGCTTATCGCCCGGGTATTTTTTAACGAACTCGCCGGCAATTTCCTCCAGATGTTCCTCGCTATAGGCGAAAGACGCGCGAAAAGCGGCTTGCAGCTTTTCCTTCAACTCGGGCTGCTCGCGGCACAACGTTTCTTCCATAGCGATCATGTGCTTGATGATTTCCGAAAAGCCCAACAGTGAGTGCCAAATCTCGCCATCGGTGTACAGGCACTGGACTTCCGGATCTTGTTCGCCATGGAAGAAGAACTGATCGAGCAGCACCACTGCGTCGGCATCTCCCCGCTTCATCGCCTCCAGCAGTTGCTCCTGCGGATAGGAGACCCACTGCAAACCGGCATCATCGATGCCGAATTTGTGGCGTAGCAAATATCGGTGTATGGCATGGGGCCCCTGATGCGAGCCGATGACACGTCCCGCTAGATCGCGCGGATCGTGCACCGGGCCGTCTTTGCGCACGAACATGCCGTTTCCTTTCATCGTCGACTTCCATTCCGTGCATAGGCCTACGATCGGCGCCCCCGCTAATTTGCGTCGCAAGAAGTTAGGCAGGTAGAGATTGGCAACTTGCACCTCGCCGCGAATCAACGCGTCCTCCTGTTCATGACTCGGCGGGTCCGGCAATTCGATGACTTTCATCGTAAAGCCATCGGGCTTGACGATCCCCTTGGCCAGCGCGTAGTAGGTTCGATACATGCAGAAACGATTACGATAATGGGCGAATGTGATCTGCATCGGGCTCCCTTCACGTTTTGGCGACATCATCCTTCTTTTGATTGACGATATCGAGCGCGGCCATGGCATACACCTTGGTGCAATTAATCATGTTTTCGATACCGACGCCGCGGCGAACTCCGCTGGGCGCATCCCATTCCGGACCGGCTTTGGTCTCGGTCGGATCGACCAGATGAGTCCCAAACCCCGGACCATAGGTAATCGCGGGCACGCCATAGGCGGCGATGCGCGAGCCATCGCTGGTAATACCATAACGAATAGGCTTGGCGTACGGTACCGGCTGGTTGAAGACCGTTCGGTGCGCCTGTTCCATCGCCTTGACGACGTACTCGCGCTTGGAAATCTCATAGCCGGGGGTGGTTAAATAGAGATCCACTCGAATATCCAGAATATCCGGTTCTCTTTTGCGCACTCTCTCGCACAGCTGTTCAATATCACGCTTGATCGCCAGCGGCACGGCGCCCGGGAGCATCTTGACGATGACGAAAATATCGGTCGTCGGCCGTGTTCCAGGCTTGAACGCGTTACCCCCGTCAATGGCGCCGATTTGCACCGTCGGCAACATAAACTTGTGCGGGTTTTTCTTTTGATATTCCTTTTCCCAATCCTGAATCGCCTGCGCCACCTTGCAGGCTGCGAGAACGAATTTGGTAGCGCGCCCATCGACGCTGATCCGCGCCCATAACAGCCCGGCGTTGCCGATTTGCAATTGCAGGCCGGTAGGCTCGCCGATGATGCACATATCAGCCATCACGCCATGATCCATCATATAACGCGCGCCGACGCCGGCGCCGCGATAATTCTTACCCTGAAATCTGCCGATCTGGGCTTTCTCGATCTCACCAACAACTCCGGAGATTATCAGGTCACCTTTCAATTGAACGCCTGCTTTTTGCAGCGCCGCTATCGCTTCGATATAGCACGGAAACGCCGCCTTCATATTGACCAATCCGCGGCCGTAAATACGGTCATCTTCGACCACGGTTTCCTGGGGGTTGTCGAAATGGTCCATGTGAGCGCAAAACATCAAAGTCGCGCCGCCGCCGCTGCCCTTGAGCGTGCCGATGACGTTGGGCCTTCCCTCTTCGACTTCTTGATATTCGACTTGCATCCCGAGTCTCTCAAATTCGCTGCCTAGGTATTCTGCGACTTCCTTTTCCTCGCCGGTGATGCTCACCGTATCAGCCAGTTTGCAGGCGATTTCAACAATTCGCTGGCGATCAACCTGCTCAAGCACTTGTTGCATTCATTTCTCCTCTCCCTCGGTGTAGTCACTGATAAACAGAACGTCTGTAACACAATGGCATCATTGCTGACAACGATTGATATTGACGGACCGGGACAATTTGCCTAGATTCGTCAGGTCTTCTGGTTTCGCAGACTTCATCATCTTCGATGAAGGGCTTTATACTCGATGGCAGGCATAGAAAACAAAGTAGCGATCATTACCGGTGGCGGCGGCGGAATTGGCGGTGCCATCGCGCTGCGCTATGCGCGAGAAGGCGCCAAACTCGCTCTCGCCGACATCGTTGCCGACACGGCGAAAAGCCATGCCGTTGAAATCAACTCGATGGGTTGTGACGCGTTGGCCATTATCACCGACGTGACCAACAAAAAGTCGGTGCAGCAGATGGTTCAGACAACTCTCGAGCGTTGGGGGCGAATCGACATTCTAGTCAACGTCGCCGGCGGCGCCGATCGCAAGTCGGTGCTCGAGATGATCGAAGCCGATTGGGACCACATCATCGATATGAACCTGAAATCCGTATTCCTCTGCTGTCAAGCGGTCTTACCGGTGATGTTGAAACAAAAATATGGCAGAATCGTTAGCATCTCGTCTATTTATGGTTTCACCGGAAACGCCACCCGTGCAAGCTATGCGGCCGCTAAGGCAGGTGTTGCGGTGTTTACCAAGTCCCTCGCTCTCGAGGTCGCCAAGGAAGGTATTAGCGTGAACGCCATCGCTCCCGGGCGGATTTCCACCCCTAGAGTGCGTGGCCACTATTCAGATGAGCAGTGGGCAGAAGCAATGACGAGGATTCCTGCCGGCCGTGCCGGAACCCCAGACGACGTCGCCAGCACTGCCCTCTTTCTCGTTCTGGACGAGAATCGCTACATTACGGGTCAGACAATTCATGTGAACGGCGCCTGGCTCAACTGGTAAGTCGAGTTTGTCAGAGGAATCGAATTCTGTAAACGGAGTTTCCAGACCGGTCAAAAAGTAACAGCTGCGAGGCGCGTGAAGTTCAACGAGCGAAAGCGTACTCTTGATGTACGTCGGAACGGGGTGAACGAGCGGAACGAAGCAGATGGGTGCTTTTTCAACGGTCTGGGAGGGAGGAAAATATGTACGGCTGGCGCGCAAAGATCGGCCATGTCGCCCCATCGCGTGGCGATACTCTGGTGTACGAATTCTATCAAATGATGCCGAAAGGCTTCATGATACTGAACAGCACGGGAACGATCCGTCAATTGGTGGATGCAGACTTTGAACGACAGTTGCAACGCATTGAAGAGGCGGCCCAGGATCTCGTCGAAAACAAATGTGATGCGATCATCATCGGCGGGTCACCGCTGTTTACCAAGCTCGGTTACGGCAGCGACATCGAAATGGAGAAGAAGTTAACCGCCAGATTCGGTGTGCCAACTTCTCCGGGGATAACCGGCGAAATCGCCGCGCTTCGATCGCTCAATATAAAGAAGCTCGTGGTCGCAACGCCGCATGAAGACTCGCTCAACCAAAGAATGAAGGCGTTTCTCGAGGCGTCAGGCTTCAAGGTGCTGAAAATTCAGGGGTATGGAGTGCGTAAGAATGCCGACCTTACAGATATGGATATTCATGCCGCCTATCGAATCGCCAAAAAACTCTATGAACAGGCAAGCGATGCAGACGGCATCTTTGTTCCTTGCCCGCGCTGGCCGACTATTACGGACGTCGATTTACTGGAACGCGAGATCGGCAAGCCAGTTGTAACCAGTTGCCAAGCATACATCTGGCATGCCTTGAAAATGGCAAAGGTCAAAGAAGATGTCGCAGGCTTCGGGCGCTTGATGGCTTCGTTGGCCAACTGAACTGCGATTCTTGGCATCAGATTAGATCCAATACTCCGCCAAGCATAACCATCGGCAGGGTGCGCTAGACGAGGGCGCTGATGATCAAAACTGATGATTGTAGACGAGTCGTTTTCAGTTTGCCGCTTATCTAGCTATTCTACAAGCAGGTAAACACAACCTCAGCTAGAGCATCGGGCCAGGTTTTCTCCGTGTGCTTCTGATCCGGTGGGATTCGAACCAAAGGTCGCGAGAACGCTTAATCAGGTCGGCTCTGAAGCTCTGTGCCTGATTTATGAACACGGATGATCAGAGGCATGTGAGATAGAGATAGCGGTGCGTCGTCACAGTTCAAGCATTCATCACCTCTGCTACGAAACCATAACATTGCTTCATAACGATCAATGGAGTTCACTGCATCGCTGTCGGGTACCCAGTATTGGTCATAGTTCGGGCTTAGCCGGCGGTATCGCAATTTCGTCGGGCCGAACTGAGCGACGAGATTCCGAACAAGCCGGTTCGGCAATTTGCTCATTGCTATAAAAGGGGGCGAGGAGCGTAGTGGTATGCTTGCTTTGATGATTTTGCCAACTGTGTTGAAATCAGAATAAGGTCTGACCTCGTAACCCTCGGCCGCCCAAGAGGTGCAGTTCCAAGCCGGTAATAGGAAAAGTACTCCGTTATCTCGTGTGACACGCCGCGCCTCACGAAAAGCCTGCTCTGGATTAGGAACATGCTCGAACACCCAAATTGACCAAACCCCGTCAAAAGTGTCGTCCGCAAATGGCATTGCGGTAGCCGAACCAAGAACAAACTTCTTATGATAGAAGCGCGCTACAGTCGGAGAAATGTCCAACCCGGTATATTTTTCTGCTATGTCCTGCAAATAGCCTCGGCCCGATCCAATTTCCAGGACCTCCCTGTCACTTAGCTTAAACTGCCTAACGAACTCAGATACTCGTTCTTCAATACGCGCAGTTTTAGCCGCGGCCTCCGCAACCCGAATATATTTCGTCTCGTATTCGGATTTGTCTTTGTTTTCTTCGACCGGCTTTCGATAGGCGTCGGTATAGTATTTTCGAGCTGCCTCGAGCTCCTGCTCGGTAAGGGGTGCGTCAATGTCATAGGGAAAATGAATAGCACCGACTATCATCACGATAGTAACCGTGACCACTCCGACGTGCTTCAATGCTTTCCAATATTTATAGATGCTATTCATAAAACCTCGGGTTCGCGCAGCTTGGCTTCACTCCGAGCGGAACAATCTTAAGCTGGATGAGCGGTAAAACCGCGGAAGGCGGTGCCGAAGAGCGTAACTTTCGTTGCCTCGTCCGCTTAAAACGGCGCCATTGTGGGTGATTGCGATTAGAGATGCAAGGCTCGACCAGAACTCATCATCGATCAATTAAATCCCGACTCTGGCTGTTCTGTAAGTCTTGAGTAGCTCGGAAATTAGAAGCCTCGCGGCGTTCAGAATTTTGAGTCGTCCTTCGGCCGCGACTCGGTCCGATTACGCGTGAGGATGGATGTGTCCGCGTGCGCGTGTCCAGGATCTTGCCCTCCTGAGTGCAGCGAACCGCAACGAACACCGTGAGAACGAGGTAAGAAAATGCGCGGCAGCCGATCGATGACCAGGCGCCGCAAGCCATAGTGACCAGCCGGTAAGCTATCTTTTGCTGCCGAACACGTCCCTGAGCAAATCAGTTACTCGCGCCGCCGGATTCGTGCGAATCTTTTTCTCTTCTTGACCGACGACGAAGAACAGACCGTCGGTTGTTTTTTCAGTAACATACTGGTCAATATCAAAGGAGATGCTTTGAGCAAACGGAACTGCTTTATACCGACCGATCAAGTCGTTGTATTGGCGGGTTACACCGACATCGGCCATCACGGTTTTTACCGTGGGCCTGAACGCGCTGTGCAGCTTGTTAGAAGTTTTGCCTTTGAAGTAATCGGTAGCAGCGGTATCGTTGCCGTTTAGAATTTTGCTTGCATCATCGAAGGTCATCTGTCCAATTGCATCCCAGAAGATTTCCTTGGCATATGGTACCGCCTTTTCAGCAGCGCGATTCATGCTGAGAACGAACTCGTCAATTTGCGGCCCATGACCGACCAGACGCAGCGGCTGCTCGATATTTTGAAGCGGCCTTGGCATCAGGATTTTGATCGCCTGATTTTTGAAGAAACCGTCAATCGAACCAGTTTGGAGCACTGCGTTTTCAGTGCCGACCTTAAGCGCCTCCTGCAGGCCTGATCCGATCTTGGCGTCATTAAGGCCGCCATTTCCTGCGCCGGTTATCCCGCCCAATCCTTTCAAGACTCTGTCGAATTGGGCCCACGCCGGAGTGAGCATAGCGAGGACAAAAAAGCAGGCCGCTATGAACTTGAACATGACCAGACGCTCCTTTTTGGAGAGGGACGCGGGAGAAGTCAGCTGAAAAGAATAATCCAGGGAAATGCCGGATGCTAAAGCAAATCTTTGTAGCGGTCACCGGATGAACCGCTTTCTCCCGGATAGTTTGTCGCCGCCGCGAAAACCGCATCGACGATAAGATTCATGATCTCGTCTTTGGCCTCATGCGGTGACAGCCTGAACGCGGTGCGCAGCGGTTGGATGGCCGACCTCCAGCGACCTGCGCTGATGTAGGATCTACCCAAATAGAGGAAGGCTTGCGCGGAGTTAGGATTCTCTGAAGTCGACTGCTTGAAGTGCTCAATCGCGGAACCGAACTGGCCTTGATTGAACGAAGCCATCCCGGCTTCGAAACTGTCGCGCCCAGGGGTCAAGCTCCTGAGCGTTGCGCACGAACTCAACAGCGCCACTGCCACGGTGAGGATTATTGGCGCGAACGCGTTGCCCATTTGCCGCCCTAGCTCCCAATGAGCTTGATTGTCTATTTGTCTAATGCCGACTTGAGCATCGGTTCCAGCTCGCCGCGCTCATGCAGCTCGTGCACGATATCGCAGCCGCCGACAAACTTGCCGTCGATATAAACTTGCGGAATGGTGGGCCAGTTCGAATACCTCTTGATGCCATCGCGCACGGCGGCATCGGCGAGGACATCTGCCGTAGCGAACGGGACGCCGTAGGATCTTAAAATCTCCACCGTGTGAGCCGAAAAGCCACACTGGGGAAAATCCGGCGTACCCTTCATAAACAGCATTACCTTGTTGTTTTTGACCTTAGAATCGATTTCCTTCAGGACATCTTCTGCCATAATTTTCTCCTTATCTATCTGGAGACTATGAGCCAAGCTTGGCCCATTGCTCCGGCGTAAAGGTTTTGAGCGCCAGCGCATGGATACGCTGATCCCCCATCTCATCTTTAAGCGCCGCATAAACCATCTGATGTTGCTCGATCAACCCCTTACCTTCAAACGCCGGCGAGACGATGAATACTTGCCAGTGGTCGCCGCCGCCGGTGAGATCCTGCATTTCGATGGTGGACCCGGGAAGCGCTTGTTCCAGAGTGCTTTTGATTTGTTCCGGAGTGATCATAGGCGAATCTTACCGACTTGATTCGCCCCTTTCAAGCGCAAGTCGCGCGGTTTTGCCTTTACGCTTGGGGATCGAAGTCGGTCCGCACTTTCTTCATCATCGCACGCAAATCCATACGCAGCTCATCGAGAGTGGGACGGCCGACGTACCAGTAGCCACAGTAAAAGTTGTGAACCGTCAAATCCGGCATCAACGAAAAGGTATAAGGGATTGCCGTCACGCCGCGCGACTTTGAGGTTTCGGTCATCTCCAGGGCTTGAACGACTTTGCGATCTTGATCGCTCAGAAACGGGAACTCGGCGCCCAAGCCAGTTCGAAAGGCCGAATTGACTTCCGGCGGATCGACGCTCACCACCACCAGCTTACAATAGTTGATCACCAGCTCTTTTTGGAATTCCACATAATGGCGCAACTGCACCTGGCATTTGCCTCACCAATAGCCGCGATAGAACGACAGGATCAAGGGGAACTTGCCAGCATACTGCGAGAGTTTAACCGGCTGGCTGTCATGATCGAGCATCTCGAAATCCGGGAATTGCTTGCCGATATGTTGGTTCATACCTTATTCTTCCTTAGTTTAGGGAGTCAGTGCGTGCGGATCATAACAACTATGGATAGCGCTTTGCCATCTCGGCGAAAAATCCCTCTTTCTCCAACTGTTGAAGCAAACTCAGGTCGACGAATTGCTCGGGTTTTACCGTTTTTGCCTGCGGATTTTTCACAGCTAAGTCATCGAGCAAATACTGAATTCCTTTGAGGGTAGGGTAGGGCCGCTTGGCAACAGTTTTCACGAACGCGGTATAAGTTGCTTCGAGAGCCTCGGCATCCGCCGTTCGCAGATATTGCGCGACGATTTTCTTGGTTTCCTCCCGGTTCTTGTGGATATAGTGAATCGATTCAACGTAGCCCTTCAACGCGCTCAGAGCGGTTTCCCGCTGATTGCGAATAAACGTCCGGGAGGTGGCAAATCCGTTGCCTTGCACCTCGATTCCTAGATCGAGCATGTCAAAGATTTCAATGAAGCCCTGCTTGCGCGCCCTCGGTGTTTCCGATGGAGTCAAAATCGTGGCGTCGATGCGATTCGACTCCATCGCCGCCAAGCGGTCCGGAGTTGGCCCCGCCACCACGAGCATGACGTCTTTGTTGGGTTCAAGATTAAACTTCTTAAGCAGGATCAACGCGGCAGTATGCGATGCTGACCCGAAGCCACTTACACCCAATCGTTTACCTTTGAGTTGCTCTACCTTCGTGGTAACGGGACGCGCCACGACCGAGTAGTTATAGGTACTCTCGGAGGAGCCAATGAGAACGACATCGTAACCCTGCAGTCCGGCCAACACGACTGTGCCGATATTAACGATCGGCGGATCCCCCGCCACCAGCGCCTGAGTTGCCATCCCGCCGCCACGGAAAAAAACGACGTCGGCATCCAGGCCGTACTTGCGAAACAAGCCCGCCTCTTTGGCTACCCAGATATGAATTTGATTGTAAGAGACCGCGGGATAACCGATTTTGATCTTTTTTAGATCTTGCGCCTGGACCTCGGTTGCGACAGACGTTAGCGCATAGATAACGAGAAGCGCGACCATTGGAATCGCTTTCATTTCTTATCTTCCATCCCTTGAGACATTTCTTCGTCCGTTGAAGATCCTGATGTGCGGAGAGGTTCCTCACCAGCCCATTCCGCTCTTAATAACGCTCGGTACGATGTCAGTCGAAGTTCCGTCCCACCCCATTTTGTCGGGTGGATAAAGAAAGAGTGATGTCATCGCCAATAATCTCGCTGCGTTGAAAGCCCGTAGGCTGTCATTGTTCCGGGATGAACTCCAGGAAACAAAATATCAGCTTTCTACTCGCGAAACGCGTCAATTCGCGTGCTCTAACCAGTCATTAGCCTCCAATATTGCACCCGTTACATCTTCTGACTCGACAGAAGCCAAATGAACGAAGATCGGCGTAATCTGTTCCGGTGTCGGTAATGTCAGTGGGTCTTCTTCAGGATAAGCCTCGGCGCGCATCTCGGTCCGCGTAGGCCCTGGATTGACGCTGTTCACCCGAATGCCAAACTCCTTAACCTCGTCAGCCAAAACCTGGGTCAGTCCCTCCAAGCCAAACTTCGAAACTGCATAGGCGCCCCAGCGCGCTCGACCGGTACGTCCGACTCCGGAGGACACATTGATGATGGACCCCCGACGGCGGGCGATCATACGTTTGACCACCTGCTGAGTTAGAAGAAATACGCCGTTCAAGTTGACGCGAATCACCTCTTCCCATTGCTCAAATGGGTATTGAACGAGAGTTACCCGCGGCCCGAGCAAGCTGGCGTTGTTGACCAACGTGTCGATCGTTTCAAATCTTTCAATGGCGGCATCGACGATCCGGCAAACATCGGTCTCTTTGCCGACGTCGCCTGCGCAACCATCGACCTGTGCTTCCGTGCTGCAATCGCGCAACTCGCGCACGGTTGCCGCAACCTCCTGCCGGTCGCGAGCGCATATAAACACGCGGGCGCCTTCACGGACGTACGCGGCGGCCACGGCTTTGCCGATGCCGCGAGTGGCTCCGGTGATCAGGGCAACATTCTTCATCAACTTTTTCTGGGGCGTGCTTGTCATGCTTCCGATCGTATACCATAGTTAACTAGTCCATGAAATCTATGAGCACACACCAGAGACTGCTTATTTTTCTCATTTTTGTGCTGGCGCTGACGAGTATTTTAAGCCCGTGGTTTGCCATCGCCGCTGACTGGGTGACCGGCCAAGTGCTCGGCGTGGAACGTTATCCTTTCTCACGCATCTTTAATCGCACATTCATGGTTTCGGGAATGGTGCTATTTTTCACCTGGCGGCGCCTGCTTAAAATTGGCAATCTTACCGAACTAGGGTTTGTAGGCCTTGGTCAAGGCGCCGGCGATCTGCTTCGCGGCTGGAGCTTGGCGGTGGCATCGGTTGCGGCGTTAATTTTAGCAATGTCGCTCGCTCAGGTCTTTGAGCCTTATCTCAGGCTGTCGTTGTCGCGATCTCTATCGCGTTGCTTTAGCGCGCTCTTGTCGGGAGTGTTCGCCGGAACATTAGAAGAAACCTTTTTTCGCGGCATTTTATTCAAAGGGCTGCTTCAGAACGGCAGGATCATTCGAGCCTTTGTGCTGTCAAGCTTATTTTATTCTGCGCTGCACTTCATCAGGCCCGGAGAAGCCTACTTCGTCGATAGCTTTGATCCACTGGCCGGATTTCGTCATCTATTCTACACCTTCACGCCGTTTTCAGAACCGTTAAACCTCCTTCCCGGCATGGTCGGTCTGTTTTTGCTTGGAGTAGTTTTAAGTTATGCATTTTTTCGAACAGGAAACTTATATCTATCAATCGGCTTGCATGCGGGTTGGGTCTTTGGATTGAAGTTGGTGCGAGTTTTTGGTGACTATACTCGCGATGAGCTAGGCTGGTTGTTCGGGACCACGGATCCGAAGATCGTTAGCGGAGTCGCTACGTGGATAGGGATCACTAGCGTATTCCTGCTGGTCCACTGGTTGACGCAAAACCGCTGCGGGCTGACACGCGAGCGTCCCGTGCGTCCAGACGCTTATATCCCATCTCCTAGATAAATTCAGGTTAGCCGTTGCGGCTTGTAAGTGCGTGGCCTAGAATCCGCCCATCTAAATCAATTGGAGGATCCATGGCGGAACAACAACCCAAAATCGTGACAGGTATCGGCAAGGCCGAGCTTCATCGTATTCTCGTTCGCGGTTACGATCTTAACAAAGAGCTGGTCGGTAAAATCACTTTTACCGATATGACGTCGCTCATGTTACGGGGGCGGCTGCCCACCCCCAACGAAGCGAAAATGCTTGATGCGCTACTCGTGATCCTTGTCGAGCATGGAATGGTATCGCATGTCATTGCCGCCCGGCTCGTTTATCATTGCGCCCCTGAGGCGATTCAAGCTGCCGTCGCCGCGGCGCTTTGCGGCGCCGGCAGCGTCCATCTTGGATCGTCGGAATGGTCAGCCAAAATGCTTACCGAGGCGCTGCCAAACGAGAGCGAGAACCGTGATCTCGAACAGATCGCGACGAATATCTTCGATGACTACTCTAACCGGAAGCAACGCATTCCGGGGATTGGCCATCGCACGCATGCCGAAGGCGATCCTCGCGCCGAGACCCTCTTCGGAATCGCCAAGGAAAATGGAATTTATGGAAGCTATTGCGAGCTGCTGCAAAAGCTTTCCGAAGTGGCCAGCCAACGAAGGAAACGGTTAATCCCGGTCAATGTCACCGGCGCCATCGCGGCGATTGCTCTGGACATGGGCTTTCCTTGGCAAATCACCAAGGCCTTCGCGTTGATCGGCCGCACGCTTGGCGTGATGGGCCACATTGCCGAGGAGATTCGGAACCCGATGGCGACGCAAATCGATGCCGCAATCAAACAGGCCATCGTTTACGAACCTTATAGAACCTGAGGCCAGAACTATACAGCCGGGATCATTTTCGTCGGTTAATCCTGCTGCGCAGACGACTATCGCTCTTGCGCAAAGAATTGCCGGTAAGCCGAACCGCGCTGGATGCCGCCGAAACATTGCGCAGCTTTCGGCTTTTGTGGTAATCGCGGCGCCGACGATGACAATTCACTGTGCCTGAAGGAGGCCCGATGAGTTACCAGAACATCTTGACAGAACAGATCGATAAGGTCGCTCTGATCACTCTCAACCGTCCGGAAAAACTAAATGCCATGAGCTACGAACTGGCCCGGGAGCTCGATGCCGAGCTGACGAAGATTGAGAGCGATGATACTGTTAGCGCCGTGGTTTTGACGGGCGCCGGGCCACGCGCATTCTCCGCCGGCGGCGATATTCATCAGATGGCCAAATCAAGCGATCAAGAGCTTGCCGCCCGGACCGAATTCCGCACTCAGGCCAACTGGCGTATCGCTACTTTCGCCAAGCCGATCATCGGCGCCATCAATGGTTTGGCTTACGGCGCCGGAGCCCAACTCACCTCCATGCTCGACATCCGGCTCGGTTGTGAGATCACCGAATTTCGCTTCCTGGCAGCGCGCTACGGACGGGTCAATTCATCTTGGTCGCTGCCGCTGGTGGTGGGTATCGCCAAAGCGAAAGAGCTGCTCTACACCGGACGAGTGGTTCAGGCCGTTGAGGCTGAGAAGATCGGGCTGCTCAATCAGATCGTGCCCCGCACGGAACTGCTCGCTAAAGCGATTGACATGGCTCAACTGATTAGTGAAAACGATCCCCGCATGGTGCAGGGAATCAAACGGCTGCTGCACGAGAATATTGGCAGGGATTGGCGCGGGCGCTACGACAATGAGCAAGATGCCCGAAAGAGCCGGCTCAAAGCGAATCACCCGCGCGAGGGGTTCAAGGAGTTTCTCAGCCGTAAAGGGATTCGCAATTAACAAGCATGCAGTAAAAGCTGGCGCAGGCTTCTCTCGTTAACTTAGAGAGCGACTCGCCGAGGCCGGCGAGTCGCCGCGTTTTCGCTTTCTTCAATGACCCCTTTGAGCAGCGCATCGGGGACATTCGTGAGCTCCGCGGCATTGTCTTTGAGCGTGCGGTGTTCGACGGCGCGCGAAAACACCTCGTTCTTGGTCGGACCCTGCTTCTTTCCCATGAACGGTTTGACGATTAAATAGACAACGTCGCGCAGCGGCATATGTCGCAAAAAGCGGCGTAAGAGTCGGAAGGTTTGCAGCGGGTAGTGCGTCACCTTGTAGCGAAACAGCCGACGCAACCCGGCGCTGCGCTCGTCGTTGATGACTGCTCCCGACAGGCAGGTAGGATCGATCTCGGAACATTTAAAATATTTATACCAGTCGGTAGCATCGTCAACTAGATCGCGCGCCACATACTCCTTCCAAAGCGGCGTGCCACGGTAAACGCACAGACGATTGAAACCAAAGGTATCGAGTTTCAATCGCGAAGCAAATTCGAAGGTCGCGCGCATGTCTTCAACGGTCTCGTCGGGACTGCCGACGACAAAGAAACCGTGAACAATCTCGATGCCTGCTGCTTTGGCATTGTCGACCGCGCTTTCTACCTGCTCCAGAGTCTGATCTTTCTTTAGCCGGTCCAAAACCTTTTGGCTCCCGCTTTCAATACCGAACATAAGGGTGCGGCAATTGGCTTTAGCCATGGCGGGGAACAAATGCTGAGCAGTCGAGTCGACCCGCCCTTCGCACCCCCACTGGATGTTGATCCCTTCCTCATTAATCCCTTTGCAGATCGCTTCGATCCGATTAGGGCGCAGGAGAAAATGGTCGTCGACGAAATATACGGCGCCGTAGCCATTTTCTTGCAAATGCTTAAATTCATCAATGACGTGCTGCGGGCTGCGCGAGCGCCACTTACCTTCGTTGAAAATTGGGATATCACAGAAGACACAAGGCCATGGGCAGCCCCGTGAGGTTTGCATCGTCGTGAAGCGCTCCATCGATAGGACCGCCGGGACATCAAGCGGCATCGATTCGACAAAGTCGAGCGGCAAGCTCTCGCGATCAGGAAAAGGCCATTGATCAAGATCGCGGTCCATTGCGCGGTTTGGATTATGGATGATAGCGCCGTCTTTCGCCCAGGTGAGCCCGGCAACCGTGGCGGGATCGTCCAAACGTTCAAGCAAATCGAGGATCAACTGTTCGCCATCGCCCCGGCAAATAAAATCTACCTCGGGACACTGCGCCTTGACCATTTCCGCATTCAAGGTCGCGAACACGCCGCCAAATGCCAATCGAACACATGAATCCATGGCACGAATCTGCCGCGCAAGAACCTTAGCGTACGGATAGCTGGTCGTGCTCAAGAAGCTCAACCCGATAAGACTCGGCCGCTGCCGGCGAATCTCCTCTGTAATGATCGAGTTAGGCGTTTCCGGGTTGGCTTGATCAAACATAACGCACTCGTGTCCAGCGCGTTTCAGCACGGCCGAAAGGGACATGATACCAATCGGCGGAAAACCCATGATTCTGATGTTACCGTTGGCCGCGCGCGTCGTGGCCGGCAGGGCATAGAACTGTGGATCGCGAATGTGAATCAGAAATATGCGCATTGAGTACTCATTTCGACAGGCCGTGACAGCCTAAGGTTGGAACCACACTCGGGAGAGACGATCGTAGGGTTCTAACACTAGTCCATAACACTAGTGCATGAAAGTCAGCCTGACCTAGTAAACCATAGCAAAGCATGGCCGAGTTAACAACCAAATTCCGAACGAACAAGATTTCAGCTGTACGATTCTAGCCACAGGTAACGGTACAAAGACGCGCTTCATTGCACGATCAGATCTGGATAATTCTGTGTTGCTGCTGCTCGAGCTTAATTTGCTCGGATGCCGCAACAGTATGTACTCGTCGTTCGTCCCACAATTGGCAAGTCATCTCTAACTGATTGTCCTATATTCGCCGCAGCCTTTGCGCTGGCTGCCGGGCTATTCCAATTGCACTCTCGAGTTCAGCTTTGAGCTAAAAGAAGCTGTCGATGGCACATGATTTGCGCAAGTGATTTTTGTCCCAAAGCATCACTTGCACCGACATTCTAGCTCCCGAGTTCGCGGAGTACTGTACTGGCTTGGTTAATTTTTATCTGGAGAAAACCATGGCTGATTCCGATTTTCAAGAATCCGAACGCGAGCAAGCATCGCCGATCCTAACACGGCAAAGTGAATACGACGAGAATAGAAGGTTTCAACGGAGCGGTTATGGCGATCTTCCTCGCATCACCACTAACGGCAGCCGAAGCAAATCGAGAGCGGGACGGGAGGAAAGACTTGCGCACGCGCTTGGATGGTTCAGCATCGGCCTGGGCCTTGTCGAGATCGCGGCTCCCCGAGCGCTAGCGAAGCTAATAGGTGTCCACGGTAACCGCACGTTGCTGCGTATGCTGGGAATGCGCGAAATAGCGAGCGGCATCGGCATCCTTATCCGTCGGAGGCCAGTAGGCTGGCTTTGGTCACGGGTTGGCGGCGACATCATGGACTTAGCGGTTCTGGGCACCGCTCTTACTTCGCCTCACGCAAATCGCCGCAGAATCGCGGCGGCTTCTGCCGCAGTTACTGGCGTCACGGTTCTTGACCTACGCGCGAGCCGGCAACTCAGCAGCCAGCCGGAACTTCAGGACAATGCCGTTTCTGTTCAGGTAAAAAAGAGCATCACCATCAACCGATCTCCCGAAGAGCTTTATCAATTTTGGCATGAATTTCAGAATTTCCCACATTTCATGAATGATCTAGAGTCCGTACAGAACATTGGAGAAAAACGTTCGCACTGGATCGCCAAGGGCCCGGCCGGCAAACGAATCGAGTGGGACGCCGAAATTACCGAAGATCGGCCCAATGAGCTAATCGCCTGGCGCTCGCTAGAAGGTTCTCAGGTGAAAAACTCGGGATCGGTACGGTTTGAGCCGGCACGGGGGAAACCAGGAACGGTGCTTCGTGTCGAGATAGAGTACCGTCCGCCTGCCGGCTTGCTCGGCGTGACAGTTGCCAAATTACTAGGGGCAGAACCTAAACAGCAGGTGCATGAGAACTTGCATCGATTCAGACAGCTGATGGAAACCGGCGAGATCATTACCACCGAAGGCCAGCCAGCGGGACGCTCCCAAAGCACCTCCTGGAAACATGACCAAGCCGGACGCCGTCTCGCCGCTTCGCTTTAGCCCATCTAACAGGAGGATCCGATGAAAGCTAATTGCTGGTACAGCAAGCACGATGTGCGGGTTGAAGAAGTGAGCGATCCAAAGATCCTTAACCGCCGTGACGCCATCGTAAAGATAACCTCGACAGCGATTTGCGGCTCCGACTTGCATCTGTACAACGGATTCATTCCGACGATGGAAAAGGGCGATATCCTCGGCCACGAGTTCATGGGCGAGGTGGTTGAGGTCGGCAGCGAAGTCAAAAACTTGAGCACCGGTGATCGGGTTGTGGCTTCGTTTCCAATCTCCTGCGGCAGCTGCTTTTTCTGTCAAAAACAGATGTTCTCTTTGTGCGAAAATTCCAACCCGAATGCCCCGATTGCGCAAAAACTATTTGGCCACTCCCCCGCCGGTATTTACGGCTACTCGCATATGCTCGGCGGCTTTGCTGGCGGGCAGGCGGAATACGCGCGTGTGCCATATGCCGACGTCGGCACGATCAAGATTCCCGAAGGATTGCCGGATGAAAAGGTTTTGTTTCTCTCCGATATTTTTCCCACCGGATATATGGCGGCGGAAAACTGCGACATCGAGGAAGGCGATACCGTCGCGGTGTGGGGTTGCGGTCCTGTAGGTCAATTTGCCATCGCAAGCGCCAAGATGCTTGGCGCCGAGCGAGTGATCGGCATTGATCGGTTTCCCGAGCGGCTCCAGATGGCTGGTGAAAAGGCCGGCGCTGCAGAAACTATCAACTATGAGCAGGCTGATGTGTATGAGACCTTGATGGAAATAACTGGAGGCATGGGACCCGACGCCTGCATCGATGCGGTCGGGTTGGAAGCACATATGCCCGGCATAATCGGCGCCTATGACCGCGTCAAACAAGCAATGATGCTGGAAAGCGATCGCCCACACGCTCTGCGCCAGGCGATCATGGCATGCCGCAAGGGCGGCACGGTATCGGTTCCCGGCGTCTATGGAGGCTTCGACGATAAAATCCCCCTCGGGTCTTTCGTGAATAAAGCACTGACGTTAAAAACCGGACAGACGCATGTTCAACGTTACATGAAACCGTTGCTTGAACGGATTGAACAAGGCGAGATCGATCCGAGTTTTGTCATAACTCATCGGATGTCGCTCAGTGATGCGCCGAAAGGTTACGACATCTTCACCAATAAGCACGATGACTGCATTAAAATTGTTTTGAAACCGGACTTGTAGGCGGTCTTCAACGGGGCGCGATGGCAACTTCCAATCGAGCAATCTAAAACCGGACGGCGATGCGGCTGACATCGTCAACCAGTTCTCCGACTCTAACTCCTCAGGGCAGGGCATAGCCCGTCACACCCAAAGGACGGAATTCCGAGTGCGATGCTACCCGCGCGCACTTTGTAAAGTTAGCGCCGAAACAGTTCTCGTTGGCGTAAAACTCACTGATTATTGGTGGGGACAATGCGAGGGTTATTTGTCAATCGGTCAAACAATTTCGGAATCCGGCCGGAGTTATCGGCTGTGCTGGGACGCGTTCCATGGACTAAGGTCCAGGTTAGCTTATGGCTGCAGACAAGGCATGATCCATTAACTGACTGAGTCATCGACTTACGCGACCGCTCTCCTAAAGTAACTCCCAAATAACCATTGCAGCGCGGGCAGATTCGAGCAATTTTTCGCGACATCAAACGACTCCTTCGAATCCTCAAAAAAGCTGGCGGTGTTTGTACCCCATATAAGGGCAAGCGTCAAGAAAAAGATCCGCTCACAAGAAAAGTGTCATCAAAGTCCCACAAATCGACATCAAATGACGCGAGATCCACAATACGTGGAAGCACTGAAAGACACCCGTGATGACCCTGCGGCAGCGCGAATCTCACATCGAAATCGGTTTCCGACGAGCTTCATCGCTCAAACTGATCTTCAATTTGAGCCGCAGACACCCCCTGCTGTTCGCACCGAGAACTGTCGGAGCTATCGCGAAACCGGCGAGGTCAGCGAGCATTCCCGCAGGCCTGACCTAACTCGATCTGTCACTCACGTCGGCCTTTACAAAGCTCCTTTGAGTTCTTAAATTCTGTTGCTTGTTCGTAAACGAAAGGAAGCCATGAAATCTGCATTGCATCTTGTGTCCAATGAAAATTCCAACCCGAATGGTTCAACAAATCATCCGCGCATGGATGATACCGCTTTGCTCGATGCCTACTCGGAAGCAGTGATCGAAGCAGCGGAGAAAATAAGCCCGTCGGTAGTCAATATAGAGATCCAACATAAGGCCGCTGATGCGGTGCGAAATCGTTCGCGCGGTCCGAATCCGCTGAGAGGGAGCGGATCGGGTTTTATCTTTACGCCGGATGGATTCATCCTGACCAACAGCCACGTGATTCATCGTGCGGATCGCATCGAAGTAGCGCTCTCGGACGGGCGGCGCAATCCGGCGCGTCTAATCGGTGATGATCCGGATACCGATTTGGCCGTGATCCGAATCGACGCGCCGAATCTTTCGGCTGCCCAACTCGGCGATTCCAACGGCATACGAGTCGGCCAGCTTGCCGTCGCCGTGGGCAATCCTTACGGCTTCCAATGCACCGTCACGGCCGGGGTCGTGAGCGCGATGGGGCGATCGCTGCGTTCGAATTCGGGACGGCTGATCGACGATGTGATCCAGACCGACGCCGCCCTTAACCCAGGCAATTCCGGCGGGCCGCTAGTGAGCTCCCGGGGAGAAGTGATCGGCGTCAATACAGCGATCATTCTGCCGGCCCAGGGAATCTGCTTTGCCATTGCGATCAACACCGCAAAGTTTGTTGCCGCGCGTTTGATTCGCGATGGGCGGGTACGGCGGAGTTTTTTGGGAGTCGCCGGTCAAAACGTCTCAATTCCGCGTTCCCTCGCGCGCCAGTTAAACATGGCGACGGCCAGCGGCGTGCTGGTTCTCTCGGCCGAGAAAGATAGCCCCGGTCAAAAAGCAGGACTGCTGCAGGGCGACGTGATTATTGCGATGGACGGCGAAGCCATTAAAGGCGTCGACGATTTACACACGCACTTGACCGACGAAAAGATCGGCATCAAAAGCGATCTGACGATCATCCGGCGTTCCGCGAAAATCACGGTGCCGGTCGTTCCCGCAGAAATCCGAACGGTAGCTTGAGCATTCTACACTTAGAGTGCGTCCAGCAGAGACTAACCGCCGAGGCCCAGAGAGCGCAGAGACGAGAGTCGGCATTCTCCGCGCCTCGGCGGTAAATATCTTTTGGTTGGCCAGTACATCAATCTCATAGGCGTTATCGCCCAACACGAATGCGGGCGCGGGTCTGGCATCAGCAAACATGCTTGCCGGTTATAAGTTGCACCTGCTCTTCAATCAATTCATCACGCGATAAGTTGACTGACCGCGGTATAGAGCAGCTGCAAGCTGAGAATCGTCAGAGTCGTCTTGAGGGCGATGCGAAAGAGCCGCTCCGGCAGGCGATTGAGCGCCAGCTTACCGGCATAGCTACCGATAAAACTGCACAGAACCAACCCGACCAGCAGCGGGACATAAGGACCGAAGGCGAATCCGAGCAGCGCAAAACTCACGATCTTAAGACCATGCTGAATCGTCATGACCACCGCGTGAGTGCTGACGAACTGGTGGCGACCCCGGCATGCGGGAGCGACAAACGCTCCCACCAACACACCGGTTCCGCCCACGAACATCGTCACGATCGTGGTGATCACGCCAACGATGAAAAATTTAATCCTGCCGGTGGAAGCACTTTGGAACTTGGGCGCCCAGGTCGAGGCAAGAATAAAGACCGCGATGACGATCTGCAGCAAATACTTCGGTAGGGCGACGACAAATTGAGCTCCGAGCGCGGCGCCGATGATCGAGCCGAATAAAAACGGCGCCACAATCGACATCAAAGTTTGACGCCAGCTTAAAACGGCGCGGCTCAAGTTCGAAGCAAGCTGCACCACGCCGTGAATCGGCACCAATACAGTCGGCGACAAGAGATTCGCCATAGTTGCAAGAACCAAGACGCCGCCGCCCAGGCCGAGCGCACCGGCAATCAGGCTTCCCAAGAAAGACACCCCGCAAAGAACTAGAAACCCCGCCGGCGAAAGATTGGTACCCTGGGTGAGGAGGTCGAAGAGTTGATTCACTATTTCTAATGACGCGCTCTGCGGCGCGGTAATTGGCTGCGCAGCGCAAAGCCAAACCGCCGGCTGAATCTCTAACGCAAGTTTTGGCGAACTGAGTATCAGCAAATCATGAGAGTGGAATACCTATCCAACCGAACAGCCCCCAAGCCACCGCGATTCGCATAGACGATCGTCCATTTACAAGGACCGGTTATCTTCGTCGATCCGCCTGCTGCGGATCGAGCATCAAATAACCGCTGCATCTTTCAGTTCCTTCAACTGCTCTTTGGACAGGCCAAGCTCTTTGCCGTAAATTTCTTCGTTGTGTGCGCCCATCTTCACGCCGAGGAAGTCTACTGAACCCGGCGTCGCAGAAAACTTTGGCACGACGTTCTGCACAATCGCTTCGCCTAGATCCGGGTCCGGCACCCGGACCATAGCTGCTCGGGCGCGATATTGGAGGTCACGGAATGCATCCTCCATGTCGAAGACAGCCGAATAGGCAACCCCAAATTTATCGAATTGCTCGATAACCTCGTCGCGCGTGTGCTGTCCGATCCACGCACCGACGATGCCGTTGCATTCGACCGAGTTTTCCACCCGCGCCGGATTGTCGATGAACTTGGGGTCGGTGATCAGATCCTTGCGTCCGATGGCATCGGCAAGACGCTCCCAGACATTTTGCGTGCTCGCCGCTAGGGTCAGATATTTGCCATCTTTGGTCTTGAACATCGAGCTCGGCGCAACATAGGCGACTCGGTTGCCAGTGCGCATGTGCACCGTCTTCATCTGGTCGTACTGAATCGGATCGAAATCCAGAAAGCGAAAGACCGCTTCGAAAAGCGCGAGATCGATCACTTGGCCTTGGCCGCCGCGGAGATCGCGATGATAAAGCGCCATCATGATCGACAACGATCCGAAGATCCCAGCGATTAAATCGCCAAGCGGATAGCCCGGCGACATCGGCGGTCCGTCCGGCTCGCCAATCAAATTGGTCAAGCCGCTCATCGCCTCGGCGACTCGGCCGAATCCGGCGCGATTTTTGTACGGCCCCGTCTGGCCGAATCCGGAGATGCGCAGCATAATAAGGCGCGGGTCGATGCCGCGGAGGATATCCGGACCGATCCCCCACTTCTCGAAAGTCCCGGGCCGATAATTTTCGACAATGACATCCTTGCCTTTTATCAGTTGCTTGAAGATTTCCGCGCCTTGCGGCTTGCCTAGGTCCAGGGTGATGCAGCGTTTGTTGCGCGCCACCACCTTCCACCATAGCGGAATCCCGCTCATGATCGGTTCGAGCTTGCGCTGGCCATCGCCGTATTTGGGATGCTCGATCTTAATGACATCGGCGCCAAAGTCGGCGAGCAAGACGGTGGCGAACGGCGCCGCAACCATGTTGCCCGCATCGATCACGCGCACGCCTTTTAGCGGCTTGTTCTCGCTCTTCTGAGTCAGGGGAAAGTCGTAATGCTCTTTTACATAGTCAGCCATTTGGTATGCCTCACTGTCAAAACTGATCCTAGGATTTACCTCAGGTTAACCGGTCCGCGCGGAATGCACTTATATTACCGCTGCTAAATAGCCGGGCCGCGATGATGCTGGGCAGGACTCGAATCGCCTAGGTGACGTATTGTAGCGTATAACAGCCGGAAATAATTGGATCAAGAGAATGGAAAACCGCACTCTGGATTGTCTCTGCTCGCTTAGCTCAATGGTTACTTACAACAACACAGTGTTCGGGCCGGGCCAGTGCGAATACCCTTTGGCCCTTGTCATAAAGTTTAGACGGCGAGCCGACGACCCGAAGCGTGAAAGGATGCGGAGCGAGATCGATGGTGTAGTCCGCGCTCTCGCCGAAGTATATTCTGCGCTGTACCACACCCGAGAACAGATTATAATCCTCGCGCGCAAGCGTCTCTGCTTCGGACTGCACGGCCGTCAGCACAATGTTGTGAGGACGCAAACAAATCGCGGCTTCTCCCGTCGTCGAGGCGAGATCCGGGTTGGGCATTACGCCAATTACCAGTCGCTCGCCTATCTGCATTCGACTGCCACCATCCAGTCGACCAGAGAGAATATTAGCTTTGCCGACGAATTCCGCCACAAAGCGGGTTTTGGGACGATCGAAGATTTCAGCCGGTCGCCCGACCTGGATTATTTGACCGCGGTCGAGCACGGCGATGCGATCGGATGTGGCCATGGCCTCGGCTTGATCATGAGTCACGTAGATCGTGGTTATACCGAATTCTTCGTGCAGCCGCCTGATCTCGAAGCGCATCTCTTCACGTAGGTTTGCATCCAAATTGCTCAACGGTTCGTCCATGAGCAAAATTTGCGGCTCAACCACCAGCGCCCGCGCCAGCGCCACACGCTGTTGCTGCCCGCCGGAGAGCTCGGACGAATAGCGGTCTTTCAACTCCGACAAGTGCACGACGCCGAGCAATTTGGTGACTTTCGCGTCGATCTGCTGCTTGGTGAGTTTTTTAAATTTGAGTCCGTAGGCAACGTTTTGCGCCACCGTCATGTGCGGCCAGACGGCGTAGCTTTGAAAGATCATCGACATGTTGCGCCGCTCCGGCGACACGAGGTGGGATGGCGACGAGATGACTGCACCGCCAACACAAATTTCCCCAGCATCGGGCTGCAGAAATCCGGCGATTAACCGAAGCGTCGTGGTTTTGCCGCAACCGGAGGGACCGAGCAGTGAGACGAATTCGCCGTCGGCGATTTCCAAATGGAGATCGTCGACGGCGGCTGCGTCGGTAAATTTTTTAGTGAGTCCTCGTATTGAGACGATCGCCATGAACTATTCCCGCGTCGCCACCACCTCCCGTCCCGCCAACCGCTGGACGGTGATGATCACCGCGAAGGAAACCAACAGCAAGAGAATTCCTAAAACGGCAATGACTCCTATCTGACCCTCTTCCTTGAGGTCGAAGATAACCACGGAAACAACTTTCGACTGCGGGGCGAATAAGAGAATGGCTGCGCTCAGTTCGCGGATGACGCCGATAAAGATAAATGACCAGGCGGCGATCAATCCCGAGCGCGCCAGCGGCGCGGTAATATCCTTAAGCGTGGTCAGCCGGTTTGCGCCGATAATCCGGCTGGCATCTTCGAGCTCGGGGTGAATGCTCTTGAAGGTAGACTCCGCCTGGGAAAATCCGATGGGCATTTCCTTGGTTAAAAAAGCCACGAAAAGAATCCATATCGTGCCGTAGAGGACCAGCGGCGGGCGCGTGTAGGCGATGAACAGACCCACAGCTAGAACGATGCCTGGGATGACCAGCGGCGCTAGCGCAAAAAAACTCAAATAGCGCGCGCCACGAAACAGATTGCGGTTGGTAATGTAAGCGATAAGCGTGGCCAATAGGGTGCCGACGGTGGCCGTGATCAGTCCCAACTTAAAAGTATTGTAGATCGCCAGCTGAGTATCGCCATACTCGAAAAAAGTAAACGAAAGATTGTGGAGCGTAAAATTATCCCACGTTAAAGGCAGCGCCCAGGCTTTGGAAAGCGCCGCCTTGAGCAATATCCAATAGGGCAAGAAAACCGAAAGCGAAAGAATTCCCAGCACGCAAAACAGCACGGGAACCCGGCCCCAGCCCAGGCGGATCAGCCGTTTCTGTCCGCCTTTGCCGCCGACGGTACTGTAGCCTTTGCGCCCAAGAATTTTTTTTTGCGCGACAATCAGCACCATCGTCGCCAAAAGCAGCGGCACGGAAAAAGCCGCGGCCATGTCCAGGCGCGGCGGGTATTGAAAAAGCGTCCAGATCTGTGTGGTTATCGTGTGCAAGCCCGCCGGCAGGCCGAGTATGGCCGGCGCGCCAAAGAGCGACAGCGAATGAAGAAAAGCAAGGATGAAGCCGCCGATCAGCGCTGGCAGCGCCAGCGGCAAGGTAACGGTCCATGCGGTGCGCCATTTGTTCGCTCCGAGAATCTCAGCGGCATCTTCGAGATCAGACGAGATCAGCTCGCACACATTGGCGATCATCGAAAAAACGAAGGGAAAACTGTAGAGCGTCATGACAAAAATCAGCCCGGGCATCGTAAATATGTTAAAGATCGCCTCCTCGGAGCCGGTGACGGCGCGATAGAGCTTGTTCAGCGCACCTGCGTTGGGTCCGGCGAGCAGCGTCCAGGCAAACGCTCCCAGGAACGGCGGGGTCACGAACGAGGCCATGACGAGCGCGCGGATCGACTTTTTCCCGGGTAGGTCCGTGCGTGTCACCAACCATGCGAGCAAAGCGCCTATGATCACTGCGAGCACCCCGACCGAGGTTGAAATGATCAACGTGTTCCAGATCGCAGTGAGAGATTGTTCGTTGGTGAAGACTTCAAGATACCTGCTGAATGTGAAGCCGGTATCACCCCACAAACTGGCGCGAAAAATCGCGCCCAAGGGGAACAGCATGAGGAAAACAAGAAGAAGCGCCGCGCCGATCCAAACCGGAAACGTCGGATCTTTAAATCGTAACGCGGACCAGCCGGTCTGGCCGAGCCGACCAAGGGTATCGGGTTGAGAAACGGGCATGAATATTTCTCCCCGCTGTTATGCGCCGAAAAATTCAACGAAGCGTTTCTTTATCTCGGCATTGCGTTTTTCCAGTTCGTCAGCGTCGGCCGCCAGCAGCTTTAGATCCTTGAGCTTGGGCTTGTCCGCCGGATAGGTCACCTCGGGATGGCCGGTATACAGACCTTCTTTATCAGCCAAAAGCTGCTGCGACTCTTTAGAAAAAATGAATTCGGTGAAGAGTTTCGCCGCATTGGGATGAGGCGCATCCTTGGCAATAGCTACCGGTGAAACCACCAACGGAACTCCCTCTTTGGGATAGATGATCTTGATCGGATTGCCCTGTTTCAATGTCTTGTAATAGAAATATTCTGCCCCGTTCACACCTACTGGCCGCTCTCCCGATGCGACGACGCCCGCCGGATCATTAGCTGATTGAACGATATGCAATTTGTTTTTCGCAAGATCGCGAAAATAGTCCCAGCCATAGACGTTCACCAGCGCCAGCACATGCGTCATAATAATCCCGCTGTAGCCGGGATGAGC